>NZ_JAIXMK010000004.1:0-325482 GCF_020328095.1 Streptomyces sichuanensis
GCTCTCCCTTTTTGCGTTTCCCCGCCCAACGCGGGCAGCGCCTCACCAGACCACCTAATGGCTACGGCCGGCAAAAGACTGACGGCAGCAACAGGCGACGGCGCCAGCAGAAACACCCACCACCCCGCCAATAGCAGCCCAGCCGCACCCAGCGGGGGCGACACCCTCAAGCAGGTCCTCAGGCACGGCCGACAACAACCCGCCCCCGCTTGACCACACCCACAACCACACCCCCAGCCAGACCAGCACCCCCCAGCACCAAGCCCGGATCGACGCCTACGTCCCGGACTCCCTGCGCGGCGTCGAGCTGGGCTGCGTCACGACCGCAGCCTGCCCCGCACAAACGAACGGCATCCTCGATCAGCCTCATTTCTTCACGCTGAGGCGCGCCCTGCGGCGCTGCCGTCTGGCTGCGGTGCTCTACGGCCGGGGAAGCCCCTCAGCGCGGCAGGACGCCAGGAGAGTTTCCGCTGTTACCGGCGCCGATGCGAGGGCGCCAGCTCAGTGGGAGCCCTGCACAAGCCCCTCCCCGGCCATGCTGCACGAAAGGCCGGCGGATATCGTCACCGTCAGCCTGCGCTCCCTTCTCCCCTGGCCATGGTTCCGTGCTGCCTGTGCACGGCATCCATGCCCGGCGAAGTGGCGCGGTGGGCGGTGTTCTACGACGGTGAAGCAGAGGCGGGATCGGGTGGGTACGGCGACAGATTCCCTCGTGTTCGACCAGGAATCGGGACTCACCTTGATTCCGCCGAACCGGCAGCCCAAATTCGCGCTCGGCGTCTCCGTCTGGGGCGAGCCCGCCGAGAAGGCTTTCCACGCCTTCGTCCAGCGCGAGGCCGCCTCCGGTGGCCTTGACCGCATCAGCAGACTGCCCGGGCAAGGGGAAACCGTCATGCCCGTCAAGGTCCAGCTCGTTCCGCGTCCCGACAACGACTACAACCCCAAAGCCGTCAGCGTGGCCGCCCCGCCCGAGCACCCTGGCACCGACCACGAACGGCACGTCGGCTACATGTACGACCGCAACCTGGTCGCCCTGGGCGGCCCCATACGCGCCCTGGCCTACGCCACCGGTGGCCCCGTCGGCTGCCACGCTTACGTGCAAGTGCGCCGCGTCGGCCCCAAGGAGTACCGGAAGAGGAAGGCCGACTACGGGTCGGCCATCACCGCCTCCCACAACCTCATGTACAGCTACACCGACAGCGACATACGCCTGCTGATGCCCTGGTGGGAGGACTTGCAGCAGATGGCCATCGCCTACACCCGGACGCTACGCCCCGAGCTGATCCTGCCCTTCACCGGACACTGGGCCCCCTGGAAGCCAGGCGCCCGCCAGGAACTCGCCGCCCGGACCCAAGAGCACCTCTTCCCCATCACGCTGCGCTGTAAGGACGGAGAGCTGCTCGCGTACCACCAGGACCTGCTGCTGGCCTGCCTGTGGCCCTCAGGCAGGGACTTCTTCGATCGCACCGTGCAACGGGTCCAAGAGCTGGGTGGAAGCGCCTGCGCCTACGCGGAAGACTACGAGGGCTCCATCAAGGTCTACGTCGAGGACAGCAGCCCCCGCACCTGAGCTTGACCGTCTTCTACATGCCGGTCGCGGAGTGGACGCCGTCGACGAAGGCGCTCCGCCACTGCGCCTTGTCGCCGCCCCCGGCGTCCTGATCGGCTTCCGACTTGCATGTGCGCGTCGCGGGGTTGTAGCCGTTGCCGGCTGGCCTTGGGGTCGTTGTACTGAGGGTGGGAGAGGGCCCAGGGGAACAGCAAGCATCAGAAGCGCATTCGGTCGGCGTGGATGGGCTGGCGGAGTGGGTGCACCGAGTTGATCTTGCGGTGCCGGAACTGAAGCGGCTGGAGCGGCTGCATCCAGAGTGCGGCTCGCTGGCCGAGGCGTTGAGGGCCTCCGGGACGAGCTGGGGAGATGTTGGCCTGACCAGTGAGGACGGTGCACGTCTCGATGAGGTGTTCACCTGTATCGACGAGACCTGACCAGCACTCCACCGGTGGCCAAGCGGCAGGCCCGACCGCAGGCTCCTGCGGCCGGGAATTGCTGGCTTGTCCGTCTCCTGTCACCTTCAGCATGCCGCCGTCCCGGCTACGGCGCCGCCGCCAGCAAGCCGGCCCTCATCCTGCCCGTTGTACACCCCACCGGTCCTCGATGGTGGTGGTGTAAGTGCTACTTGTGAAGCCTTGGTCGCAGACGGGTAGCTTTTGCGAGTTGCCCAGGAGTGGTCGGTGACGGGCTTGCCGGGCGCGGCGACTTGCAAGGGGCAGGTGAGAGCCCGGCTCGGGATTGCCGTCTCCGTGAAGGGAGCGGGGGCAGGTGTCCGGGCCGGGTTCGGGCTGGGTCAGGGCGAGGGGCTATACCTCGCAGTTGGATTCGGTGCCGAGGAAGGGGATGTCTTCCTGGCAGGTGTCCATGCCGGGGCCACCGTCGACGGTGCCGGTGGCTTCGGCGCCTTCGTGGATGTTGTCGTTACCGGCCCCGCCTCTGACATTGCAGCCGTTGGCGTCGGTGACGTCGATGGTGTCGTCACCGTCGTCACCCTCGAGGGTGCTGAGATTGCAGACGCCCACGGTGATGCTGTCGGCGCCGCCGCCGCCGTGGAGGCTGCTGTCGCTGACGTTGTAGGTGTTGATGTTGGCGAAGTCGTTTCCGGGGCCCAGGCTCAGCTCGTCGGCGGTGACAGCGCCGTGGACGATGAACCGGTCGTTGCCCGAACCGGTGTCGGCAGCTCCGGTCTTGTTGCCGGTGATCTCGACGGTGTCGTCGCCGTCCCCAGTGTTCAGTGAGTTGCCGGCGTGGTTGCCGAGGATACGGACGGTGTCGTTGCCGGTGCCGGTATCGAAGGCGGCCAGGGTGTCCACCGAGCCGACGGTGAGGATGTCGCTGCCGGAACCCGAGTTCACGGTGCCCCCGGCGCTCGCCAGGATCGTGATGGTGTCGTTGCCGCCGAGGCTGTTGATGGTCTGCCCGGGCAGCAGGAACGGGCAGGTGATGTTGTCCGGGCCGTTGGTTTCCGTGCCCGTGCACTGCGCCGGCAGGGCGGAGGCGGCCGTGGCCGACAGGCCGACGAGCCCGAAGGCCATCAGCGCCACCGTGGACAGGCTCGCCAGTCCACGACGAAGGGGTATCGCCTGCATTGGTGCTCCTCTCCGTTCTCTCTCCCCTCTGGGGTGAGAACGACAGGCAGGGGATGTTTGTTGCCACGCGTCCGTACGGGCCCTGGGGATCAGGCCGTCGTCAGCGGGCGGGTGCGGCAGGGGCGCACGGCATGTGACGTCGCAGAAATCCGCACCCTTGCGGGGCCCGGTTCTTGCGCCGGAGGCGCCCCCTGCAGTGCCATGAGTGTGCGTGCGGGGTGGCTGGAAACAGCAGGCGTGTGAAGCGGCATGCGGTGGTGAAAAACAGCGCATGGACACCCCGTGAGCCCCTGCCAGGCCGGTCATGTCTGGGCGCATCACTCGGCGCCCACGCGTTCAGCTTGGCGGGCCTCGATGGCCGAATACGAATGCCTCATGCGGGAACGCGCCAGCTGAGGCATGGGAGCCAGGGTCTTCCGGAACCTTGCGGTGACGACAGGGCTTCCCTCGTGCGGCCTTGACCCTCCCTCCTGGGCAGGGCCGCCATGGCGTCCGAAGGATGGCCTCGGGCGCTGGGCTGGCGTTGAAGCTGTCCACGGACAGGGCCGCGTCCTTCTGGGTGGCCTTTACATGCCCCTGTGGGCGAACAAGTGATCTCCCTTTGCGGTGTGACTTTCCCTCATCGGGCAGGGCGGCGTCTGCGGCGGTGGAGTCGTGGGCTTGTGGGCCCTGCCCGCCCGGGGGGTGATCTGTGAGCGAGCGGCCACCCGCCGTCACAGCCCCCTAGTGCTGTGTCCGGGAAGGTTTGCCGGGTTGCTCGTTGTGCTGGTCGGATGTGACGACTTCGACAGGCATGGGGGCGGACATGGCGTACCGGTCCGGGTTCGCGGACTGACCGAGCAGGAAGGTCAGAAACTGCAGCAGATTGTTCGGCGGGGCAGTACCAGCTCGGTGCGGTTTAGGCGGGCGATGATGCTGCTGGCGTCAGCCGGCGGCAGCACCGTCCCGGTCATCGCACGGTTGGTCCAGGCGGATGAGGACACCGTCCGCGACGTGATCCACCGCTTCAACGAGATCGGGCTCGCATGCCTGGACCCTCAGTGGGCGGGAGGCCGTCCCCGCCTTCTCAACCGTGACGACGAGGACTTCGTCGTCCAGGCGGCCACCACCCGCCCGACCGCACTGGGCAAGCCCTTCACCCGCTGGTCGGTCCGCAAACTCGCCGGCCACCTGCGACGCGACAGCACCCGGCCGATCCACATCAGACGCGAGGCCCTGCGCTGCCTGCTGACCCGCGGGGGCATCTCCTTCCAGCGCACGAAGTCCTGGAAGGAGTCCCCGGACCCGGCCTTCGACGCCAGGCTCGCCAGGATCGAATACGCGATCAACGAGCGCCCGGACCGCACATTCGCCTTCGACGAGTTCGGGCCCTTGGGGATCCGTCCGACTGCCGGATCGTGCTGGGCCGAACAAGGCAAGCCGGACCGGTTGCCGGTCACCTACCGACGCACCCACGGCATCACCTACTTCCACGGCTGCTACTCCGTCGGCGACGACAAGCTCTGGGGCGTCAACCACAGACGCAAGGGCATCGACCACACCTGGGCCGCCCTGCGGTCGATCCGCACTGCCCGCCCCGACGGCGCCCCGATCTACGTGATCCTCGACAACCTCTCCGCCCACCTGAACTGGAAAATCCGCAGGTGGGCGGCCCGCAAGAAGGTCGAACTGTGCTTCACCCCGACCTACGCGTCCTGGGCCAACCCCATCGAGGCCCACTTCGGACCCCTGCGACAGTTCACCCTGGCCAACTCCCACCACCCGAACCACACCGTTCAGACCAGGGCTCTGCACGCCTACCTGCGCTGGCGCAACATGCACACCCGACACCCAGACGTGCTGGCCGCACAGCGACGCGAGCGTGCCCGCATCCGAAGCGAAAAGGGTGTCCGCTGGGGCGGCAGACCCCTATCAGCCGCGGCCTGACCACCCAACCCGGCAAATCTTCCCGGTCACAGCACTAGCTGGTTCGCGGAGCCAGTGAATCAAGGAGGCCAGGACGATTCCGGCTCGGTAGTGGTCGGCGAGCTTGTCGAACCGGGTCGCGATCGCGCGGAACTGCTTGAGGCGTGCGAAGCATCGTTCAAGGAGTAAGCCGCACTGCTGACATAGGTGGGTCCGGCTCGGGGAAGGCGCCGGGCATAGGAGTTGATGGCCTGCTCGCGGCAGTTGCTGTTGTCCGGAAGTTGCGTGAACGGCAGGCCGGTGAAGAAGAGGGCGGTGAGCCAGGGTGGACGAGCACGTCGTCGCTGAGCTCCCCAGATCCCCCGGTGGGGAGCGGTTCCGGTCTGGACGACGAATCCGTACGGGCTGGCGGGCTGCCGGCGCAGTACGACGCGGGCGACGCGGGCGTCGAGCGGTTCCTGTCCGGCAAGCAGCATCGCCTCCAGTTGCACCCGGCCGACGGGCTCCTCTCGGGACGGCCAGGCGGCCTCGATGGTGAGGCGGGCCCGAGTTCCCTGGGCGAGCCAGCGGTGGTTGACCTGCTCATTGGCGGTCACCACCTGCTGGGTGGCTCACTGGGCGGTCTTCCGGTCAGGGTAGGTGGAGGATCGGGTCAGCATCGGATCATTGTCTCAATTCACGTTGAACGACCAGAAGACGCCCACCTCGTCTGCGGACACCGCGATCAGACCGAGGTCCATGAGGTGGTCGGTGACGGGGTGGCCGCCTTCGAGGTCCCCCGCCAGGAAGTCGGGCGCGTCGGAGGTGCGGGCCAGGTCGGAGGAGGACCAGAACACCGCATCGGGGCCGAACCGGTGCAGCACGATCCGGGCGTCCGCCAGCACCACGTCGCGGTCCGCCCGCGACCGGACCGGGAAGCCCTCGAAGAACCACTCCTGTGTCAGCGAGGCGAGCAGCTCGACGGCAGCCCCTGCCGTGATCGGGTGGACCCGGGCGCGGAGGTCCGCGGCGGTCATCGCGCGGAACGGGTAGGAGGGACGGACGGTCTCCCGTCCCTCCTGGTCCGTCTGCCACTCCAGGGCAGGCCAGCCACGGGGGTCGTCGACCGACCGCTCCATGACGGCGAGGACGTCCTCGGCCCAGTCCTCGTGCAGCCGGGGGCCGCTCCTGGCGAAGGTGTAGACGTCCTCCAGGAGCCGTACCAGTGCAGCTTCCCAGGTGTTGCTGTCGAGGGGGGTCATCAGGGGCCCTGAGGGATCGGTCGCGGTGAGGGCATCGAGGTGTAGATGATGTAGGGGGATCGAGGCTGGAATCGTACTTGAGGACGGACTTTGACGTATTTGACCTCGACTGCCTTCGCTGCGAGGCCGCGATCCTTGTAGCCCGTTCCAGGGATCGTGCCCGGGGAGCCGTCCTGATTGGGTGTGGGCTGCTTGGAGACGTAGGTGCCGCTGACCTCGCCATTGGGCGCGGGGCTCTCGAAGGCCTTGTTCTGGCCGTCCGGAGGGTTGGTGGCGAGCCAGGCCTCGATCTCGGCCTCCTTCGTCCGGAGGTTGTGCTCCGTGAGCCGCTGCGCACCCTGCATGGTTTTGAAGCTCGACGAACCGCCGATGGTGGGCCTGCTGTTCTCGGGCCATGAGGCGGCCGGGTCGGACTGGTCGTGCAAGCGCTGGGCGAGCTGCTCGTCGGTCTTGCCGACGTGCTTGTCCAGGGTGTGGCCGCCGCCGAGGTACTCGTTGGCCGCCAGGTCGAAGGCGATGTTGCCGTTCGAGCCCTGGACCGTCCACTGCTGCTCGTGCTTGAAGTCGTTGAGCGACTGCGCCGAATCCATGTGCCAGGGCAACGCCGGCCTCGAAGTTCGGGGCGCTCATGTGTGCTTCGTCCAGGACGCCCTTGAGGGCGTTCATGCGCGCGGTGAGGCCGTCCAGAATGCCGGTGTACTTGTCCACGATCCGGTTCAGCTTGGCCTTGTCCAGGTTCAGGACCGTGTTGACGTCGAACTTCAGCAGGAGTCCGGCGGCCCCGCCGACCACGCTGGTGACGGCACCGGTGATGCTCTTGAGGCTGGGCTTCTTCTTGGCCTTCTCGATGTCGTCGATGATGTCCTTCGCGGCCTGCTTCATGGCCCGCTTAAGCTCTTCGAAGACATCGTGGTTCAGCTAGACGAGTCATTCCGAAGTGATCGTGTTCAGCTTGTCGATGGGCCAAGGGGCCATTCGATGGCCTGCTGCTGGCCCGTGGGCATGCACGCCTCCTGCGCCAAGGCGGTCTTTGCGTCCCTCGAGAAGCCGACGAAGTAGATGATGCTCGCCGCACAATGGAGGCCGGAGCTGGTGCTGCTTGTCCCGGGCCGCTCACGGCAGCTGCCGAATCCCTCCCCGGGGTTTCAACTCAGCTGGTCGCGCACGAGATCAAGGAATGCCTGTCGGCTCGGACGGATGTGCGCCCAGACTTTCTCATCCTGTGGCTCTCCCGGGTCTTCGGGGCCCTTCCTGATCACCTCCTGTACTGCCCACGCGAGGCTGCGTGCCGCTTCGCTGACCTCAGGCGTGCACAGCACGTGGATCGTCTTCTGCATCACCCACACCCTGTCAAGGACCTGCCTGGCCCGGGCCTGCCACTGCTCGTCAGCCAGGTTGTGGTGATGCCGATCCACCGCGACTCGTTCAGCTTCCTGCACCGCAGACAGAAATTCGATGAGGTGAGTGAGACGCTCGTTGCGGCGCGCCTCGGCAAGTTCACGAACACTGCGGCGCGCCTCGCCGCGTTCCAAGGCGCGTCCTGCCGAGCGCTGGGCCAGCATCGACATGAGCCCGCCGAGCAGGACGCCAATGAGCGGCGCAAGCGTTGTCCACACAACGTCCAACTATGACATCGATGGCATGGGCATGGCGCGGGGGTTCGGCAATCTCGGGCCGGACCGGGACACGCAGACGGCCAGGTCATCGCAGCCTTCGACAACGGCGGGCAGCAGACAGCGGAAGATCTGAGATCTTCGCGCTGCCCTGGGCGCTCTTGGCCACAGCGCGGACCGGGAGGTCCGGCACGGGCGGCCATGGCGGTGGCGTCCGGTCTCCCGCGGCTTGTCGGCCTGCTCAAGCGTGAAGCCGAGCAATCGGGCAGCCCCCTGCCGGCGGCCGGAGAGACAGACAGGGCGGCCAAGATCGTTCTGTGACGAGTGACCTGGACGCCCTGCTCACCGCACTGTATGTGAAGATTGACGACGAGATCACGGACACCCGGTGGCTGGGACGCCCTCCCCGGCTGACCGATTCCGAGCTCGTCTGCCTCGCCGTCGCCCAGGTGATGCTGGGCTTCACCTCGGAGTCCAGGTGGCTGCGGTTCGTCGGCTCCCGCCTCGGCGAGATGTTCCCCTTCGTGCCGAAGCAGCCGGGCTGGAACAAGCGGCTGCGGGCCGCGCTGCCGCTGGTCAAGCGGGCTATACGGCTCCTTGCAACGGACACCGACTTCTGGTTCGACAACCACTGGATCATCGACTCCACCCCGGTCGAGTGCGGCCGGTCACGCCCCACCGTGAAGCGGTCGGACCTGGCAGGCTGGGCCGGATACGGATACTGCGCCAGCCATTCCCGATTCATCTGGGGCCTGCGGCTATACCTGGTGTGCACCCCAACCGGTATGCCGATCTTGTGGTCCCTTGCGAACCCGAAGCTGGACGAGCGCGAGGTGCTGACGGCGATGTTGGATCGTGAGCCTGACACAGTCACCGACCGCCCCGGCCTGCTGGTGATCACGGACAAAGGCTTCGCCTCCAAGGAATTCGAGACCGATCTGGCCATGCGCGGGGCAGAGCTGCTGCGGCCCTCGTTCAAGCGGGAGAAACGCCGCAAGGGCGAGTCGCTGCTGAAATCGGTGCGGCAACTGATCGAGTCGGTGAACGACACCCTCTAGAGCCAATGCTGTTGCGTTACGGTCTGGGCGATGCCGGGCTGTGAATGGTGACGGCTGTGGCGGGTGGTGTGGTCGGCTGGGTCCAGTGCCGGTGTTGAGCGCGTTTGAGGCGGTAGTTGGACATCTTGCGTTTGACCACGCGAGGTTGCGCCCGTAACCGCCGTGGCGGCAGGAGCTGGGACAGGAGGTCATCGCGGAGCCGGGCGAGTGCGGTGACCAGTTGTTCAGGGGGAAAGCACGCCTGGTGTTGTGGTGACGCTGCGGCGGGCTGACCGCAGGGTGTCGGTGAAGGAGAGCCGGTCGGGGTCGGTCCCGCGGGTAGCAGCTGTTCTGCAGATCAGTGACCTGAGCGCGTGGTGGACCAGCAGATGGGCCCAGATCTGCTGGAGCACACCGTCCGGTGTTTTGCTGGACAGCACCACACGGGTTCCACGCTGCTGGGTCTTGATCTCCCCGAATACGGACTCGATCTCCCACCGCTGGCAGTACAAAGCGGCCAGCTCCTTCGCCGGGAACCGATCCGCATCGAGCAGGTCGGTGACCAGCCGGTACTCGGTGTCGTGCCTGTCCAGCCCATAGGCGATCACGCGGACCCGGACTGGGGCGCGTTTCTTGCCGTCGGTGCAGGCATGGATCCGGCTGAGCCAGGAGCCGTCCGGCAGCCTGGTCTGGACCGACAGGACACGGTTGGCCGACACCCGCCACAACACGTGGGCGCCGGCCCCGGTGAAAGCCCTCCACAACGGGACACCGAGGAACTCACGGTCGGCCAGGACCAACATGCCCGGCCCCACCGAGCGGACCAGGCGGGCGGACAGGGTGAGCTCACCAGTCCGGCAGCCACCCAGTTCCGCGTCCAGCACCGCATGCGTGCCACACTCGGCCAACGCGGCCATCCTCACCTGCGGAAACGCCGCCCTGTCCGGGCCGCGGGTATTGCCAGGCCGGCCAAACGCTGCCTCGTTCACGGCCGTGTCCGCTACGTCCCAGCAGGTGCTGTCCACCGCGACCAGCCGCAGGCCCCGCCAGAACGTTCCCGGCGTCCTCTCGTCACCCAAAGGCCCCGCGCTGGTAGCGAACAGCACCCGCAACGGCTCCGGCCCCAGCCGATCCCGGGCTCTGAACAGTGAAGACTTCGCCGGGACCCGCCAGGATCCCAGCATCCCGGCCCCGCGCAGACCCTCGGTCAGATGCCGTAGCACCTCCAGATACGGTGCCGGCGAGAACAACGCCAGACCGAGAACGAAATAGACCACCAGCCGCGCGGGCAGAAGCCGTCTGCGTTCCTCGGTCCGGCCACACCCAGCAGCCACCCGGTCCACCAGACCCGGCGGATACACCCAGGTCAACAGCCCCAGACCCGATAACTCCGGCATACTCTCGGCCACCGGCACCACCCCCGAGCATCCTGCCAACAGCGCATGCCCGAACCACCGCAGGACAAACGCAACGACATTGGGCCTAGAGCGCAGCTTCCGCATACTCGCGCAGGCAGTCGCTGATCTTGATCGCCACGTCCTTCAGAACGGTCATCACCGGCTCGCTGCCCGTGACAGTCCGTGCCCCGGGCCGGCCGGTGGTGTGCCCCCACTGGTAGCCGAGCCGGGACTGCGCTCGCCCCGACCCCGGCGAAGGCCGCGAAACTCACCCTCGCCCAGCTGCGCGCCGCCCTCAAGCGCAGCGGCCGCACCCGCTCCTTCGACACCGAGACCACACGCCCGCGGGACATCTTCCGCTCTGAGAACGCCCGGCAGCTCCCGGCCGTCGAAGCCGCGTTCGGCCACCAGCTCCTGGCCCTGCTCAAGCAGCTGGACGCCACTTGTCAGGCCGCGGACGACCTTGCCGCAGCCGCCGAAGGCGCCTTCAGCCGGCATGCCGACAGCGCGATCCTGCTCAGCTTCCCCGGCCTCGGCCCCCTGCTCGCAGCCCGCGTCCTCGCCGAGATCGGCGACGATCGGGCCCGCTTCGCCGATGCCAGGGCGCTCAAGTCCTACGCCGGATCCGCCCCGGTCACCCGCGCCTCTGGCAAGAAACGCTTCGTCGGCCGCCGCTTCGTCAAGAACAACCGGCTCATGAACGCCGGCTTCCTCTGGGCTTTCTCAGCCCTTCAGGCCTCTCCCGGATCGAACGCCCACTACCGCCGCCGACGCGAGCACGGAGACTGGCACAACGCCGCCCAGCGCCACCTGCTCAACCGCTTCCTCGGCCAACTCCACCACTGTCTCCAAACCCGGCAGCTGTTCGACGAACAGCGCGCCTTCGCACCACTCCTGTCGCCCCCGACCGAACAGCCTGCTTGACTCCTGCCCCCCCTAAGATGTCTAACGGGTGATTCGATCCTGTTTGGCGCGCAACACGGTGGTTTCCACTTCGTGGAGGGCGGGTGGCCGACGCCGGATGCGGACGTGCACGCGTGCGCCGCCCAGGAGGCCGGGTCCGTGAGTGACGCCGCCTGCGCGGCCACTCGCCGCGGTTCACGCCCGCAGCCCAACTCGCCGTGGCCCACCAGGTCAGCGCCGCCAGGGTCTTCGCGCTATCAGTGGAAACGGCCAGGACTCCGCGCCCTCAAGGCTGCTCGCCGAACCGTCCCGCGGGGCGGACTGGACATCACGACGCATCCAAGCGCGCGCGGACCCCCTACCCGGTGAACCTATGCGGTCACAGCACCAGCCGATCGGCTCGGAGCCGTCGTAGCCGATCACGCAGGAGGATCCGGAATGGCTGGACCAGTGGTCCAGGAACCAGGGGAAGCGCTGGACGAACGGGTCGTCGGCGCGGTCGGCATAGGCGTCGGCGTGTAGGTCGAGGGTCTGGCGGGTCTCGGCCGCGTCGTCGTGGGTGAAGTGCCGGACGTCGAAGGTGGCCAAGCTCGGCTCCATTCGCTGCGCAAGCGGTCGCCCCCTCTCCCGCGATGGCGGCGTCCGGGGCCAGGGTGATGAGGTCTCGGTAGAAGTCGCCCAGCAGGGGCCGCACCCGTCCCGGGACCGGATATCCGGCCATCGGGTCGAAGACGCTGGAGGCGGTGACGCACGCCCCTTCGATCTCTCGCTGATGCAACTGTGCGGGGGCGAGGCGGGTGGAGGCCAGGGCGCGGTTGCGGTGGAACTGGCACGGAATGGACGACAACGCGCGGTGCGAGGCGGCCCCGGCCTCCTCGGAGTCCCCGATACGGTCTCGGACGATAGCCTTGAGCGCCGTCAGCTCCGACAGGTCGTGGACGGCGATCCATGGGCGATCCATGACTGGTGAGGCTGTTCGGGATCGGCCTTGGACAAGGTGGCCTCGGCGTACCCCAGGGACCGAAGCGCGGCTGGGCGAGCGTGCGCTAGAGAGGCATAGAGCGGGCACTTGCGGCCGATCCCGACCGCTTGGGTGGCGGCGTACCGGCATCGATGGCCGTGGTGTGCTCCTGACGCTGGTGGGCCATCATCGCGTAGCTGTTCCACACGCGTAGGTGAGCGGCGCCGTCCTTGGCCATGCCCACGAGGTGCAGGGCGTGGTCGAGGTGGGTCTGGGCGCGGTCGGAATTCGAAGGCGCGGATCCCTGCGAGGGGTGCGAGGCCCGGCTGCTGTACAACCTGCGTACTCCCCCGTCCGGCGCTCATTGAGCAGGCGACGAGCCGGAGCCGGCGTGTGCCGTGCGCCCTGCTTTGCGTGGGAGGGATCGCGCATGTCCTGGGTACGGGTACTCAGCTGCGGATGAGCATCACGTCCCTGCCTGTATGCCGGGCGGGTGCGGTGGGATCGGATCATGGACACGCAAACGCCCCAGGAACCGGTCCCCGGCACGGCGGACACCCCTGCCGGCAGCACGGTCAGCCGCAAGGTGCTCGTGCGGCGGTGGCTGACCGCTGTCGCCGCGGCCGGAGCCGTCGGGTGGGCTTGCTGTGCGGTGTCCGATTTCTTCGAAGAGCTAGGCGGTGGCCCGGTGCGGTCGGCAGCGCACTTCCGTGGGCAGGACATCAACACCCGCGAGGCCGGGCGTAAGGTCTTGGGCCAGCTGCGGCCGGGGATGTGGGTCAGTGAGATCCGGGAAGGACACGGCGGCACCTCGTGCGTCGATGACTTCGGACGCTACCAGGATGGCGTGACCCGTAAGCAGCTCGACTACGAGTGGAGCCTCGACTACTCCAGCAAGGCCGACTACTCGGCCGATCTTGCCAAGCTCCGCAGCGCCTGGGAGGAACGCGGCTGGAAAGTGCATGACACGCCGCCGCCCGAGACCTTGAACCCGGACAAGCCGGTGCCGGACTGGCCGGGCATCCGCACCACCGACGACCACGGCGTCACCATCGCCGTCCGCCTGGACTGGTTCACGTATAAACCCGTGCTGTCGGCCGATGGCGGCTGCATCCGCTACGACAGCGATGACGGGGTTCCTGCCCGCAAGCGCACCGGCGCCGCCACCGGCAAGCGCCCCGCCCCCGGCGGCACGATCACGTACAAGGACGGCGTCCAGGTCACCATCGGCCCCGTCCAGCGCATCACTTCCACCCCGGAGATGACGGAGGCCGGCGCATCCGCCGCCCACACCTACCGCATCCCCATCACCGTGACCAACCGCAGCGGCGCGCCCGTGAAACTGGGCCTGGGGGCCGGTGGCTATGCGGGGGCGAACCGGGGCGTGACATGGCTGCCCGGCTACCCGAAGGAGCTCTTCCAGAGCTCCCCGGCAACGGTGCCCGAAGGCGGTTCTCTGCAGATGGATGAGGTGTTCACCGCCAGGACTTTGCCCGAGAGCCTGCGCATGTCGTACCAGCCCAGCGACCTCCACGCCGCTTACGTCTGGCGGCTGTCCACCCCGTAGGGGGTGCGCCCCGCTGGTCTGCTGGCCGTGACCCCTTCTACCGTGACCGTCATGACCGGCCCTCTCCCCGTCCCCGTACCGGACATTTGTGTCCGTGTGAAGCTGAACGTGGGTGCCTGCGGACCGTATGCGCATATCGTGGCGGACTTCGAGCCACCCGTCCCCGGAGGCGAACTGGAGCTGCTGAGCCTGCTGCCTGAGAGCCGGCTGCCCTCGGAGTACCTCCCATGGTTGGAGGAGGGCATGCGGGAGGGTCTCGACGGGGTCGCCGCCGCTGTGCTGGTCACCGACGGCAGCTTCCACGACGTGGACTCCTGCGAGCTCGGCTACAAGATCGCCGGACAGCAGGCAGGCCGGGCAGCTCTCATTGCTGCAGGGCTGCTGCCGCCCGAGGCCGCCGCAACGCTGCGCTGGGCGACCTGGCCAGGCATGCCGAGGCGAGGGCCGTCGCCTGCGGTGGGCGCGCGTCGACCGGCCCCATAGCCATCGACGGCCCAGGTCGGGGTTCAACACGTCGGTGGTGTTGATGTGGGCCGGCGGCGATGGACGGTTGCCCTCACGTTGTCCGCTGGGGGTCCTTCCCAGCTGTGCGTTCGGCGTGCGCGAGCCAGTCCAGGTACCACTGGGCGAAGGTCATGCGCTCGGCACCGTTGTGGCGCTTGGGGGCCACACCCTCGCCCAGGGCCTGGACGTCGTCCCAGACGGTGCCCGCCTCGGGGCCGGTCACGGCGAGCACCGTGTAGTAGCCGCAGCCCTGGCAGCTGAGGTAGAGCGTGCCGGCGAAGAGTTCCTCGCGCAACTCGTCGTCGCGGGTGTCCCACGCGCGGTAGGCGGCGGAGAACGCCTCGGCGTCGGTGAAGTCCTCGCCGGCCGGCTCGTTGTACTGGTGCTCGTCGAAGAGGTCGCCGATCTCCTGGGGGCGGAAGGGCACGGCCAGATTCTTCGCCCGTGCCTTGGTGCTCTCGGTACCAGGTTGCAGAGGGAAAATCCCGTAGTCGGGGCCGGCGCCGCCGGCGCCGACCTCCGCCAGGAAGGTCCGGTATTCCTCGGGCAGCCGCACACCGATCTCGCGCTCGAGCTCCCCGAGCTCGTCGGGAGTAAGCGGCGGCAGGAGTTCGAAGCGGTGCCCCTGGTCCTCGAGCCAGACCGCGCCAAAGACCTCGCTCATCCTGGGGGCTGTGTGCAGCGCCAGCACGCGCTCGCGTACTCCCGTCCATATGTTCGTCACGCTTCCACGCTACCCAACACCCTTCCGTTACCCGGCCAGGCGGAGACGGCACTGCACGACCGTTGCCCGGCCGTCGGCGCGCACGCGCAACGCATTCGATGGGTCCTCATGCGCACTCCCCCGCGGCGACGGTTTCGCCTGGCGGGGCCAACGACCGATCGCCGATCCACACCGGCCGGAACGGGTCCGACACGTCCCAGCCGGCCCACTGCGGATCGACCTCCCCCGTACGCGAGTCGACGACGTCCTTGGGCACCAGGCGCAGCCGCGGCCGGTCGGGCTGATACCGGCGAGCAGCACGCTCGGCACGCCACTCCACATACCGCTGATACGAGGTGCGTTGCTCAGCGCGGCGTTCCCGCCGTCGTTCGCCCATTCCCTCGCTGCCGCGCGCCTGCGCCACACGCTGAAGCTCCTCTGCGGTCCGAGCGCAGACCGGCGTCGTCGGCCAGGTGCCACGGTGGGTAGTACAGGTCGTCGGAGACCACAGCCAGTCCGTCCTCGACGAGCCGGTTCATGCGCCACTTGACGGTGGATCGGTTGAGGCGGCGCTAAAGCAGTCCGTGCCGCACGTTCCCGACGACTGCGGGATCGCCCGCGGATCTGGAACTGCTGGCCATGACCGTGTAGCGGATGACGGTCTCCCCATCGGCGGCGTGGAAGGTGATGGCATCGCCGGGAACGTCAGCGTCCTGGGGAGGCCAGGCGCGGTCGGGTGGTGCTTTGGGGGTCAGGCGTTGTGGTTGACGACTACGCTTCCTACTGCCTTGTCGTGGAAGCACTGGCGGTAGGGCTTGTCCCAGAGGCAGGACAGGACGTTGACCAGGCCGCCGAAGGGGATGAGACCGATGAGCAGGTAGACGAGCCAGCGGCCCAGGGCAGCCCCGAGAGACAGCTTGTCCGCGTCTGCGAGCCGCGCGACGCGAAGACCGCAGATGCGCTTGCCGAAGGTGGCGCCATACGCGTAGGTCATCAAGGGGTCGTAGAGAACAAGGGCACCGATTGCTGCTGTGGCGAAGGCGACGTCGCCGGCCGATTCGCTGTCGGACAGGGCAACTACGGGTATGCCCACGATCAGGCCCAGAATCATGATGACCAGGATGAGAAAGATGATGTCCAGGAGGCGGGCGCCCAGTCGTGCCCCCGGATTGGCGAGCACCTCCTCGGGCGGCCCGGGCCTGAGCGGTACGAATCCTGCCTGGCGCGGGTCAAACTGCTGCTGCGCTCCATAGGTGTAGGGGTTCGGGGACGGGTACTGCTGGTAGTCGCTCACGTGACTGATCATTTCGTTGAGGGGCGCTGCTGCCAAACCGCAAGGGTGCCACGGCTGGCCCAGCATCGACTTGTGGATACCCGGCGGGGAGGATGTACGGGAAGCTGGCTTGAGTGCGATGGGCGTTCCGGGTGGGTTGTTGCCCCGCCATGACGCGCTGAGAGGCTCCCCGCGCTGGACGGCCGGCAGGCGTGGACAGCACGACGGGACGTCCCCGCTCATGCCCCGCCGAGGATGACGAACGGGGTGATGAGCAGTAGGAGGTGCAGGCAGGCCAGGCCGAAGCGGAGAGCGGCAACGCGCCGGGGCAGGAGTACGGCGACCGCTCCCGTCGCGCCGGCCAGCCACATCACGCGCCAGGACCAGTGGATTGCCACCATCAGCGGCTTGGTGCAGCCCTGCTCATGGCAGTGATCGTGGGAGACCTGCTTGACGAGATCGGTGAAGCCCAGCAGCACGAGGGCGGGCAGAAAGAGGACCAACCCGGTGATCGCCAGCTTGCGGCCCAGGGTGACATAGGCCGGCTGCGTGTCGTGCTGAGATGCTGCGCTGTCACAGGAAGCAGGGGCGCTCTTCATGGTGACCACCCCACACCGGGTGGCCGAGCCACCGCATGGGTACCCGTACTCAGGCCGGCCCCTTGCCGTACTCAAGAACCCGGAAGTAGGGGTTGCCGCCAGCGTGAAGCGATCGGGTATCTGGCGCCGACCACATCGAAGTTGCTGCAGGTCCTGCCGAACCCTGGCTGACCAACAGCAACGACCTGTCCCGACGAACACCCGACTTTACGGAGCAGTGGAACCCGGCGCCCGCCCGGAGCAACAGCCGGGCCACCAGCCTGCCCACCTACAGGAGACTCCGCCCTGAACAGACGGAAAGGGTCCGTCAGCAGGCTGACGGACCCTCGCGCGCAAGATCGACGCTAGACGTTTAGACAGGGGGTCTTGATGTACTTGTGGTGAGGGATTTCCGTGCCACTCAGAAAATCCATGCTCAGGTCACCTTGATAGCACTGCTTCCCTCGTACGTTCTCTTTGGCGACGCTATAGTTTACGCCGTTCCCTTGACTAACGATTCGCATGCCCGGGCTTTTCTGGCCATAACGGTGGCCGTTCTTCCGGAGGCCGATCCAAGGCGTTACGATCACCGAGCCTCCGTCATCGCAAAATATCCCGAAGAATGCCTCAACATCGGGGCCGGTGTTGTTGGTGTGAACATAGACGTCGGCATAGCACTTCCCGAACTGATAGTGAGCGGTACGCGATGCCGCCTCAGCTTTTGGTGTGGCCAGTACAGCCATGCTGAGGGCCGTTACGCCAACGAGGGCGCCCATCCTCGCCTTGTGTTTCAAAGAGTTCTCCTTGAATGCAGGGAATGAAATGAGAACGTCGGTCGCGACCCCTAGGCTGTCGTGATTGGGGCCGTGATCGTCCGAATTGCGGCCAGCCTGTGGCCTAGCGTTGAGGGAAGGTCAAGCCGGGTGGCTTTCCCCTGCCGTGGACGGCCTGTCAGACGCGGTGGTGGAACCAGCCGGAAGTATCTGGCGGGTACGACACGGGGGCGGACCAAGCAGCATGCATGAGGACGAGCCGAGGTCCGGCGCGAGTGACACAGCACCCGGCGCCCTGGCCAGGTTTCGCTTCACCAGCCCATCCTCTCGCTTGGGGCTCGAAGATATAACCTCACCGCTCGCCGGGTGACAGTGCTCAATAGTAGAGGTACAGCGAGTAACCGCTGCCTGAGCTCTTCCTGCACTGCCACGGCACGTCGGCCGTGTGGCCGTCCGCAATACACTTCGCTTCGGAGGAGTAATGGGCTGCGTAATGCCAACTCTTTGCGGCGATCGCGGTCCCCGGCTGCCCGGCAACCGCAGCATTCGCCGTGCCCGCCGCCTCGACTCCCGCGCCGAACAGCAGCGCGGCGGCCATCCCTACAGCAGCGACAGTCCCTTTGATTTGAGGCACGACTTCCTCTCGGCAATAATTCAACGGTGTTTGTATCGCCCGCCCATTCGCGAGCGCCGCAATCCATTCTGGCCGAGCGGAAGTCCGTCCGGAAGCTCTCATTAATGTGAAGCAGAAGGCGATTGATACCCTTCCCGCATCGGAGGGTGGACGGCCGACCTGCCGTCCTGACAACAGGGGGGAATCATGGCGTCCGATCCGAGTCCACATCAGTTGCGGTTGCTCCTCGCGCTGGCGGAGGAGCTGCACTTCGGGCGAGCGGCAAGGCGGCTGTTCGTCAGTCAGCCCGCGTTCAGCCGGCAGATCCGCGCCCTTGAGGAGCACTTGGGAGTGAGCCTCGTGGAGCGTTCCACGCGGCGCGTGGAGCTCACACCGGCCGGGGAGGCCCTGCTGCCGCAGGCGCGAGCCGTGGTGGAGGCCGTTGACGAGCTGCTGGGCGCCGCGGAGGTGATGGCACACCCAGCCGCGCAGGACCGAGTGGTAATCGGCTCCTACATATCGGCCCTACCCGCCCTGCGCATCCTTCTCGACGAACTCCGTGGACGCCACTCGGGCCCGGATGTCGAGTGGCACGCCGTCGACAACATCGCGCAGGTCAGGGCGCCACTGGACGGAGAGGTCGACGGGGTCATCTGCTACGGGCCCATGCCCGCCGACTTCGAGACTCTGCGGCTGGGCAGCGAGGCTCGGTTCGCCTGCATACCCGAGACCCATCGGCTGGCGGAGCGCGAGTCGGTGACCCTCGCGGACCTGGCCGACCTGCCCGTCATCGGCTTCTCACCTCACGTGCGCCGGGAGTACCGCGAGTTCTGGGCCGCCGACCCGCGCCCCGACGGCACCCCCGTGCGGTACTCCGACCACATAGCGACCACGCTGGAGGACTGCGTCTCCCTGGCCAGCCTGGGGCACGGCACTCGCTTCATCACCGAGAGCACCCTCGCCCTCATGCCCCGGCCCGGCGTCCGCTTCGTCCCTGTCACCGACCTCCCCCCGTGCACGGCCCTGCTGGCCTGGCCGGTCTCCCGCCCCCGTACCGCCGCCTTCGACTCGCTGCTGCGCCTGCTGCGCGCCCACGCACGCACGACGGACGAAGACACCCTCCGCCGCACCGGCAGGCGCTGGTGGAACCCGGCCTGAGCCTCACGGGCGAAGGAAGGGCCCCAACCTCGCGCTCTACGAAGCGGAGCGTCCGGAGGCTGGCCAGGCAGGAGGATAGCGGTCCTGACCTGGAAAGATGGGACTTGCCGAAGGCTCTGCCCATCGCAGGAAAGAAGCCACTCTCCAGGTGAAGAGGCGCACCGGGGCGTATCCGTGTGTCCGCGTTGAGGGCGGCGGCCGTCGAGTGGCCAGCCAGGCCGGTAGCGTGCTGCTGGACGAGACAGCCCGCAAGGCGCCTGCCAGGTAACCGCTTCGGCGTTCTGATGGGTTCCACTGACAACGGGCACTCGATGTTGGCTCAGGCCAGTGGTTCCGGGAGGTACCGCGGTGTGGGCATGCTGTCAGGGCAGTGAGGTACGTCCGTGCGGATGGAGCTCGTGGTGTCCATCTGGAGAGACAGGCAGTTCCTGCGCATCCTGCGGCTGCGCGGTTGGACCATGACGCTGGCCACCAGATCAGCGAGCGGGCAGAGCAGTAGGTGGTGGCAGTTAGGAAGACGCCGAACGCTGCCGCTGTCGCACAGTTGCTTGGTGAAGCATCGCCGGGTGGTCAGCGGCTCCCATGAGCAGCTACTGATCGAATTCGAAGGGCGATCTTTTCCGTGGCCAACGGCTGGCTGTCTTTCTTCGCGGTTCGGGCAGCGTGGATCGCCGACGTGTCCGGTCAGTGGTTCGTCGTAGGGTCCGGGTTATGAATCCGCATCCCACCGGGCGGGCCGCGGGGCCCTACGACGCCGCCTTCCTGCCACGCTGCCGGATGGCCCTCAGGGCCGCCGGGCAGCCGGCTATCGAGCCAGTGGCCAAGCTCGGCGGCGCGCCCTGTTGGCTCAGCGACCCGACCTGGCCGCTCGATCCTGACAGCGGGGAGCCGCTGGTCTTCGTCGGCCAGTTTCTCGTGCCGGGTAGCGACAAGCGCCTCGCCTACCTCTTCTTGCATGAGGACGACCGCATCTGGGGCGGCATAGGCACCGAAGACGGTGATGCCGTGCTGCTCATCCAGCCTGGCGGCCGGATACCGTCCCACGCCGTCATCGGCCCGCCCGGCACGCGTGGCCGGTCGCTGTGGCGGTGGGGGCCGGACGAGACCGAGGTGCCCGTCGAGTGGTACGTCGACCTGGTGCCGGCCCCGGAGGACGAGGCCGACCAGGCCCCTGAGGAGTACGTTGGCGGCGTAGCCGACTACGCCCACCATGCGCAGATCGACGCGCCCTGGCAGTTCTTCTTCCGCCTCACAGACTGCGGCGAAGCGGAAGACGATCCGTACTTCCTCAACTTCGGCTACGGGTACGGCTACGCCTTCCTCAGCCCCGACGGCGGGGAGGGCCGCTTCTTCTGGGAATCGTGCTGAGCACGGACATTTCCCACCTCGGCCGAGACTCACACCCGGCGGCCGGCGCCTGCTCCCATGACTGGCGGGGCGCGCGCTGGAGGCCCGTGTTACCCGAAGGGCTTAGCGGCCCCCTAAGCTCTTCGGGTAGCGGGATCAGATCCAGCCCCGGGTTTCCCTTCTCCAAGTTGCCGTAGTACCAGCGATTTCCCCGCATCAATGAGAGCACCGCAGATGGTCGGCACGGCAGCGAGTACCCCCCTTCCTCGTGCCTGTGATGAAGGGCAGGGTTACGTACCTCGGTCCGGGCCGTGCCAAGGTTCGGGGCGGTCCTCGTAGGACATCGGACGGGGTTCCAGTTTCACAGGGCCGGGGTAGAAGGCGGAGCTGTTGGGGCCGGCCATGTCCTCGCCGATGAGGTAGCGGTACAGCCATTCGGCGAAGCCCATGTCGTAGCGCGCCCAGCCGCCTTCCCCGTCCTCGACCACCAGCCACGAGGCGTCGGAGGGGCTGACGAGGAAGATGGTCTCTCCTCGGTCGGTGCTCGCGATCGGCCAGAGGCCGTCGTGGGTGCCGAAGGTCAGCTCTTTGAGCCCGAACAGCCGGCGCGGGTCCTCGTCCGCTTCGAGGTTGAGGTCGTCCCAGGGCACGTCGGACCAGGCCCGTATGGTGTCCTTGATCTTTTGCCCCAGGTTCCACCGCTCGGTGGCTGGATGGTGCAGGTAAAGGTGGCCGTTGAGCTTGACAGGGGCGTAAGCGTCCACGAGAACCTGGTAGTCGGACGGCAGCCCGACTCCGAGTTCGGCGCGGAGCCGGTCCCATGCGTCCGGATCGGCGTAGCGGTTCTGGGCGGGACCGAGCATTGCCATGGCAGCGGTCAGGTAGTCGGTCATGGCGTTCCTTGCTGGTGTAGGTGCCCGTCCATGGGCCATCCGGTTACCGTATTGATCATCCCAGGCCCGGCAGTACTTTCCGATCAGCCGGTTGGTCTACGGTTGCAGATCAGCGCGGCGGCCTTGCCCGTGCCCGTCGGCCCGCCGGACTCCGGCACGCGAGTGAGCAGCTAGGGAGTCGGGAGCGAAGCGCTTACAGCGGTGCGGGAGGCAGCTGCTGGCCCTCGGCTTCGAACTGGCTGGGCCAGCGCCTGGATGAGCGACGCGAATCGGTGGATCGGCCCTGTCCTCAGCCTCCCGGCATTGCCGTTCGTCGACTTCGGAGAGGCCCTGATGAACGAGCGCCCAGACGGAGTCCACTGGAAAACCGCACCACTGGTGGCCCACGCCGACGGCAGGCCCTGAGCCGTCGCCCTGGTGGTGCGGGAGTGGTGGAAGCGGCCGTCGTCTGATGAATCTGCGCCAGGATGAAGCCGCGGATGACATTGCTTGCCGCCCTGCCCAGTCCCATGAGTTAGCCGCCGTCGCCGAGTTGCGGTGGCGGTGGGTGCAGGAGCTCTACGGAACCCCCGACACCACGCTGGACGAGTTCGTTCCCCGGTTCGTGGCATGGGCCCGTGAGACCGAGTCCTCGCATCGGTGCATGGTGATGGTCCGTGACGAGGTTGTGATCGGCATAGCCTGGCTGGCGATCACGCAGCGTGTTCCGCATCCGCGCGCGTTGAAGCGGATGTCGGGTGACGTGCAGTGCACGTACGTCGTGCCCGATGAGCGTGACCGCGGCCTGGGCGGCGAGCTGATCGAGGCGGTCTTGGCGTGGGCGAGGGACCTCGGTCTTGAGCGGGTGACCGTTCACTCCAGCGACCGGGCGGTTTCGGCGTACTGCCGTCATGGGTTCGAGGCCTCTCCACGCCTGCTCCAGACCGAGGTGGGGCAGGGCCGCGCGGGGTGAGTCCTCTGACCGGTGGCCGGAGCGAGTCGCTGGCCGTGTTGTCGCAGTTCCGGGCGGACTTCTATGGGTGTCTCACGGGACGCTCGGACGCGTTGTTCGAGCTGACGGACGCCCTCCTCTGCACGGAGGGCCCGGTCATAACGCTGGTGGATCTCGCGCTCGCACCGGAACACCGCCGCGGGCACGGAGCCCGTTACGGGCCTGAACCAAGGGCGGATCGACATCGCCCGGCTGCGTCGGGCCCTGGCCGGCATGCCGCTGCCGAAGGCGGCGGACGGGCGGATCGTCCTGGCCGTGGACGTCTCGCCATGGGTGCGACCGGACGCCAACACCTCTGCTGACCGGTCCTTCTGTCACACTTTCGGCCGCGGGGAGGGCAAGCACCAGATGTTCCGGGCTGGCCGTACTCGATCGTGGCCGCGCTGGAGACCGGCCGCACATCCTGGACAGCGGTGCTGGACACGGTCCGCCTGGAACCCGGCGCGGACGTCGCCGCCGTCACCACGGTCCAGATCCGCGAGATCACCGAGCGCCTTGCCGCTGCCGGCCAGTGGCAGGAGGGTGATCCCGAGGTCCTGGTCGTGCTGGACGCCAGATATGACGCACCCCGCATCGTCCACCTGCTGGAGGATCTGCCGGTGCAGATCCTCGGTCGGCTCCGCTCCGACCGCGTCATGCGGCGGCCGACACCACCGCGGGATGGCCGTCCGGGCCGACCGCCCAAGCACGGCGGCGAGTTCGTCTTCGGCTACCCCGGCACCTGGGGCACCGAACAGGCCGTGACCACGACCGACACCCGCCTCTACGGGAAGGCGACCGCGCAGGCATGGGACCGGCTGCGCCCGCGGCTGACCCGGCGGGCGGCCTGGCTCGACCACGACGGGCCGCTGCCCGTCATCGAGGGCACCGACGTCCGCCTGGTCGTGGAGAAGCTGCCCAGCGGCGGGGTGAACAAGCCGGTCTGGCTCTGGTGGTCGCAGGCCGGGGCCACCCCCGAGGACGTGGACCGCTGCTGGCGCGCGTTCCTCCGCCGGTTCGACGTGGAGCACACGTTTCGCCTGTTCAAGCAGACACTCGGCTGGACGAAGCCCCGTCTTCGCAGCTCGGAAGCGGCCGACCGCTGGGCTCGAAGAACCGCCGCCCAACCACCCGTCATGACGTGGGCCGCGTCCTCGCCCTCGGCGAGGCATATAGCCGCCCTGCCCACCACAAGAAGGGGACAAAGCCACGGCGCTCTACATAAATGACAAGTTTACTGAGCGTTTCGTCCCGGCTCGAAGCGCATCATTAGCCATGAAAGTCTCTTTCGCCGCTCTGGCGATGCGAAAGGCTCAATAGGTGGGTACGTCTCGGCCGGCCCTGGGCTTCCTGGGATGAGACAGGAGAAGTCCGGGCAAACCTGGCTGACGATCTCCTTCATCTGCCCCTCAGGCCACAGAGGGACCTCAAGCCTTCCGCTGCCCCAGCTTGGCTGCCAAGCACGTTGGGACCAAACACGATTCCCGGGGCGAACGCTCAGTCAGGTATTTCAGTACATTCTGTTAGCAAGCGCCTCACACGGCGATCCATCTCCCGGACGCCCATCCCTACGCGGCCGTGTCCGCTCGCCCGTTTACAGGGGCTGAAGCGACGGAAGATGCCGATTTTCCGGAAAGCGGTCTACTTCAGGTGAGCGGGCTCCTACCCTCGCTTGGGTGATCGTCCTCGACAGCAATCAGCTGCGTCTCTTCGCCCCTGGCAGTCCGGCCCTCAGGCTCTTCGCTGCCGTGGCCGTCCGAGCCGGCCACACCGTCGCCACCACCGACACTGCCATCCAAGAGGTGGTCCGTCAGCGGCGTGACGAGCTCTCTTCGGCCCATAGCGCGCTGATGCGGGCGGAGCGGGAGATCAATGCGCTCACCACCAGCCCGGGGAACTACGTCAGGTTCGCGCATCCGACTCTGCGGAACCGGCCCCTGTTCGTCGCGGAGGAGACCGCGCGGTTCGAGTCGGAGCTGCGTGACGCCTTCCGTGTCCTGGAGACGACCCCGCAGGATGCCCTGGAAGCCCTGCGGTGGGAAGCCGAGCACCGGCCGCCCTGCCGTAACGGGTCGGGAGCACGCGATGCCGCCATCTGGCTTACTGCCGCACGTGCCTGCCAGCGGCCCGACACGGATAAGAAGGGCCGGCAGCTACCCGTCATCTTCGTGTCCAAGGACAAGGACTTCACCCAGCCGGGCGACCCCTCCCGCCTCGACGAGGCGCTGCGGTCCGAGCTGACCGACAGCGGGATGCTGATCCTGAAGTCCGAGGTCGTCCACGCCATGGCCGAACTCGGATACCCCAGGCGGAATGTCAACGCGGAAAAGATCACGAACCGTGAGGACTTCCGGCAGACGCTGATCGGAGTCATCCGCGACGGGGCGGCACCCTGGGTCCCGAACGTGATCGAGTCGGCAGAGGCCATCATCAGCATGGCTCCCGGCGGCAGGGCCTATGAGTGCCGCGGAGACGGAACGAGACTGATCAGCATCTCCGGTACCTGGAACCTCCAGTTCGTGACGGAACCGCTGCCCCCGCAGCCCAACGGCCAGCCCGGCGGCCACAAGGGACTCCCCATGGGCGTCCAAGGGATGGCCCTGCTGGTGGAGGACGAGCAGACAGAAGCAACGAAGATCGATTTCTTCCCTCAGATCACGAGTTTCGCCAGCATGGGCGAGCAGACGAGTTGGTGAGAGGTCGTTTTATCCCGTTGTTTTATCCCGTTGTTTTATCCCGTTGTTTTATCCCGTTGTTTTATCCCGGAATCTGCGGCTGGTGAGGCTTTGTGAGGTCACGCCATACCGCGAACTCAAGCACGGCCTGGGCCTGGACCACTTCGAGGGACGTTCCTGGCCGGGCTGGCTCCACCACGTCACCCTCGTGACCGCCGCCCATGCCTTCCTCACCGGACAACGCCTGGCCCCAAAAGCGCCCGGCTCGGTCTCACCCTCTACCAAGTCCTCGACGCTCTCCAAGACGTCCTGAAGTGCTGGACCGGTGTCTGCAACACCTGCCACCAAACCCTGCCCACCAGGACACACACAACGCCAAGACCGAGAAAGACCTAACGGAGTCCTATTAGCCGGGTTTGACGGTCGCAAGTTGCGCGAGCAGCAAGACCAGCCGGTATGCCTCGGCAAAGTCGGCTGCGGTGAAGGTGACCGTGCGGCCACCTTCACCGCGTGAGACCCCTGGCACGAGTGTCGCCAGGTCAACCATGAACGGCGCGGAAAGATCGACCTCGACCTCAAGCGGTCCAGCAAGGGTAAGCGGCGCCACTTGTGCGCGCCGCGCGATGGCTTCGGTGGCCGCCCGGCGCAGCCGCTCCCGGGCCTCCTCCGGATGGAGGGCGACGGCGGCGCCTTGTCCGAGGGCTTCCTTGACCGCGACGGTGACAGCGGAGGGGAGCAGATCACGCAGTTCGGTGCAGGCACTGTCGTCGCCGCTGAGCAGCACGACTGGCACGGCCAGATGCCCGGCCATAGCGGCATTGAGACCGATCTCGCCCATGGAACGCCCGGCCACACGCACGTCGAGGATGCCGTCGTTCATGGTGTGTGCCAGCACGGCCGGGCCGCGACCGGCACGGGCGTGATAGCCGACGAGCAGAACCGCGTCAGTGCCTTCGTCGAGCCCACCGAGCATGCCCAGCGGACGCGGCTTGCCACGAACCAGATGCGCCCGTCGGTCGAGTTCCTCTGGTAGCAAGTTACGGAACGGCCCATGCGCGTCGGCGACCCGCACCACGGCCGTGGGCTCGGCGTCCAGAACGCCGGCAATCACGCTGTTCGCCTCGGCCGTCATCAACGCCCGACCACGCTCGTAGTCGTAACCATCTGGATTCGTCTCGTTGGGATGCACGATCCCCGAGATGCCCTCCATGTCAACAGAGATCAGTACCTTCATAACTCAGGGAGCCTATGTGTTTGCGCACCACGGGCCGACGTCCGGGCAGGCGGGCGGACAGGCGGCGATGCTCATCCCGCACCGCACAACGGGCATGGAGGAGACCATGCTCCCGCCGGAGCGTACGATCCTGCGGGCCCGTTCCCGGGCCGGGTGGAAGGTCGACGGGTGGGTGCACCCGGAAGCGCGCTGCCCGTGAGTGCGGGGGAGGCTGCCACGCTTCCGGTATCCGAGAGGGCCCGCTCACAGGGGCCCTGCTCTCAGCCCTACGAGGTCTCGCACAGCGCCGCTTCGGCAACCTTGTACATCTTCACGATGGAGGCGCTCTGGTTGAGGGAAGCGGCCGAGTTGCTCATCACCGACGCGTGGCGGCCGTCGGCGGTCACCATGGTCAGCGACATGTAGCCGTTGACGATGCCGGTGTGTCCCATGGCCACTCCGCCACAGGGCAGGGGGCCGGCCGCCAGGCCGAGGCCGTATCCGGTGCCCGGGCCCTGGCCCTGGTCCCAGAACGTCTTCATCTCGGCCAGGCTCGCCTGTGACACGACCTTTCCGCCGATGAGTGCCTGGTAGAAGGTGGTGAGGTCCTGCGCGGTCGAGACCATTGCCCCCGCGCTGCCGAAGTGGGACGGTTCGAAGTCCGACGTGACGTCGGTCCAGAAGACGGCCGGGCCGATGCGGAGCACCCTGTAGCCGCGGACGTACGGGTCGGGGAGGGTCCGGGTTCCCGGCACGGGGTAGAAGGTGCGGTTCAGGCCGAGCGGCCCGATGATGCGGGTCGTGATCACCTCGCCGACCTGGGCCTTGGTGACCTTCTCGATGAGCATGCCGAGGATCTGGTAGTTCACGTTGGAATAGACGAGCTTGCTTCCCGGCGCGGCGACCGGGGGCGTTCCAGCCCCTGGCGCACCAGCTCGGCATGGGTGTACGTCGGCTGCGGGCGCAGGCTGGGGCTGTCCGGGATGCCGCTGGTGTGCTGGAGGAGGTGGCGCACGGTGATGGTGTTGCCGTCGTAGCCGTTGCCGTCGACCACGCCGGGCAGGTACCGCTCGATCGGGGCGGTGAGGGAGACCTTCCCCTCGTCGACCAGCTGCATGACCACGGCCGCGGTGAAGGTCTTGGTCTGGCTGCCGGCGCGGAAGTGGTCGGTGGGCTGGACGGGCCGGTTGGTGCCGGTCTGGCCGGTGCCGACGGTGAGGTTCCACGAACCGGTGCTGCCCCCGGCGTAGACCCCGGCGCCTGGGCCGGTCACCGCCTGGAAGGCGTTCAGCGCGGCCTGTGTGGCCGTGTGGGCGTCGGCGGCGGGCTGAGCCTGCGCGGGCCGGGCCTGCGCCGGGGACGGCAACACCAGCACCGCCGCGAACACCGCGCCGACCACGGCCCCCAGTCTCCGGTGCGTAAGTTCCCTGCCACTGGGCCTCCTCGATGGATACGGGCTTCTCGCCCTCTTAACGCGACTGGGCGAGCCGCGCCCGGGCGAACCGCATCGGCCGAGTATGGGGCGTCCGGGCCCCTGTTGTGGAAATCGTTTCTGGACGGGTGGTGATTGCTATAGACACAGAGCCTCCTCCAGCTTGAAGTCGCAGGTAAAAGGGATGGCGTGAGGTGTCCGTCAGCGGTTGACTTCGAGGTTCGTCAGGACGAGCAGGGCGCGCAGGAGGTGAGTGACGCGGCGGAGTTGGTGCGGAGTTTGGTGAGGATTCGCCAGACACCCTCACGGTGCCAACGTGTCAAGATGCAGCGGCGAGTTCGGCGGGGAATGCGGTGCGTTCGTCGAACAGCTCGCGCCTTTGCAGACAGCGGTAGAGCTGGCCGAGCATTCGATTGAACAGGTTCCGCCGGGCGGCGGCGTTCCAGTCTCCGTGGTCGTCGCGGCGCCGCCGGTAGTGGGCCTTGGCCCCGGGGGATCCGTTCGGAGCTGCGAAGGCCCACAGGTAGCCGGCGTGGTTGAGCCGGTCGTTCTTCACCCAGCGGCGGGTGATGCTCGATTTCTTGCCGGAGGTGCGGGTGATGGGCGAGGAGCCCGCGTAGGCATTCAGCCCCGGGCGCCGGCGAAGCGGGTGCGGTCGTCTCCGATCTCGGCGAGGATCCGGGCGGCGAGCTGGGTGCCGAGCCCGGGGAAGCTCGTCAGGATCTCGGCGTCAGGGTGCTGAGGGAACGCTTCTTCCACCGCCTCGGCGAGCTGGTCGGCGGCGGTGCAGGCGGCGTCGAGTCATGGACCATGGCCGCTCATGAAGCACCGGTGTACCCCGAGAGTTGCAGCGAAACCCGTGCTAGGTCACAGCCCGAGCACTACTGTCCCGCTCACCTGAGAACCAACAAGACAGACGACAGGGGGGTCCGTGGACCTGACCGAAGTGGTGAAGAGCGTCGAGGCCGGGAACGGCTGTGCTGCAATCTCCGTCAAGAAGCTCCGCAACGCGCTCCCGGCGACGAAGGCCAAGAAGCGCGTCGTGCAGCGGATCTCTGCCGCTCTCCGGGAGGGCGGTTACAGGCACCTCCCGTTTGAGATCCCGCGGCGACAGGACCGTATGGTCCTCGTTTACCGACTCGACGGCAGCCCCGCCTCCGCTCTTCTCTCCCTGGCGGCATGATGCGGTCATGCGGAATCAGCCTGTACTCGTTTTTGATGGAGATTGCGGCTTTTGCTCCACTTCGGTGAGGTTCGCTGAGCGACGCCTGCAGCCTCGTTGCGAGGCCATTGCTTGGCAGTTCGCGGACTTGGAAGCTTTGGTGTCACCTCAACGCGAGCCGAGTATTGCGCGAAGGCGGGCTTGTCGAAACCGAGTGGGGGAAGGGCACGTTCGTTACGCGTCTCGGCAACGACAAGGCGTGAGCAGTGCCGGGCAGGCGGCAGGAGGGAGCCGTGATCCGCGTGGCTCGTGGAGGAACGCACGGGCAGCGGGTGCATGCAGGCGACCAACGGCCAGTACCCGAAGCCACCCCACCGGTTCGCTGGGCCGCCATTTCCGGGTACTTGCCCGGAGGGGGCGGCGGTACGTGCCCGAGCTGGTCGCCCAGGACGTGTCTGACCGGCCAGGGCGTCGTTGATCCGGTCACCAGGCCGCGATGATGAGCGGCCCATATGACAGGAGCACAGCGATGCTTTTGCCCATTGTCGGTCAGATCTTGGGCCTGGCCGTGGCCGGGTACCACGCCCTCGTCGGAGTCGTGATCAATAACCTGGCCAGCCTGCTCTGAGACAAGTCGCCCCGGCCCATACCGACCGGAGCGACTAGCACTGCCCAGATGTCACGCGGCCCATCGGACAGACCCTGGTCGTCATCGGTCACCGGTAGGTCCAGGGCAGTTGGGTCAGTCGTGGTCGGCGAGTGTGCCGGCTGGGTCCATCGCCCTCTGGGCCGTGGACCATGCCGCCCGTGACTGGCAGGACGCGGCCCCGGTACCCAGGAGGTACCGAGGCCGTTCTGCCGTCGGCCGGGAGGACAGGACGGGCTACTCGCCCTGGGTGCTGGGCACGGGGTTTTCCGAAGCGTCCAGCCATACGGGCTGGCCTTGGGTGTCACGGTGAGCCCGTACCGCGTGAAGCCGGGCCGGCCGTTCTGCTCCCACCAGTCCATGACCTGTTCCACCTCGGCCCAGAGATGGCGACACCTGACTCGACGACGTGGTACTCGGTGCAGTCCTTACTCATAGTCGGCTGTGGCCCACCCGGTCGCCGCCATGTCGAACAGCCACAGGCGGTAGGCGCTCTCCTTCCCCAGTCGACCTTGCAGAAGAGGTCCGGGACGCACACCCCGATCGTGAACATGTGAATCCAGTCGCCCATGTCGTCGGGCGAGAGTGCGGTCGACCTCGCCCTGCCGTCTGCCGGCCACGCCGAGCCGAGATAGGCGCTGCGGGGCGGGAATCTCTCGCGCTGGTCGCGCAGTCGCATGAAAGCGGACGACATGACGAAGGGGCCGGATGCGGTGCCGTCGTCAGCGACGGTCAGTCGTGCGACTCCCTGTCCGCTGTAGGCGGGGCCCCACTGGGCCGATGATGATTCCGCCGGGGCGGGTCTTCAGGCGGTCGAACGGTGCTCCGGGTGGGTAGCCCTGGATGCCGTTGCCGATGATGGACAGGGGCTAGAGGCCGACTGCCTTGAGTCGTCGGCGGGCCTCTTTGGCGTTCGCCGGGTCCACTTCCACCGTTACGACGTTGTCGGAGCCGAGGCGGTAGGCGAGCAGGGCGGCGTTCCAGCCGGTGCCGGTGCCGGTGCCCACCTCCAGGACCCGGTTCCCCGGTTCGACGCTTAGGGCGCAGAGCATGGAGAACACCATTGTCGGCATGCTGTTGGACGAAGCGGGGGAACTGCCCATTCCGCTGCCGGTGTGGGTGCCGTCGTCCCACTGGGTGGTCAGGGGGATGTCGGAATAGACCTTGTTCCACCACGCTTTGGGGTCGATGGCGCGGTCGGTGCAGTCGCCTTGGACGGTGCCGCTGGCTCGTCCGGGCCAGAGCAGGTCAGGAACGAATTGGTCTCGGGGGCGAGCGGGTCGTGGCCGCGGGCGGCGGCGCGTTCGCGGAGGTGTTCCAACGCGGTGACCGCTTGCAGGGGGACGACCCCGTTGCCGAGTGCCTTGAGCTGGGCGGTGCGGGACAGGGCCGGGACGGCGGTGACGTGGCCTGGCGGAAGGCCCATCATCCATTCCACCAGCAGGGGGTTCAGTCGTCCCAGAGCATCGGTTGCCCGGGGGCGTGGCGTCCGACGATGGGTGTCCACTGGTCGACGGCGTCGGGGATGGCGCGGCGGATCGTGGGGGGCGAGGGCGGCGGCGATATCGCGGCCGAGGGTGGTGCCGATCTGCGCGCCGCCGCCGACACCGGCGGTCATGGCCTGCGTGAACGCCTGCCCGGCCAGGGCGCCCGGCCTCCTGCCCCGCGGTCGTGGCCGGTTCGGCAAGCGCCGTCTTCAGACGCTGTCCGATTCCCCGGGGGTTGGGGATGACCTGGACCTTGACGGAGCCGACGACGATTGCCACGGCGGCCCTCCTTTCGTGCGGGAGTGACCGCCGGACCGGCGGACGTTGGTTCTATGACGACGACCCTGGACCGGTTGTGAGGAAGGTTGATCAGGCAGCGTCTGGCCGTGCGCTCGTCGCCGTACGGCCTATTTGTTCGTGTTCAGAGGGCGTGTGGCTCGTTCGGGGCACAAATCCGGGGTTACGCATGGTGCGCGGGCAGGGAGGGGAAGCTCCTGCGGCTGGAGACGAGAGGCGCCTTGTGACCGGTCCACGGGTATCGGTCTGTGGCGTAGGGCGCGAAACCGAATGGAGTTCACATGGCTGTCGGCGACGAGATCAGGACGGATGTCTTTGCCGTGGACTTGGGAAAGTTTCGGGTGGCCACCTACCAGGGTGTCAGCGGCCTAAGCTTCGGGTCCGATGCCGTTGAGGTGAAGAGTGTCACGACAGATGGGCACCTTCTCACCCGGAAGAATCCCGGTGCCGAAGTGCTCCCGCACGTCACCTTGACCCGGCCCATGGACCATGACCAGACGTGGACCGATTGGGTCAAGGAGTCGGCAGCTGGCCAAGGAGGCGATTCGGCACCGACGAACATCTCGATCTCGCTCCTTGACGGAAACAAGGCCCCGGTCAGGCGTGTCAACCTGATCAACGCCTGGGCCTCATCGTGGTCAGGGCCGTCTCTGCAGGCCAGCAACACTGACCCGGTGATCGAGAAGGTAACGATCACCTACGAAGACATGACCATCGAGTGAGGGCAGCCCTCCCGCCCCGAGTCCTCCACCGAGGCCAGCATTCGGCGTAGGTGCACTGTCACAGGACGGGGAGTTACGCGGGCGGGCCGGGGTGGCCGTTGATGATCTGCAACAGCGTCTGCACCGTCGCGTCGCTCATGCGCGGGCGGTAGTCGCGGGTGCGGGGGACGCCGGGGCGTGAGACCGGCTGGGGCGGGTCCTGCTGCTTGCCGCCGCTGGTGTTGACCAGGGTGTAGTAGTGCGTGAGGCGGTTGATCGCGTCGATGGTCTGCGCGAGGAACAGGTCAGTCTGGGACCAGCGGCCCCGGGACGGGTCGGCGTCCTCGGCCTGCGCTTCGAGGTCGGCCGGCGGCGCGTTGTTGCGCAGGGCGGTCATGGTCGCTGCCTCGGGCGGAAGGTGCTCGATCATGACGCGTACCTGCTGCCAGGTGAGATGGCCCCGGTGCAGGTCTCGCCCCGCCGAAGGGCAACAAGACCCGTGTGGCGCCCTGCCCGCCCGAGCTCGCCGCGGCCGTCAACGCGCACGTCGCCGGGTTCGGCACAGTGGACGTGACGCTGCCGTGAGTGGACCCGGACCGGACGAACCTGCCGTGGAACAAACGCCCACTGGTTATGATGCGCCTACTGGTCACCACCACGCGCACCGGCGGGAAGAGCGGCGGCGCGATCAACCGGTCCACGTTCGATGAGAAGCAACTGGAAGCCGGCCCTTGTCGCGGCCGGGGTGATCCCGGAGCCGGAGATCACCGTCATCCCGCGGCCCGATCGGCCGGCGCTGCGTCGCGTGAAGTGGGCGATGCCGCGCGAGGACGGCTCCCACGTCCTCCGCCACGCCTTCGCGTCGGTCGTCCTGGCGGCGCAGACGCAGGCCCGGATGCCGAGTACTCCGGCGGATTCTCCCAAGAGCCCCAAAAGAAGCCCCCTCTGAGCCTGTTTTCGCAGGTCAGAGGGGGTTAGAGGCGGACGGGTCGGCCTGTACGCCGGGTTCTGTTACCTAGGGGGCGCTCACCTGCGAGGATGCCCGCCGCACCGCCTCTGACCTGCGGAATCTGAGTTTCCTAGCGTTTCAAGGGTAGCGGCGCTTTGTGGGCTCGCACCCCCCATCCGCTCCCCAGTTCTCCCCAGATTCTCCCCAGGAATTGGGCGCGTCTGACGACGTCAGAGCCCTCAGGAACAACAAGAACGCCCCGCTCGGCCAGGTGCCGGACGGGGCGTTCCCGTATGCTCAGGGCGGGGCTATGCGGTGGGCGCGAGATCCCACCGGCGGCCGTCGGTCGTGTGGCACACGGATGCACGACCGTCGGGTTCGCGGACGTATTCGAAGCGATCTTGGGTGGGGCGGCTGGTGTCGTTCCACCATGTCCACGCGGCCTCGACTTGCTGCCAGAGGTCGAGTGGTCCGCCGTAGGTGACGACGCCGACGTCCTGTCCGGCGAGGGGGGCTCGGGCCCATGAGCCGTCGCTCTGCTGGAGCTGGAGCGACAGAGCGCCGGCGTCGTCACGGTGGTAAACGAGCTTTGCCCCGGGGAGATGGAAGGCGAGCAGTAGCCGGAAGGGGTAGTGCGTGCGGATGTCGGCTGCTGTGACGGGGGTCGGGCGTTTGCCGGCCTCGGGGGCGGCGGGTGCATGGTTGGGGTGGGGGTAGACGCGGGCGTCGGTCCGTGCGGCCATGAAGCGGCCGGTGGTGCGGGTGAACATTCCGCGCGCCTGGTGGTCCTTGTCGGTGGTCAGGCGGACAAGGCCGCCTTCGATGCCGAGGGCGATGTCGGTGTGGATGACGGATCCGGACTTCGTCTGCTCGATCCAGGCTTGGGGGATGGACGGCACGGAGCAGGTGGCGATGATCCGGTCGAATGGACCGCCGCCGGGGTAGCCGGTCTGCCCATCAGCGGAGGCGAGCTGCGGGGCATATCCGATCTTGGAAAGACGGCGTTCCGCGGTCCGGACGAGCTCGGGGTCGATGTCGACGGAGTGCACGGCGCGGTCGCCGAGGCGGGCGCACAGAAGGGCGGCGTTGTAGCCGGTGCCGGTGCCCACTTCGAGGACGCGGTGCCCGTCCTCTACGGAGAGTTCTTCCAGCATTCCGGCCATGAGGCTTGGCAGGGTGCTGGACGAGGTGGGGATGCCGGTCCACGCCGATTCATCGACCCGCTGGGCGGTGTCGGGGTCGAGGGCCGTAACGAGGGTGGTGTCGCGGTACACCGCGGCAAGGTCGTCTTCAGTGGCGCCGGCCTGGCGGCGACGCCACACGGTGATGCCTTTGTCGTTGGTCTCCTGTTCGTACCACTTCGGCACGAACACGTGTCGAGGCACGGTGGCGAACGCCTCGGCCCACCCGGGAGACCGAACCACGCCGGCCTTGGTGAGCTCGTCGGCGAGCGCGGCCATGTACGGCCGGGCCGCTTCGGGGGCGGGGTCGGTCACGTGGCGACTCCTGTCAGTTCGTCGGCGATGGCTTCGGCGATGGGCAGTCCGGTGGCGGCCTGTATCCAGTCCCACTGGCCGCACGGGTTCGCCTCCAAGAACGTCCATGCGCCCTCGGGCGACACGATGAAGTCGAGTGCGGCAAACCGGAGCTCAAGGCGCTCCATCAAGCGCCGCACTCCCTCGGCGACGTCCTCGGGCGTCTCGGTCGCCCGGTAGGTCAGTGACGGGTAGTCGCTGCGCCAGTCTGTAAATGCCTTGGAGCTGCCGGCATGCACTTCCGCGGCGAGCAGCCGGTCACCGGCAACGGTGAGCCGTACCTCGTGCGCTTTGTCGACCCATGCCTGAAAGAGGTGGGCAGTGGTGTCGATGCCTCGCAGGTCGTCGAGATCCCGTTCGGTGAGCTTGCGCGTGTAGACGATCTTGAGCTCGTCGGCCTCGATGAATACGGGCGAAGCAACGGGCTTGCAGATGAGGGGGCCGCCGACGTCGCCGGCGAAAGCGAGGACCGCGTCGGGGCTGTTGGTGATGAGGGTCGGGGGGATGGTGAGGCCGCACTCGCGGGCCGCGGCGAGCTGGAGGGGCTTGTACTCGGCGCGGGACATGGCGGCGGGGTGGTTGACCCATCGGCAGTCGAGGGCCGAGATGATGCCGCCGAGTCCGGCGCGGGCCTGGGCTGCCGCGAACCTTCGCTCAGGCTCGGACATGCCCTCGGCCAGGCGGAACGGGGTCGGTCTGCGGTAGTAGACGCCGCCGATCTCGGCGAGGTCCACGACGCGGTGAGGGGTGGAAAGCCCGCCGGCCCACCCTCGCCGGGCGTCAATGCGCCCGGCGAGGGTGAGCCGTTGCGGGAACTCGGCGGTGTCCATGCGGAACACCTCCACCCCTCGGTCAGCGAGCACCTTCACGACACGGTCGGTCGGCCAGTCGTCTTGGGCCGCGATCACGAGGATGGGAGCCATAGGGATGCTCAGTCCTTGACGCCCTCGTCGAGGGGTGGCGGGTTCGTGGTGTCGCCGTCCGGAATGGTGGGGTCTTCTGTCTGCATGTACGGCAGGGGGCCGTCGTACAGGCCGACAGACATCTGCACCTGCTCGTCGTAGAACGCCGGCGGCTTGACGGTGGCTTTGGTGGGGTCGGGGGAGATAGCGAATCGAAGGATCCACGGGCGGCTGCCGGTGTGGGTCGGGGGCTCGCTGCTGTAGAGGAGCGACCCTCCCTCAGGTGCGAGCGGGAATGCTTCCCGCGGGTGCGCGATGGTCACAGCCGGTCCTCTCGTTGACGTTGGTCGATCGGACAAGGGATGGCTCGGGCAATCCCCCCGCGGATGCCTGAGCGTGGCAGAAATCAGCAGGCAGTAGAGGGCGTCATTCGGGAAACCGCGCCCTGAACCGTCAGCAGAACCTGGCGAGTTGAGTGTCGCGTCGGGCTTTGTTCGGCGGCCCGGAGCGGCGATGCAGGGACGGTAGCGCTGTCGCCACTCCGGTGCAAGGGTGGGGCGGAAGTCGCACTGTTGAGGCTCACGTACCTACGTTGGGCCCCATGTACGCCAAAAGCCCCCCACCTGCATCGATGGGGGGCGTGCACCGGGGGTGATCGCTAGATCAGGTCATCAAGGCGCCCTGACTTGACGCCGCTGATCAGCATGCGGAGGTGTCCCGCGGTCGTCGTGATGACGTCGTCCGGGGTGTCGCTCTCCCTGATTGCGATCAAGTGCGAAGCGTGCGCGATTTCAACGCAAGCTTGGTTATTGTCGCCGCCAGAGAACGAGGACTTCTGCCATATGAGTTCGCCGGTCATAGCTGTTCTCTCACAATTCCTTTGCGATGCGTCGGATAAACTTGCTCGATTCGCCGGGGTCGAGCGCTATGTCCGCCACGGAATCCAACAGGGCCCGGTAGCGCGACAGCTGAGCCTCTGCGTCGAGGAACCCGGCATCAAACGCACTGTCGATCTGCACGGTGTCGAGTTGCGGAATCGGCCCGCCTGCGTACAGCAGCGAATGAACCGAGCTCGTGATCCGCTTTTCGAACGGGATCACGCGAATCGTGACGGTCGGGAAATCCGGCATGTCGCTTAGGAACTCTAGCTGTTCCCGCATGGTCTCAGGCTCGCAGTAGCGCATGCGCAGTGCAGCCTCGTGGATGAACGCTTCGAACTTCGGCGGCGCTGGCCTGTCGAAGATCTCCCGGCGGCTGAGTCGGTGCTTAACCCTGGCATTCAGCTCGGCCGCCGGCAGAGCAGGCATTGAAGAGATGCTATTTGACATCACCTCGCGTGCGTACTCGGCGGTCTGGAAGATTCCCGGGATGTGCAACATCTGCACGTCCCGCAGGTACGTTGCGTGGTGCTCAAGCTCAGACAGGTCAAGGAATCCCGGCGACAGTATCCCCCGGTACTCCTCCCACCAACCCTTACTGCGCTCGTCTGCCATGGCGGCGAGTGCGTCAATGAGGTGTTTGTCTGTTGCGGAGTAGTAGGCGGCCAAACGTCGGACTCTCTCCGCGCTGATGCCGTATCGGCCGGATTCGATGTGGCTCACCTGTGCGCGCTCGCCACCCAGGTAAGCGGCCACCTTGCTGCCGGACATGCCTGCCTTTTCACGGAGCTTGCGCAGTTCAGCCCCGAGTCGCCGCTGCCGCGCGGTCGGGTAACTCCTCGGCGGCATCGCCCCTCCCTCTGCCTCGTCGGTCTGAGTGTGCCGCCTACTGTGCCACGCTCTCAAACCTTTGGGCCCGGCGTACCACTGTTGCACCGTCCCACAGGTGGGCCCTATGGTCCCATGTAGCACCGCACAGCACGCCGGGAAGAGCCGAAGTGCAGCTGCCTGCACGCCTGTTGACGGGCGCTCCGGGGGGTGGCCAAGCCACGGACGACGTGCGGTGCGGCCTACCGTTGGGAGACCTCCGTGCGTACAACGATGCTCAATCCCAGCACCACCGACCTTGTCTTATCCGAGACGTGCCGCCTCGTCGTGCGGGCGAGACCTGCGACTGCAAAGGTCGCTCGTGACGCGGTTGCGGCGTTCCTGGCCGGGACCGGTCACCACCCCCATGCCGTCGAAGACGCGCGTACCTGCGTGTCTGACGCCGTCGCGTACATCCTCAACCGCGAGACGCAAGCCGTGCACATGACGGTGACGGCCCGTGTTGTCCCCCAGGGGGTCACTGTCACGGTCGAGGACAGAGTCGAACTCGAACCGACCACCCTCCTCGGCTGGCTCACTCCCACAGACCTCGGCAAGGAACCGTTGCTCGCGGTTCTGCGCCGAGTCACGCTCTGGTGCCGTGTCTCCCCGACCTGGGGGCTCGGCAGGCGGGGAACGCGCGTGACCTTCGAGCTGTCGAGCGCGGGGCGGGTGCACGCATGATCAGGCCCCGAGGCTTCAGCGTGACTCACGTCGGTTGGCGCGCCCATCGCGTGTACTGGGTCCACTTCGACACGCGTCTGCTCGTCGAGCTGAAACCGGACCTCGCCCGTGACCTGGCCTACGAGCTTGCCGCGTACACCGGCCTTGATGTCGCGCCGGCCGAATCACGAGGCGCGCGTGCGGTGCGGCGGTTACGGTCGCTCGTCCGCCGGTGGCCCGCCCCCCTGGGCAAGGGGGCGTCGCATGCGCGCCGTTGACCCCGGGCCCGTGATGATCGGGATCATCGTCATCACGCTGTCGATCCTCGCCCTGGCCCTGCTCGTCATGTGGTGGGCCATGCCGAGCCCCCGCCGGGCGTTCACGCCGCCCCCTGTCGGCGTCCCCGGTATGCGCTTCCGTTGCTACTGCCACGAGGACCCCATCACCGTGATCGTGCTCGCCTCGCCCGAGCACGAGCAGCAGCTCGCCGCCCGCGCTCGCCGGCAGCGCCGCCACCGCCGGCATGCCCGGCTCTCGCCGCGGCGACTGTGGCACCGCAGCCGTCCTGCATCGACCGATCACGAGGGGGCGGGCGGTACAGGCAGGGGGAGATCTCCCGCACCGGCGGCCCTGTAGGCGTCCCGGGCGGTGAATCCCCCGAGTAGGGCCCGGTCGACACCCTTCGACCGGGCCCTACTTCATGCCCTATAACTGCAAAGAGCGCCCCCGCTCCGGCCAGAGGCCGGGGCGGGGGCGGGGGCGGGTCGTATCAGTGGCCGGTGGTGGCCTGCCAGATGGACACGATCACCGCGGCGATGCTGACCACGGCGGCGAGGGAGGGCAGGGGCCACCGGCTACGTTCGACGGCGTCGAGGCGGGTGTCGAGGTCGGTCAGACGCTGGTCGGTCTGGTCGCCCCTCTGAACCAGGAGGGCGAGGGCACCGTCAGCGCGAGCGAAACCGACCTCCATGACGCCCCGGAGTCGTTCCAGCTCGACGGCGACGTCCGAAGGGGTCGGGTCGGTCACGCGGTCCCCTTGTCCGTGGGGGTCGGCGGGATGGCCGGGTCGGTGCGCAGCCATCGGGGCAGGAGTGCCTGCACCCCGGGGATGGCCATGATGCGGGTCAGGCCGGCAGCGACGGCCAGGGCGCCGGCCGCCCACGGGAGGGTCGCAGGGATACCGGCGGCATCAACAATGACCGGCAGGAGCGCGGCGAGGGTGATCGCGGTCTGCACGGTGGTGCGGATGGTGCGGCGGGTGGCGTCTGTCAAGGTGGGGGCTTCCTTTGATCATGCGGTGACCGGGGACGTTCTTGAGAGCGCCCCGGGGTGAAGGTCAGGGGTCGGCAGTGGGCGGGGCGAGCGGGTCGTGGCCGCGGGCGGCGGCGCGGTCGCGGAGGTGTTCGAGCGCGGTGACCGCTTGCAGGGGGAGGACCCCGTTGCCGAGTGCTTTGAGCTGGGCGGTGCGGGACAGGCCCGGGACGGCGGTGACGTGGCCTGGCGGAAGACCCATCATCCATTCGACCAGCAGGGGGTTCAGTCGTCCCAGAGCATCGGTTGCCCGGGGGGCATGACGTCCGACGATGGGCGTCCACCGGTCGACGGCGTCGGCATAGGGCCCCCATGGGTTTTCCCCTTCGCGGCCGGAGGCCCGCTCGAGTGACCCGTCTGCCGGGGGCCGCCGGTGTCGTCCGTCGCCCTGGTTGCCGGGCGGAGTGAACAGACCTCGGCTGCCAGGCTCTTCCCGTGCGTCCCGGCCTCCTGTGACGGGGTTCTTCGGGTCGCCCGGTTCTCGTTCGGGGAGGCGCGAGGGGTGGGCAACAGGGTGGTGTCGAGTGCGGAGACGGCCGAGCGGAGGTTCATACCCCCCTGCCGGCCGCTGCTGTGCCCTGCGCCCGTGGCCTCGGACGCTGATGGTGTGGGCAGAAGCGCCTGCGCGGTGGGACATCGCGCCGTGCGTCCGCCGGGCCGGATTGGTGTTGCAGGCGTGGTTGCCAGGTGCGCTACGACCGTGGGGAGCTGCCCCCTCTGGCCGCCGCCCTTGTAGTCCCGGGCTGCCGGGGTCGGCAGGCCACGCGAGGATGAACAGGCGGTTCCTCTGGTGCGGGGCGCCCACGTCGGACGCGCGTACACAGACCCATTCCGCATCCCACCCGAGGGCGGCAAGGTCGGCGAGGACGTCGCTGAAGCCCAGACCAACGTGAGCTGCGACATTCTCAAGGAATGCGACTCGGGGTCGTAGTGTGCCAAGGGCGCGTGCGATGTGCGGCCAGATGTGGCGGGGATCGTCGGTTCCCTTCCTCTTGCCGGCGGTGCTGAACGGCTGGCACGGATACCCACCCACCAGAACGTCGACCGGTTCAACGTCGTCCCAGGACAGGGTGGTGATGTCGCCGAGGTTCGGCGTCTGGGGGTAGTGGTGGGCAAGGATCTTGGCGGGGCCGGGGTCGGGGTCGGCTACCCACGTGAGGGTGCCGCCGGCCACGTGCTGCACCGCCATGTCGAGGCCGCCGTAGCCGCTGCACAGCGAACCGATACGCAAGAGGGCGTCAGCGGCAGGACTCACGAGGCGCCGGCGGTCCGGGGCACCTTCAGCGCGGCCCACTGGAGCGGGCCGGGCCAGCCGTCGCACTCATGCGGCGCGTCGCCGATCTTGCGCTGCCACTTCCGAAAGCTCTCGCGGTCGGCGGACGTCCACTGCGGCCCCGGGCCCTCGCGGTAGGCGGAGCAGTTCTCTTCGACCAGGCGCCGACCCATGGCCGTGATGATCGGCGAGGCGGGCGCGTCACGGAACCACCGCTCTCCGGGGAACGGCTCATACCCACCACCGGCGCCACGGTCGTGGTCGCGATCGGGCTGGTCGTCACCCTCGGGGATGTCGTCCGTACTCGCCTCGTGCCCGAAGAACGTGACCCCCTTCTCCCCCCGCCAGCCCGGATCGGCGAGCACCACACCCTCCGGGTACGCGGGGATGCCGTACCCGTGAATGTAGGAGCTGTGGCGGGGGCGGGTCATGAGGTAGACGCCGTCACCTTCGGGGGAGCCGGTGCCACCGTTGGTGTTGCCTTCCACGGTGGTGATCTCCGCGTCGGTGTAGGACACGACTATGCCGGTATGGGAGCCACCGCCGGGACCGAAGTACACGATGCCGCCGATCACCGGGTAGTCGGTGTAGCGGCCCCGGACCTGAAACCACTCGACCCCCTCGGCGCAGGAAGCGGTGACGGGGGCGAGGTCGGCGGCGCCGGCCTCCTGGAAGCACCAGCTCACGAACGTGTGGCACCACGGCTCACCCTGGGCCCACTCCAGGCCCTCGACGGCCGGCGCGTACCGCTGGATGTTGTTCCAGTGGCCGTCTTCCCACCCTTCCTGATAGCCGATCTCGTCTCGGGCAACAGCAATCACATCATGGGCAACTGACATATGGGTTACTCCTGTTGGATATACGAAGGCCCCATGTCGTCGTGGCATGGGGCCTGGGATACGCCACCGTTTCTTTGGCGGCTTGAATTCGTTGGGCTGTGCGTAGGGGTCTGCCAAGAGACAGGAGAGAAAGCCGTGGAACACGAACTACGCGCAGAAGCCGCGGATGGCGCTTCGCCGGGCGACGGCAATGCAGTCAAAACCTGGCACGTAGTGCGGATGGAAGATTCCACGGCGCTTTGTGGTCGTGATCTTCATCCCGCTGCTCCTACGCGGTCTGTCGACCTCTGGGGCACCGGCCAAGTCCCCATCTGCCACAGCTGCGGGGCTCTGTACCTGCGGGAAACTCCCTGACGCTGTCGTGTCATCCGGTGAGTCGGCGGGGAGTGGCGCAGGCATCCAGGGGTGAGGGTCAGGCGTCGATGGCGAAGCGAATGGAATCGAGGTAGATCCACTTCACCGGGCTCTGCACCTGTGCTTGGAGCTGGCCCGGGTACGGGTCGGTGCCAGAAGTGACGTCGATGCGGATCGAGCTGTTCTTCACCGCGTTGAACGACGTTGCGCAGATGAAAGACCGCATGTACTTCGGCCGTGCTTCGGGCGGCAGGACGGCCAACAGCCAGCTGTCAGCGACGTTGAAGTCCTTGCCGTCCTTGCGCTCTACGGACCCGCTCAATTCGATCGTGCCGTTGACCAGGCGCCACCGGGGGTTACCGCCGTGCGGGGCGACGTCGGCGGGGAGGGGCAGGGGCTGCCAGGGGCCGGGGGACAGAGGGGTCCAGGTGCCGTTGGTGTAGATCTCCATGCGGTCTTCGGCCTGAAGGTAGGCCAGCTTGCCGGGCACCGGCCGTTCCGGTGACGCCGCGCGGGCGGCGGCGGTGGCGTAGACCGTCTGCGTCAGGGCGTACACCCGCTCGTCCACGATGTCCCGGGGGGCGATGGCGCCGGCCTGCGGGGCCACGGCTACCCGGCACAGCGGCACGTCGAAGACGCCGTCCTGCCCCTGGCTGAGCGCCGGGGGCCGAGGCTGGGCTGCCGGGGTGCCCTGGAGGTAGGCGACGGAGATGCGCTGGCCGGTGCGGGTGAGGCGGATGGTGATCCGGTCGACGCGCGGCTGCGTGCCGGTGTTGGCGGCGATCACCACGTGGCGTTCGGCGTCGGAGTAGTAGTGGAACCCCTGGACCGTGGCGTGACCGGGGGCGACGTTGACGGTCATGTCCTGGCCGGTTGCCGTGGTGGCGAGGGGGTCGGCGGGGTCACTGGTGCGCGGGGCACGGATGCCGTCGGTCTGCCACATGGACGTCATCTGTGACCACTGCTCGCTCGTGACGGTCGTGCCGGCGCCGCTGTCGAAGGGAAAGTAGTACTCGGCCAAAGGGGCCTTTCATGATGGTTGGACTCAGTGTGGTGTAGATGCCTCACAGCAACCCATGTGGGTGCGTCGGGCTGGCCTCAGGGAGTCGAACGGTCGAGCCTAGGAGTGACTTTCCCCTATTAGTCAGTATCACTGCCTGAGCCCTGGAGGGTAGATGACTGAAAGCCCACGCAACGTTGATAAAAAGCCATGGCACAAGCGGGCCGTCGCGCGAGTTGGGGTAGCTATCGGGACCGTTATTGTGGGGCTTGTTACCGCTTGGGCTGTTGGCCTCTTCAGTTCCGGAAAAGCAGAGATCGGGGGGAGGACGGTAGAGTTTCCCATCTTCACCAAAGGAGAAGGTGCGCCGACTCTGCGCGCATATGTTGAACCTGGCGAAAGTAATGGGTGCGAGGAGGGGAAGGTTAGTTTCGTCTATCCAAACAAGCCTTCAGACCCGCTAATGAATACGCCGCCGGGGTCAGGACCTCGCAAGAATGGAAAGACGTGGGATAAAGATCCGGAAGCGTTCGGCGCAGTACCGGCAGGCCCCGCCTGGCTCTCCGTGCTTGCAACATCAGAGGACGAGCGTGCAGTGATTATCAAGAATATTGTCTTCCATGTCCAAGACAGCGGACCCCGAATCGACGGAACAATCGTAACGCCTGAAGGTGGATGTGGCGACGGAGTCACCTATCACCTTGGCCGAGTTGACCTCAGCAAAGCTCCCCCCTACTGGGCTGAACTTCCAGATGGATACCAGGACGTCCGGTCAGACGACTTGAAATTCCCATACAAGGCGTCACGATCTGATCCGGCTTTTTTGCACATTCAAGTGGACCCTGGAATGATGCGCCGCAAATGGTATGCAGAGCTTTATTGGGAAGATGGGCAGCGCTCAGGAAAGGTTAGACTTCCCGAACATGGCGCCTGGAGCACGACGCCGTCAAAGGGATTGTCGACGGTTTCATGGACAGATGGGGTGAGAACTCTGACACCCCCAACTTGATTCCAGCTCATACCCGAATTAGTCAGTAGCGGGTGTTGAGGGCATGCACGGCCTGCCACAGACGCCGGACCTGGGTGTAGAGGGCTGGGGTTTGGGTGGCGGCTTCGGTGCCGACGGTGGCCTGTACGGAGTTGGAGTCCGCGGTGTCCGTCAGGTGCACCTCGCGGACGGGGTGGACGAGGTCAGTGCCGGCGGCGGTGGTGACGGTGACCGTGTCGCCCGTGCGGTAGTCGCGCCCGTACTGGCACTGCTCGGTATCGATCGGCGCAAGGGACAATTCGGCTTGCGCCCCGCCCTGCTGAAGGGCGTTGATGGCCGAGGTGCGCAGGGACCGGAACTGCTCGTCCGTGTCGTCCGTCCGGCCGGGAATGGCGGTGTCGCGCTGGTCCACGAACGTCTCCCCCACCCGTGCCCACTCGGCCTCGGCGTCGGGGGTGGTCCATTGCCAGAAGAACCGGTCCTTGCCCTGCCCTTGAGCGGCGACGACGGCGCGCGTCGTGCGGGGCGCGGTGAGCTGGTAGGAGTAGGAGCTGAGGTTGCCCAGGTCGGGTGAGAAGCGGACGGCTCCGCGCAGGTCACGGGTGGTGCCGACCTGGAGGGCGAGGCGGGGCGTGGTGGGGTCGGGCTGGGTGATCCGCACGGACAGGCCGGCCGTGGAGGCGAGCGTCTGTGTCGCGGACAGAAGGGTGTCGAAGCGCAGCGAGACCTTCGTGGGGGCGCCGCGGCCGGTCGTCGGGCCGGGGTCCAGGCCCAGGACGCGCCGGTCCGGCAACGCGCTCGGCCCGGCGTTGGCGGCGACGAGGCGGTTGATGATGTCGCCGGCCGGGCCCGCGGACGACCAGTAGTCGACGCCGTAGCGGCCGTTGCCGGTGTCGGGGGCGCGGGTGGGGTCGGGGAAGGCGAGGCGGGCGGCGAGTGCGGTGTTGTCGCAGACGCCGGAGAAGGTCAGCGTCCCGCCGGTGGACGACCAGTTGTCACGGATGCTGGTGAGCGGTCCGGTCAGCAGGGGTTCGGGGGCGTCGTCGGACCAGATCATCACCCCGTGGCCGCCGGTGGCGAAGAGGTGGGCGTGGGGGTGGTCGGCGGGGAGGACGAGGGTCCAGGTGCCGACGTCGAGGTGGCGGACGATGACGTCCAGGGAGGTGTAGGAGTCGATCTGTCCGACACGGCGGAGGGCCGCGTCGCGGACGTCGACGCGGTAGCGCCGCAGGGTCAGGCTCCGAGGTGTCGTGGCTGATAGGTCAGGGTGACCGCAGACTCTTCCGACGCGCCGGTGGCGGTGAGGGCGATGCGGTTCTCCCCGGGGACGAGCTGCCAGAGGGAGGCCGGGCCGGTGAGGTAGGGCCAGAGGTTTTCGCCGCGGGTGCCGTCGGGGTTTTCCAGGTGGACGGCCTTGATGCCGGGGCGGGTGTCGATCACGACCGTCCGGCCGGCGGGGATGCCGTAGGACAAGATGAGCTGCTGGCCGGTAGTGCGGTTGGCCAGGCGGAGGGGGACGACGGGCTGACCTGCGTCCTGCTGGCCGAGGGGCCCGGTGATCCGCCAGACCGGCCACGCGTCCACGTCTGAGGTGACCTGGACCGGCAGGCCCTCGTCACTGATCACGCTCGGGGCGATCCGCAGGGGGAAGAAGGGGGTGGTGTGCGGTTCGCCGGCGGGGGTGGCGTCGAGGCGGGCGAGGGTGAGGTGATCGACGTCCAGCGGGGTGGCGTCAGACTGGATCACCGGCCGCACGGTCACCGTGCCCACGGGCATGCTCCCCGGGGCGGTCTCCAGCGGGTGGGCTGCGCCTCCGGCTGCGGGGGAGCTGTCGCTGTCCCACCCCCGGGCGTAGCCGGTGACCTCCACCCACCCGTCGGCGTCCGTGAGCGGAAGCCGCGCGGCGGTGATGAAGCGGGCCCCGTCGGGCCCCGCCCCCGCCAGGCCGACGGAGGCCGACGTGGGGACGTCGGCGGGTGCCTTGCCGCTGCGGCGCACCCGGGCCGTCAGGCGGTACAGACTCGACCCGTCGTAGGGGACCGCGGTCGTGGCCTCCGCCCGCCCGGCGGGAAGGCGGGTGTACTGGCCGTCCGTGACCCGGCGGTCGTTGAGCACCGTCCCGGCCGTCGTCCAGGCGGAGGGGTTGTTCATGGTGTCGGACAGCAGCGCCGTCCAGGACCCGGAGGGGTGAGAGAGGAACGCGGGCGCCCCGTGGACCCGGAAGGTCTCGGTGCGTTCGTCGCCGTAGAGGTAGGGGTCGGGGGCGCTGAGCTGGAGCCCGTAGCGGATGTAGGTGAGGCCGGCGGCGTCGGTGCCCTCGTCGCCCTCCATCCCGCTGGTGTAGTGCACGCGGATGCTACGGGCGGTGCCGTCGGCCTCCGCCACCCGCAGCGTGCACGGCCCGCGCCCGGCGACGACGGCGGCCACGAAGGAACGCTTCAGGGCCAGCAGCTCCGGGCGGGTCGGCGCCCACAGCAGCAGCGGCAGCGTGATCCGGCGCGAGGCGGCACGGGTCTTGACCAGGCGGCCACCGTCCATCCCCGCGTACTCCGTGACCGTGGCCTGCACCGGCGGTGCGTCCAGGCCGGTAGGCCCGGGGAGGATCGCGATGCACGCCCCCTTGTGGGACAGGTCCGCGGTGAGCAGGAAGTCCTGGCCGCCGGCGGTGAGGGTGACGCGGGGTGGGGTGTCGGGGGCCGCGTACTGCGGCTCCGGAAGGATGCCGGCCGAGACGATGGCCGACGGGGAATTCAGCGTGGCCAGTAAGGACACGCGCCAACCCCCTTTCATTCATGGGTGGTTGGCGCGTGCGCCGCTGGGTCAGGCGTACAGGACGTCCGCAAATCGCAGCGCGGACACAATCTGCTGCTCGGTGGGGACGCCGGGAACGGCGTGCAGGTGGATCACCGGGGCACTCCCCTGCGAACCGTCGTCCTGCGGGGTGGAGTTGAGCCCCTTGGAGTTGGCGATCATGTCCCACTGTGTCGGGGTGAAAACCGGCTCGGGCCGACCCAGGCCGTTGTAAACAAGGCTCAGCCCCGGCGGCAGATATCCGCCGCTGTCATACCCGCCCGGCCTGTCGAGCGCGGACAATGAACCGTACCTGTGGATTGCATAATTCAGGCCGGAATAGATATTAGCTAGCGGATCAATTGACGTGCCGTAGACGAACGGACCGGTATTCCTAAAAGGGCCCGCGTAGGCGTCAAAGGTCGGGCCGATTACCTGCATGAGACCGACTGACGGCGTGCCGTCGAGCCAGTTGATATCCCATGTGTTGACGATGCCGGGGTTTCCGCCGGATTCGTCGTTCATGCGGCGCAGGACGGTGTCGAGCCAGGAGGCGGGTTGGCCGAGCATGCTGAGGGCCTGGAGGACCTGCGGGGTCCACCGGGTGACTCCGCTGCCGCCGGTGTCGCCGCCCATCTGGGGGGTTCCGCCGGCGGAGAAGAAGCCCTTCACGAAGTCGACGACCGTGTCCTTCAGGCCGGTGACCGGGGCACGGAAGACCTGCCCGATCATCTGCGACCACGTGGCCGCATCCAGGCTGTCCAGGTCACCGAGGACCGGCTTCAGCAGGGCATCCATGGCCTTGCCCGGGTTGGCAAGCATGTCCGCAGCGCCCTTGACGCCGCGCCACGTCTTGGTGGCCTTGTCGCTGGTCCAGTCCCACGCCTTACCGGCCGACTCCTTGCCCCAGTCCAGGGCCGAGCCGAGGATGCCGCCCTTGGCGAGCATCTGCGTGCCGGCGGCCTGAAGGAGGCCGAGGGCGCGTGCCCGGTATTTGGGGTCGGTCGGGATGACGTATTCCGGGTATCGGGGATTCCCCTCACCAACGATGGCCGTCGGCCTGTTGAAGACCCCGGGGCGGACCGGAAGCGGGCCGCCGGAAGCAAGGAGAGGGAGTTTCTCCATCTTCAGCTTGTCGCCGATTCCGGGAATCCAGCCGGTCAGGGTGTTCCAGACGTCAAGGACGCCGTTATTCCAGACGGTCCCGATCACGAAATTGACCGGGTCCTTCGTGGCGCCCTCGATTTTCTTCCAGGAAATCGCGATGGCGTCCTTGGCATGGGCGAAGGCACTGGAGACGCTGTTGATGCCATCTTTCAGGGCGCCGAAGGCGGGCCGGATTCCGTTCTCCCAGGCCCACGAGATCGCCTCGGCTATCGCGCGCCAGGTCGGCTTGACGGCGTTGTAGTAGAGCCACGAGACGGCGGGTCCGAGGATGTTCTTCAGGAAGGACGCGAACGCGTCGACCGCAGGCTGGATGACGTAGGACCAGGCGGCGGCGATCGCGGCACCGATCAGCGCGAACGTCGGCTTCACCACGGCGTCGTAGAGAAGGACGATGACCGGCCACAGGATGTTCTTAATGAACGACCAGAACAGCTGAAGCGTCGGCCAAATCACCGTCTCCCAGGCGACCTTGATGACCTGGCCGATGAACTGGAACATCGGCCAGACGCACGTCATCGCGAAGTCCCGGACGACCGGGAACAACGTGTTCGCGATGACCGACCACAGGGCCGAGAACACCGGCTGAAGGACGCCAGCCCAGACGGCCGAAACCACCTGCCCGATGAACTGGAAAGCCGGAACGAAAGCGTTCTGCCAGAGCCACAGGACCGCCGGGACGACCCGCGTCATGATGAAGTCGGCGAGCCAGGAGAACGCCGGCTTGACGTACGTCGCCCAGATGGTTGAAAACTGAACCGCTATCCAGGCAAAAAAGGGGGAGAGCGTGGAGTTCCACAGCCACAGGAAGGCCGGAACGACCTGCCCCATGACGATGCCGGCGATCCAGTCGAAGACCGGCTTGATCACCGTCAGCCACGCCAGCAGGCAGGCGGCCTTGATGGCGTCCCAGCAGGCCAGTACGCCCGCGCGGAACCAGTCGAAGCGGTTCCAGAGGTAGACGACGGCCAGGCCGAGGGCGACGAGAGCGCCGATGACCAGCAGGATCAGGTCCATCGTCCAGCCGATGGGCGTCGCCTGGAGGAGGACGGCCATGGCGCCGGTGGCCGTGTTGACCAGCCATTCCGCCAGGGCGACGGCGCGCAGGCCGAGGCTGATGGTGATCAGCGCAACGCCGATGGCCTCCAGGACACCCGGGGGAACCAAAGCGATCAGGCGGGCGAGGTCACCGACGAAAAGGAGGGTGACCCCGGACATCGGCTGAAGGGCCGTCCAGAGGTTGCCTAGGGTGGTGCCGATATCGCGGAGGATTCCGCCGACGACCGGGCCGTTTTCGCGGATGCGGGCGAGGAAGGCGGCGAAGCCGGGTGAATCCCGAAGGCGCTCGCCCCAGTCGGCGAACCGTTTCGCCTCGTCGACCAGGCGCTGAGTGAAGCTCTCGGTGTGGGGAAGGGCGGCGTCGAGGGCTCCGGCAAAGCCCTTGAAGAAATACCCAACCGCCGTGCCCGTATTGCGAATTGCGGGCTGGATGGACTTGGTCAGGTCATCGCGGAACCGCGACCAGAACGGGGTTTTGAAGTCCGCCGACGTGGCGTCCATCAGCTCCCGCGTACCGGCGGCGGCAGCGCGCACCAGCGGTGTGAACGCAGGGAGGGATGCCCTGGCGCCGTCGAGGCCGCGGGTGAATAGCGGCATCACCTCCGGCTGAAGGGAGGCGGACCACTCCTTGAACGCGCCCTTGAGGGCCACGAAGGCGTCGAAGGTGGCGCGGGCCGAGGGCGAGAGGGCGTCGAGCGCGCGTTGGTACTTCTGCGCGGCGGTGTCGGCTGCCGACGTGGCGTCGGCCGCCTGCATCTGCGCGGCGGCCACCTGCCGCTCGGCATTCGCGATGGCGTCGGCCGCGGCAGCCTGCGCCCGCGCCACGCCGCGGACCGCGTCGCCCACCCGGGCCTGCGCGTCGGCGACGGCGCGGGCCTGGTCGGCGACCCGCTCGTGGGCCTGCGCGGCGGCGTCCTGCGCACGCCGGACCCCATCCGCGCCATCGATGCCGGCCGCGTTCGCCCGGCGGGTGTCAGCCTCCAAGCGGCGGTGCGCGAGGGACTGTTCCTTCAGGCCCTGGACGGCCTGGTCGTAGGTCAGCTGGGCCTGGTCCCGCTCCAGCTGGCTGGCCGCCGGGTCGGCGCGGACCTTGTCGAGGTCCTGTTTGGCCTGCGTCAGGCGCAGGGTGGCCGCCCGCTCGTTCAGGGCGGAGTCGGCGAGCTGGTTGCCCAGGTCTTCGAGCTGCCGGACGGCATCCGCGCGGGCCCGGGTCAGCTCCTGCTGTGCGCGCCGCTCGTCGTCCTGGGCGCGGGCAAGCTGCTGTTCGGCGCGGCGAACGCCGTCCTCGGCCTGGGCGACCTGCCGGTGGGCCGCGGCGATCTGCTCGGCGGCGTTGCGCTGGGCGGTGGCCAGGGCCCGGACGGCGCCTTCCTGCTGGGCTGCTCGCTGCGTGGCCGCGACGGCGGCTCGTGCGCCGTTGTCGGTGGCCTGCGCGGCGGCGTCCTCTGCGGCCTTCCTGGCCTGGAGAGCCTGGGCGATGCCGATGATCGCCGGGGCGGCGACGGCGCCGAGGACGGCGAAGCCGCTCGCGGCAACGACGGTGGCGGCGGCGAGGCCGGCAACCTGTCCGGCAAGGATCTCCGCGCCCGGGACGGTGGCGAGTCCGGCCAGGGCGAGGGTCAGGCCCATCGTCCCCAGCAGGGCCGGGGAGAAGTCGAAATCGATGCGCTTGCCGTCGAGGGCGTCGGCCTGCGCGCGGACGGCGGCCAGGGCGGCGGATGCCTGCGCGGCATCCACCCGGACGTCGATGTCCGCGTCCGAGGCGGCCAGGGCGGCCAGGCGGGCCTGGACGGCGTCGATCTGCGCCATGGCCGCGCCGGCGTCGACATCGATGCCGATGCGGGCGGCGGCAAGGGTGGTGAGCTGGGCGCGCAGGGCGGCGAGCTGGGCGCGGGCGGGGGCGGTGTCCGCGTCGATGTTGATCTCGGGCAGGGCGGCCTGCGCGGCCTGGACCTGGGCCCGCAGCCGTCCGCCGAAACTGCCGTCGGTCTCCAGGCGGATGACGCCAGGGCGGGCGGTGATGCGGTCGATCTCCTCGCGGACCGCGGCGAGGTGGGCGCGGGCGGCGGCGGTGTCCGCGCGAACCGTGACGTCCGGGTGCGCGGCGCCGAGGCGCAGAAGCTCGGCCTCCAGGGCCTCCGCTTCCGCGCGGGCGGCCTCGGCATCGATGTCGACCCCGACCGTCTTGCCGGCCAGGGCCTCCATGCGCACGCGCAGGGCCTGAAGGTCCGCGTCGGCCTCATCGGTGTCCGCGCCGATGGTGATCTTCGGCAGCGTCCGGAATGCTGCCTCCAGCCGGGTCTTCAGCGACCGGGCGAAGGCACCGCCGCTCTGCTCGCCCTCGCGGGTGGCCTGCTGGCGTGCCCGGGTGCCGCCCTGCCGGACGGCGTCGGGGATGGCGCGGCGGATCGCGGGGGCGAGGGCGGCGGCGATGTCGCGGCCGAGGGTGGTGCCGATCTGCGCGCCGCCGCCGACACCGGCGGTCATGGCCTGCGTGAACGCCCGCCCGGCCAGGCGCCCGGCCTCCTGCCCCGCCGTCGTGGCAGGTTCGGCAAGCGCCGTCTTCAGACGCTGGCCGATTCCCCGGGTGTTGGGGATGACCTGGACCTCGACGGAGCCGACGACGATTGCCACGGCGGCCCTCCTTACGTGCGGGAGTGGCCGCCGATCAGGCGGGCGCTACGCGGGCGGGCCGGGGTGGCCGTTGATGATCTGCAACAGCGTCTGCGCCGCCGCTTCGCTCATGCGCGGGCGGTGGTCGCGGGTGCGGGGAACGCCGGGGCGCGGGACCGGCGAGGGCGCCTCCGGCTGCTTGCCGCCGCTGGTGTTGACCAGGGCGTAGTAGTGCGTGAGGCGGTTGACCGCGTCGATGGTCTGCGCGAGGAGCAGGTCAGTCTGGGACCAGCGGCCCCGGGACGGGTCGGCGTCCTCGGCCTGCGCGTCGAGGACGGGCGGCGGCGCGTTGTTGCGCAGGGCGGTCATGGTCGCTGCCTCGGGTGGCAGGTGCTCGATCATCACGCGTACCTGCCGCCAGGTGAGACGGCCCCGGTGCAGGTCCAGCAGATCCGTACCGGGGTAGTACCGCCGTAGGTCTGCCTCTACCGCTTCCGCATGCTCTTCGAGGACCCGGTGCGTCCACTGGACTTTCCCAGCGCCTCACCACTGGCCTCGGCGACCCGCGCGACCCACTCGCCGATCTCGTCCTGCGTCGGGTCGCCCTCGTACCAGGCATCGACGTCGTCGGGGTGAAGCACGCTCTCGGCGAACCGGTCGAGGTCACCAGCGTTCAGGGCGCGCAGGTGGGAGGCGCGCCAGCGCTGCGAGGGCAGGGCGCGCACCGGGTAGCCGGCCAGTTCCACCGGCACGTAGCCGGTGGTGGCGTCGGTCTCCTGCCCCGCCGTGGCGCGGTCGGTCGTGGACAGGGCGGTCGTGGTCACAGTCATGGGTCCTTAGAAGTTCAGCCGGCCGAGCCGGGATGGTGCGAGGAGGGCAAGCGGGGGCGGGAAGCTGGGGCGGGTCAGCTCTTGGGGGTCGGCAGGTCCTTCGGCACGACCGGGGCTTTCGCCGTGAACTGGTGGTACACGGTGTTGTTCGCAGCGTCCGGATAGGCGGTGATCTTCACCTCGTAGCCCACCATGTCCTCGCCCTTGTACTGGACGTCCGACCGGTCGGTGATCTCGCCCGACGGCACGTAGAAGCCTTCGAGCGAGTCGCCGTCGGCCACGATGAAGTAGAACGACCGGCGGTCCGGCGACGGGGACGCGCTCTCCGCGAACTTGGCCACGCCGTCAGGGCCGGGGGCAAGGTCGGCGGCCGGGACGCGGAACATCAGGCTCTTGACGACAGGGCTCTTCGTCTCCCACATCGTCACGCCGAAAGTCCGCACCGACTTGGTGACCTGGGTACGGAAAGCCGAGGTCACACCCCACGGGGTGAACTCCTTCGACTCCTCGTCAATGCCGTACTTCAGGCCGTCGTCGGAGATGGCGCCCAGGCCCGCCCAGGGGGCGGCGGGGACGCCGAGGGCGATCGGGCCGGCGGTGCCTTCCGGCGCGACCCAACCGCCGCCGTTCGCACCGACCATGGCCAGGTCGGCCGCACGGGTGATCTGAATCAAGAGGGCTTCCTTCGAAAGAGCAGGCCGCCGCCAAGGGTGGGCGGAGGCGAGGCGGAGCGGTGGTTCAGGGGTGCCGGTGCAGGCGGATCGCGTAGGTGGCGCCGATCCGCGTCACGGCCGGGTTCTCCCACGGCCGCCACGCCGGGGCGGAGACAGTGGAGGCAGCGGTGAACACCGCGGCGGCGGTCGGGACGACGGCTCCGGGCAGGGAGCCGAGAAGCGCGTCACGGGTACGGGCGGCCAAGCCGGCGGCCTGGGCCCTGGTGGCGGCGAAGGCGTCGATGTCGACCACGGCCAGGTCGAGACGGAACCCGTCGTCACCGCCCCCGATCCGCTGAAGTCGCAGGAGGGGGACGGCATGGTCCAGGTCGGCAGGGGCATCGGTGCACACCCGCACGCCCAGGTGGGGCGTGAGCCAGGCGACCAGTGCCGCTTCAGCGTCCGGCCACATCACGTGCCCCGGCCGCTGGTCGCGGCACGGAGAAGGGTGTGGTGTGCTGGGGCGCCGTCACCGCCGTACTCCACGAACCGTGCGTGACGGGCGACGTTGATCACGACGGCGCCCGTGCGGTCTTTGCGCACGCCCATCCGGCGCCGGGCCCACACCTCGAACGACGCCTTGTAGGTGCCGAATTCCACCGGGGCAGTAGCCTCGGCCACCGCCTTGATCTCCTCCGCACGCCCCACCAAGGCCCCTGTGATCACGGAGGAGTTGAGGAGCTGGCGGAGACCGGCGCGGTTGATCTTCACCTTCGGTGGCACGACGACAGCCCCTCTCTTCCAGGCACTGGCCGGTGGGTCGTGTACCAGCCCCCCCCCCCCCGCACACAGGCGTGGTCGGTACAGGCGGGGCGATCCATCAGCAGTTTCTGACCTGACGCCGGGTTGACCGATCCTGACGTGACCATGGCTGGATTGCCGCTACTCGCGGCATTGAAATGGCGACAAAGTGTGTTCGACGGTTGGCTCCTGGTCCAACCGTCATGGCTCGGCGGGCGTGGGCCCGCGGACACAAGGAGAGCGCGTGGCGTTATTTGAGAAGCACCCGGACAACACGGCCATCGACGCGCAGCTGCGCGGGTTCGGGATCGACCCCGCAACCATCGGCTCGCTGCCGGTCATTGACCCATCCACGATCCGCCCGACCATGTGGCCTGTCACGGGCACGCCGGGGAGAATGGGCTGGGGGGTTATTGGGCGGCACAAGGTGATGCGATACGACTTCGGGACGCCGACGTCGCTCGGCCCGGCCGTGTACAACCAGACGGCGGGCACGATCACGCGGGTCATCGGCGGCACCGAGACCATCGAGACATCGACCACCATGTCGATCTCCACGACAGTCGAATCATCCTTCTTCAACACCGTCAGCGTGTCGGTGACCGCCGGCTTCTCGCAGACCTGGTCCAGCTCCAAGACCTGGAAGGACGAACTGACGGTCCCCATCCCCCCCGGCCGCATGATGTGGCTGGAGCTGAAACCGGTCATGCGCATCCTCGATGGCGACTTCGTCAAGTTCGTGTCGGCTATGGGCACAGCTTCTGCTCAGCGGTTCAGTGGAACGGTCACGGCACCGGGATTGGAAGGAACCCTCCAGGACGTGATCGTGGTGCGCGAGGCAGCGATCACTGACCGCCTGGCGGAGGGCCTGAGCTCGGCCGCCGAGAACGCGCAGGTGCGCCGGAACGGCGACGGAACGCTCTCTCTGCCCGGCTTCGTGGCTGCCGCCCTACTGGGTGAAGACGCTAAGAGCACGGACGTGACAGACCAGGTCCGGCCCGCCTAAAGAGCTGGCGCAGGGGCTAACCCGTGATGCGGCGTGCGGTGATCTGCACACCGGCGGTGGTGCCGGTGAGGGGTGACCGGTAGACCTCCACCGGCCCGTGGACGGTGTAGGTCAGGCCACGGATGCGGAGGCGGTCAGTGGGGCGGACGTCCGCCGCCGGCGGGGCAAAGATCACCAGGTGTTCGACCACGGTGTCCCGCCCCCCGACCGTTTCGCTTCCGGACCGCGGGGCGATCGAGCAGCCGGGCACCGGGTGCTCTTCATCGGGCCCGTGCACGTCGTTGCCGTACACGTCCCGCACCGGGGCGCCGGGACGCAGGACGGTGACTACCTCGCCGAACCCGGGGGTGGGCGCATTGATCACTGTCCGTACCACCAGGGCAGATCCCATGACGCCGGGCGCCCCGGGGGCGGTCCCGCTGTTGCGGAGGTGGGGTTGATCGAGAAGGCGCCGCCGCGGCCGGCCATCAGCTTCAAGGACCGGCGCTCGTCACGGGTCATGTACAGACCGGCCTGCGACTGGGGCCGCTGGACGCTGTACGGGCCGACCGTTTCCGACACAATCCCCTGCGGGTTGGCGTACGCGCGGGCGGCCACAGAGAGGACGACGGCGCCGGCGCCCTCGGGAAGGGGGCTCACCACGGCCAGGCACAGGGCCTCGGCCTGCGTGATGATCAGGGCTGCCCGCTCTTCCTGGACGTCTTGGCCGAGGAAGTCGGCGAGGTGCTGAGGCGCGACGCGCGACAGTGCCGATCACCTCCTCCCCAGACCCTCGAGGATGGTAAAGGAAAGGTAAATCGCTGAAGAGGGTCAGCTCTTCGGCGGCGCAGGGGTGGCGCCAGGGGCGGCGTAAGTGACGAACGCGTTCACATCGCCGATCGCGAACCCGTAGTGGGCCTCCGCAAGCAAGAGAATCAGGTTTTCCTGGAAGGCCGAATGGACGTGTCCGTCGGCGTCAACGTAGGTACCAACATCGGTGCTCTTGATCGTGATGTCCATGCCCGAGCCGTAGATGGCCTGATCCCAGTCGCCGGCGATCGCGCGGAGACCTGTATCGGCGGTCGTGGACTGTCGGGCAAGCTTTCCGCCCACGCCCCGGTTGTAGGCGATGGGGTAACCGATAAGGGTGCCGCGTGAGACGGTCCCCGGGGTGGCAGGGTCCTGCACGAAGATGGGCCTGCCGGTGGTGTCGGTAGCGAGCTGCATTTCGGGCTTCAGCAGCGGGTCTGCGATGAAACCGGTGGTGTCATGACCAGCGGCGGCGACCAGCTTGGTGCCGGTGACCAGGTCGGCGTAGATGCCGCCTTTGGCCTGGGCAGTCGTCCCCAGCGTCATGGCGTTCGGGGTGGCCGTCAGGCAGTCTTCGAACGGACCCCGTGCGCCGCTCATGGTCTTGCCGTGGATAGCCGCGCGGTCGAAGGCGCGGCCCAGTGCAGTGGGTAGATCGTGCTGGAGCTGTTCGTACAGACCGGCTGCATTGGTCATGGCGACCTCATGCGACACGGCAACGAGGACGGCAACCTTCTTGCCTCGCATCTTGCGCATGCCGATGCCGCTGCTACCCAGCGGCTTGGCGCCACCTTCGTCTACCCAGTCGGCCATGGGCACGTCGCCGGGGATGGGGATAGCGGTCGAGGAATTGAGGGGAAGGGGAACCTTGCGGGCGAGCTGCATGACGGCCGAGTTCTCCACCGCCTTGGTGAAGATCGGCCCGGTGATCTCCGGGGGGAGGAGCTGGGCGGGGACGCTTCCGGTCTGTATGGGGGCGACGGCGGTGGAAATGAGCGAACGTCCTTAATGGTGCAGGGAGTTATGGAGGATTCCGGCGAACATCTGCGCTGGGTCGGCTGCGGCCCGCTGGCCGGAGGAGCCCTGAGTCGGGTCCGGCTGCATCAGGGGCCGACCGGGGCCCGCGTCGGCGGGCGCAAGGTCGGACAGGAAGGCGTCGGCGTCCGCCTCCAGCTCCTCCCGCGTGGTGCCGATCAGCCGTGCGGCTTGCCCAGGTGTCAGCCCCTTGGCGTGGGCGACCTGCGCGCGGACAAGCTCCGCGCGCGCCTGGTCGGCTAGCCGTTCGGCCGCCTCGGCTCGTTCGGTGAGTCGCTGGGATTCGGACTTGCCGGCTTCCTGGAGCTGCTGCAGCTCGGCTGCAGCGGGCTCTAGTTCGGCGAGGCGCGCGGCGCGGCCGGCCAACTCGGCGGTAAGGCGCTCAATCTCCGCACGGGCGGCGGCGGGGTCCTCCCACGGATGCGGGTCAGCGCCCACGGAGGTCTCGTCCGGAACGGCGGTGGGGTCAGGATGGGACATGGGTGATGGCCTCCGGGCGGGCAAAAAGCCCCGTCACTGGGGCAACGGGGCTTGATGGGAGAGACAAAAGCGGGGCGGAAAGAGGCCCTGGGAACGGGACAGTGGGTGTCAGGCAGCCTGGCCGGGACCGCGGCCGCGGCCGTACTTCGCATCGAAAGCACGCCGGAAGGCTCGAAGCTTTTCGGTGCCGTACACGCCGTGCGAGGCGTCGTAGTACAGCTCTTCCCACTCAGCGACCTGGGGTTCGTCCTCGGACGCCCGGCCGCGGAAGACGGGTTCGGCCGAGCAGGCGCACCGGTCGTGGTACGGGTCGCCACTGCTCGTGCTGACCGCCCGCTTCCGATCGCCGTACAGGAGTCCGCGGATGGCAAGGAGGGCGCAGAAAGCGCAGCAATTCCCGCCGGTTACGCGCACCCATCCGACGGCTTCAGGGTCCGCGCGGGTGGCCTGCTCGATCGTGCGGCGGCCGGCCTGTGCGGCGAGCCGTTGTACGGCGGCAAGGTCGCGTTCCTGCTGCGTGCGGCGCCACGCCTCCACCGCCTCCGCCCCGTCCTCGTCACGCGGTCGGGATGCGGCGGTCCGGCGCACGGCGCTGCGGGCGGCGGTGATCTGCGCAACGGGTGGCGGGGCGGCCACCGTCGCGGTGAAGGAGCCCTTCACGTCGGCGGCCCGGCGGGCTTCGTCGTAGTAGTCGGCGGCGAGGGAGGCGGAGGCCAGGCCGTATGTGTGGACGATGCGCCCGACCGTTGCGGACCACGCCCGCTCGCTCTCCGGGTCCGGTGTCACGGCTTGGTGGCGCGCCCATGCCGTCAGGTACTCCGTCCGCAGGACCCGTGACAGGGCTTCTTGTCTGCGGCGGTGTGCGTCGGCGAGTGCCCGAAGGATCTTCATGCGGCGGCCCGGTCGTCAGCGGTACCGGTGCGGCCGTCGCCGGTGAAGGTGCGGGCGATCTGGTCCAGGGCGTCCCGGCCGACGCTGCGGGCCCGGTCGGCGGCGATGCGCTGGCGCTGGGCCCGGTCGATGCCGGCGCGCTCCAGCGTGATCTCCGAGTCCGCGGGCAATATGCCGGCGGCCACCAACTTGGTGGTGGCGTCGGCCTGGGCGGCCACCGTCGGGGTGGAGGGGTCGCGCCATTGAACGTTGACGGCAGGTACGGGTGCGGTGGCGCCCGTGAGTTGGAGGGCGAGGCGCATCGCGCGCGACCACGGGCCGGAAAAGCTCCGTTGACGTCGTTCGGCTTTCTTGATCAGCCGCGCCTCGGCGCTGCGGATGGCCTCGGCGCTCGCCGGGTTGTCAGTGGTGTACCCCAGCATGTGGGCGGGCAGGGCGGTCACGCCGGCGACGAGCCGGGCGTAGGTGTCGACAATGCGGCCGTAGACGCCCGGGTCGTAGGCCGGGAACTGTCCGACCTGCGGGACCTGGCCGTCCTCGTCGCGCTCCAGGGCGAGGTAGCGGCCGATGTAGGTCTCCCACGCGCTCCGCTGCGTGCCATCCGGCCCCTGAAAGCTCCCCTCGGAGGCGCCGAGGACGTACCGCTGCGGGGCGGCGAAGAACTCGCGGGCGATCTCCTGACCCAGGAGGGTCCGGCACGCGGCGTCGGTCAGGGCGCGCACCTCTTCGGTGATCTCGGACGAGCCGCGGCGGTCGGCGATCCGCTGCCTGTTGGCGAGGCGGATCACGGGGACCACGCCGAGGCTGTGAGGCTTTCGGTCGGCAACCGTCCACCCGGCCCCGGAGCCTTCCAGGTAGACCGTCTGGTCCGGCAGGTAGAGAGTGGCGGACCTCTGGGAACCCGCGCTGATCAGCCGCAGGGCCGCGCGCACAGTGCGCGTCCTGGCGTCGTAGTCCACGCTCATGTGCTGCGGCGACTCCACCGACACCAGCGGATCGCCGTAGTCGTCCACGCCAACGGAGAGGTAGCTGTGGCCGTAGACCAACGCGTCCTGGTGGGCAAGCTGCGATTCCACAGCTAGATCATTGGCGTCCCAGATCGCGTTCAGCGCGTCCTCCGCGCCCTGGTCACGTGGGCACCGGACGTCGTCAATGTCGAGGCGTTCGTCCAGGGCGTCCACGATGATCCGGGGCCAGCCGGTGACGGTCCGGATGGACTGAAGCGCCGGCGGAATGGCGATGCCCAGGTTCGCCATGCGGGACAGGCCGGTGAAGTAGTCGTCCAGGGTCCGCAGGCGCCACATGTCCTCGGTGGCCGTCGCGGACAGCAGGGTGACAGCGTCGCGCTCGGCGTCCGACAGGGACAGGGAGGGCAGGGCAGGGGCGGGCAAGGGGATTCCTCCCCTCGCACTCAGCCGAGGACGATCACGCGTCCTTTACCGCGCGCCCGGGGGCGCTTGCCGTATTTGCTGCTGGTGATCACTAGGCGGCGCAGCATGCGCGCGCCGACCATGCACACGGCGAGGTCGATCTTCCGGGAGGACGCTCGGTGTTCCTTGCCGATCGTGATGCCGAAGGCGTTCGTGCGCCGCCGCGCGTTGCGGACGTGGGTGCGCATGATCTTGTGGCCGTCGTGGGTCAACTGGCGTTCGAGAATGTCGACATGGGCGCGTTCCACAGCGTGGGTGAATTCCTCCTGGCGGCGCCGGTCGCCGCCCATGTCCCACTCAACGGCATGCCGGCGGGAGCCGGTGGTCGTGGCGTGGGCCAAGAGCCGGGCGCCGTAGCGGTCCGCCCACGTGTCGATGAAGCGGTCCCAGTAACGGCGGCCGTCGTCCTGGTCCTCGCCGGTGCCCGGGTCGGCGAAGAACGCGAGCACCCGGAACCGGGCGAAGGCGTTGTCCACCACTCCGTCGACGTCCTCGCGCGGGACGTTCCACACGTCGGTCTGCGGCGGGCGCTGCCACACCCCAAGGGTGGTGACGTGGCCGTCGGACATGCGGCACGCCACCAGGCCGGTGGCGTCGTCACTCTTGGAGCAGTCGAGGAACAACACGACCTCGTCACCGTCGGACAGGACCAGGTCGGGGCGGGCGCAGGCATCCCACTCGTAGGGCGCGCACCACGCGTCCTCGGCGGCCGTGACCTGGTTGTACCAAAAGCGCCTGGACCGTGAAGCGGGGTTCCGAACGTCGAGGATGGACGCCACGATGCGGTCGATGTCCAGCCAGGTGGCATCCCCGCGGACGGCTTTAATGACCTTCGGCGCCCACGCGGCGTTCAGCTTCGCGCCGGGCGGGGCCTCCAAGGAGTCGTAGAGAAGACCGGTGTCCACGGCGCGGCCGGCCTGGGCGTCCTCCCACGCCTCCCGGGTCCGCTCCGCGACGCTGTCCTCCCCCGGCTCGTAAGCATTCGTGATGGCCAGGCTGCGCGCGGACCCGTCGGCGCTCTTGGTCGCGTTCCTCTCCAGGACGGCCGCCATCTCATGACCCCCGTTGGTCGACAGCCAGTGATGCGGCTCGTTGATCAAGCTCCACGATGCCCTGGAGCCCTCCAAAGCACGCGGCGACGAGGTCACGGCCTCGATCCGGGCGCGGCCTTTGTGAGCGTAGATGACCTCTTTGCCGAGGTCGATGGAGTACTCCTCCATGGCCCTCTGAGTGAAGAGCCCGGGAAAGATCATCATGGTGTTGCGGGTCTGCGCCTGCGTGACCGCGGCGAGCATCACCCAGGGCTCCGGATGAGGCACGCCCAGGGGCTGGCCTTCCGGTACGCCGGAGGGGTCATGGGGACCGGCGGCGCGCCCCGACGGCCGGCACGGGCCCACGAATTCGACCGCCGCGTAGGTCGCCGCGAGCGGGTCCTTCCCGTGCCCCTTCAGCCGCTGGAACACCGCGTCCCGGTAGAGGAATCGATTCGTCTCCGGGTCGATGGCGTAGTACCAGAGCGTGAAGCGTGCCTGTTCCGGGGTGTACCTCCAGGGCATACCGGCGGAGTGCTGGAGGTACTCGGCGGTCCACGACAGGACGTGCCACCCCAGGGAGAACTCCGGCAGCACGAATCGGCCGTCCTCGCCGCGGCGCCAGGTGGGGCCGATGATCACCGGTTCGATGATGTCCGGCGGGAGGTCCTCGTCAGCAGGGGCGGTCACGGTGGCCACCCCCTTCCGGGGTCAGGCTCAGGTGCCGAGGGCAGCCCGGTAGTTGGCGATGGCGGTCACTCCCGCCGGGGTCTCCTGTTCAGCCGGGGCGCGCTCCAGCTCGATTCGCACCCGGCGCCGGGCGCCTTCAGTGGTGAGGAGTTCAGTCATGGCGGAGGTGACGGCGGCGAAGAGCTGGGCGGAGAATCGACCGGTGTCAAGGTTCCGGCTCATGGCCTCGGCGACGTACCGGGCGGTGGCGACGTCGGAAGGCTCGTAAAACTGGGACTGCCCGGAGGTTCCCAGGGAGAGGTACCAGTCACGGGCGATGGCGTGCCAACTCGGCTCGGGCTCGGGCCACTCGACCGCGCCGGGTGCGGACGCAGCGCGAACCGGCTCGGTGACGTCCTTGTTGCGCCGACGCCGTTCAACGGAACGCTTCGGTACGGGTCCGCGGGAACCCACACGATCACCTCCGATAGCTGCTGCGCGCCTGGGAAAAGGAGCGGGAAACCGCCCGCCGGACGCCCCGGTTGGCCGGCCGCCGTGGCGGCGGGTTACTCGTCGGCGGGCGGTTCCCGCGCGTTGCCACACGACCTCGGCAGACCACTCCGAGTAACGGCGGGGTGCGTGATGCACGGGCAACGAGTCGAGGGGCCCCGGTTGACGGGCTCGGAAACCCGTACAGACGGACAGGTGCATTGCCCATCGCCCTGGGTCGGAGCCGGGGAGGGGGGTCACCCCCCAGGGGTGGACGGCAGGCCCATCACTCAGGGTGATCAAGGCGGCCGGGGTGGGGGTCGTCGGGGCGGCGCCGGCCGGGGCGGCGGGCGCGGCCGGCAGCGCCTTCGGCCGCGCTCTTCTGGGCGTGGCAGGGGCCGCATACGCCCTGTAGAGCCCGGTCACGGTGGTCGTCGGTCATGGCCTTGACGTGGTCGACCTGCGTCGACCGGCGGACGCCACAGATGCGGCACACCGGGTCGCGGGTGAGGATGCGGGTCCGGATGGTGGACCAATTGGACGGTAGCCGCGCCTTACGGTCGCTCGCCTGCCAGGCCATCGATACTCCGTTCCAGGCGTGCGCTGCCCTGCGAACCTCACCACTGCACGCCTGGGGTTGAAGCCTTCCCTACCGCCAACCGTGCGCCCAGGCTGATGCCTTGGAGCCTGCGTCGGCTCCATCTACCGGGTCCATCCGGAAGGAGTCGCCTTGCCTATCCTCGGCCAGTCCAACTGGCGTTGGTGCAACAAGTGCTACGGCCTGTGGTTTAACGGATTCCCTACCAACGGACGGTGCCCAGCTGGAGGCGCCCACACCGCTTCGGGAAGCGGTGACTACCTTCTCCCCGTCCTCGACACGCCCCACCCGGTGGCAGCCGCCAACGAGGAGAACGAGAGCGACGACGGAGCGGAGTCCTAGGCGCTGCGGGGACTGCGCGGGCTTTCAACCCCGTTCGGCTCACCCCCGGAAGGCGGGGGTCGGTTACTAATGGGCGGCGCAGTCCCTGGTGGTCCCGGCCGGAGTCGAACCGGCTTCCCCGGGTACGGTGCGGGAGCCTCCATGGTGGCGGGTCCTAGCAGTCCCGGCGGGGCCGGGATGGCGGTGGGTCAAGGGGTCGACAGCGCGGCCGTGGCCTTGCGGGGGTCGCCCTTGACGAAGGTCAGCACGTACTGGTGGTGGCGACCGTGCTTGCGGGACGCGCGCCACTGGGCGCCGAGCCGCATGGGGACGGTGCCGAGGGTGTTGACCAAGATCGCGTCGTTGTAGAGACGGGCTCCGGCCGCTTCGTGAGCGGCGATGGTGAGCGGCATCAGGCCGCGGGCGGTGCCCGTGCTGTTGCGGACCTCGCCCACGACCCAGGTGGCGAACCTGTGCGGCGCCAGGCAGCGGACGGTCTCCGCGATGATCGCCCGGTACGCCTCGGCGAACTCGCGCCACCGCATGGCAGATAGGTCTGCCGGGTGGTCGCTGTAGCGCTCAAGGTCGTGGTACGGCGGGCAGGTGAAGACGTAGTCCGCGTGGGCCGTCGGGAGTTCGGGGAGTTCCTCGAGGGCGTCGCCGTGAATCCATCGGGGCTCGGTGGCGAGCAGGTCGCGGGTTCGCCAGTCGGCGGCGGCTTCCTCGTTCGCGTCGATCTGGACGGGCGACAGGTCGATACCGGTGTACCGGAAGCCGCCGTTGGCGGCGACGAGGCCGCGCACGGAGCCGCCGGCGAAGGGGTCGAGGATTTGCCCGCCGTCCGGGCAGTACCAGGTGTAGGACGCTTCCGCGAGGACGGGGTCGAAGGTGGACAGTCCGCCGTTGACGTCGGCGAGCCTCCGGCCGAAGGAGCCAGCCGTGTTGAACGTGGTGATGTCACGCCCTCGTCGGCTGTGCAGCCCGAGGTCTTCCCAGGCGCGGCGGCGGTCTCGCCATGGGCCCAGGTCTGTCCGGAGGATGGAGAAGGGCTGTATGCCCGGCAGGGTGCGCCCGGTGGAGACGGGGGCGGCGTCGATCAGAGCGAGCTGTGACACGGGGCGCGACCTTTCGTGCGGGCGCTCACGCTGCCGTGGTGCCCCGCTGAGTCACGTAGTCGCGGACTTCGCGCAGGTCGACCAGGGACCGGCCGGCCTGGTCGTAGCCGTTGTGTTGGACGTGGCCGCGGCGTATCCACTGGCGGACGGTGGCGGGCGTGACGTGGAAGTGGTGGGCGGCGGCGACGGTGTCGCAGATGACGGGGGTGGTTGGGGACACGTGCGTCTGCCTCCGCCTGGCTACGCGAAAGCCCCTCCGGCCCGGGGGGGGAGGGGCCGAAGGGGCTTTCTGGCTTGTTCATCCCGGTATGCGGGCATACGGGGGGTGCTGCGATTGAGTGTGACACGGTCCGCGGGAATCCCCAAACACACATGGGCGCCCCGCGGTGGCGCCCATGCGCCCTGCCTTCCAGGCCAGGTTCGACCACACCCTTAGAGCATGAGTGACAGCGCGCTTTGGGTGGCGGGGCTTACTGCCGCTACCGCTGTCTTAGCCAGTTGGGTGACAAGCCGGGGGCACATCCAGGCAGCGCGTGTACAAGCCGAGGCCGTCGCAGAGACTCAGGAAGCCGCACGACGCCGCGATGCCCGGCGGGACGCTTACCTCGCTTTTGTCGAGGAAGCACACCGCATGGGGGTCGGGTACCGAGAGGTCCCTAGTCTCTTGCAGATAGAAGATGCTGCACGACGGAAGGACTCCATCGAGCAACACCGGCGTCAGCTACGCGAAGAGTTCGGTCGCTATAGGCACTGCGCAGCACTTGTTGAACTGGATGGGCAGGCAGAGATCATCGAAGCCGTTCGCGCAGTATCTGAAGCCTCGCGAGCGGTGTACATGGCACTGGGTGACATAGCCAGAGGAACGGCAGCGCCCTCCGCGTTCTTCCCGTTGATCAACTCCTACTGGAGAGCAGTGACAGCGTTTGTGGAACAGGCGCGAACGGAACAGCCTTGACACTGCTGGCCGGGACGCTTTGTGCAGGCGTGAGATGTGGCTGCTCCGTTCAAACCGCTAGGGCGAGTGCAGCGCCTAGATCGATCGCGTCCCAGGTCGTTCCGCACCACCGGCACGTGACGGTGGTCGCGCCGGGGATGTAGCGCAGGACGGCGCCGCACGCCTGCGTGTGGTCGTCGGGTGCGGAGGCGGGGCAGTACCCGATGCGGCGGGGGCGTTTGGCAGGGTCGAGGAGGCCGGTTGCGTCGCCGTGCAGGTCGGCAATTTCGCGTGCGAACTCGTCCACGGCCGGGTGCTTCTCGACGGCCCAGGGCAGGTTGGTGCGCAGCGCTGCCGCGGCCTCGACGAGCGGGTCGGTCCGGTAGGCAGGGGGCGGCCAGTCGAGGTGGTCGTGCCAGTCGGCCAGCCAGCTGTCCAGGGTGGCCGTGGCGGCGGTGATGCGGTCGAGGATGCCGAGGCGGAGCGGTGCCGACGGTTCCGTGGCGGCGCGCCCCCGGGGCCCACTGGACGCCGGACCAGTGCCGGGGGTGAGCAGTCCGTGAAGGTCGTGAATCAGGTCCGGAAGCTGATCAAGGTGGGCCGTGATGCGTCGTTCGCAGGGGCGGCATGCGTACCGGTGCAGCTCGTCGGCCCACAGGGGACGAGCACAGATGGTGCAGGCGGGACCAATTAGGTTGGTCATGATCCTCCTCGAAGAGAATGACTTCAAACGCGTTAACGGAACGTGGATTAACTTTCAGGAACGCGCTACACGCGCCACCCGGCCGGGCGGTTTGAATCGGGTATTTCTGCACCTGCACCCTCGGGCGCATAGCCTCACATAGCAGCATCCATAGATGCGACGAGAGGATGGATATATGCGGCGTGTGGGCTCTGTGGTAGCAGGTGCGGTCAGTCTCGTCGTCGGCCTCGCTGGCCCCGCATGGGCGGGGCAGGTCGACAGTGCCGAAGCTCAGGCCAGTTGGGCAGACTCCGCCCACATCAGCTTCACTTGGGCCGACAGGAACTACTTCCACAGCGGAAGGCTCACCGTCTCGGACAACACCTGCGACGCCCGAGTGGCTTACGCGAAGGTCTGGATTCGCCTCGGCAATGGACAAGAGTTCAACCTCGGAGAGAAGTACAACCGAGGGGAATGCAAAAGCACAATCACCTTCCGGAATGTCGGATACAAGAACGCAGAGGGCATTCAGCGCGTTTGGCTTGAGATCTGCCGCCAGGTCAAATGGGGAGGGGATCAATGTGAAAACGGGAAGTACTTCGCGAGCAATCCCTACTATCGACCTTGACCCGAAGGAACCCCTGACCATCTCTCCCTTAGTCGGCAGTTTGGGCGATAGCTTGTTCGGGAGTGATCTCTCCGGTGCATAGGGCGCGCAGCACGGTGACGATCTCCGTGCGCCGACGAGTGGTGCACAGGAGGGTGTCGGCGATGTGGGCGGCGGTGGCGAGCCGCTCGTAAAGGTCGTCCAGGCGTTCGTCAGTGATGGTGGTCGCGGTGTACCGGGTCATGCAGCCGCCTTCGTGTGCGTGGCGAGTCGGCGAGTGGTGGGGCGGTAGTTCTGTTCCGCCTCGGTGCGCCCGCCCCAGATCCCCCACTCCCGGTGGTCGCGGGCCCAGGCGGCGCAGGTGGTGCGGATGGCACAGCGGAAGCAGATGGCCTGGGCGGCGGCCACGCGCGCGGTGGTTTCGGCCGGCTGCTCCTGCCGGTCCGGGGGGAAGAAGTGTTCAGGTTCGTCTGTGCAGGGAACCCGGTATTCGTCGCTGCGGGGGACGTAGGGCGGTGGGGTGATCTTGATCAGGGGCACAGGGTGCTTTCCGGGTCGGTCGCCAGGCAGGGGTTGGCGGGAGGCTTCGAACGGCTGGACGGGCCCCTGGAGCGTCTTCACGGGTGCCCGGCGGGAAAGGGGTGCCGTGGCTGTGTCGCGAGGTCAGACGGGCCGTTGTGGCTGTTCGTGGCTTTGTTGGAGCCGCTGAGGCGGTTGGGAGTGGAGAGGCGGGGTGAATTACAGGTGTCAGGGGCGGAGTTCCTTGGTGACGTGTCGGCCGGTGGCGGCGAGGAGTTCGGCTAGGGGGCGGCGGCGGGTGGTGGGGTCGGCGGCGCGGATGCGCTGGGCGCGGACGGCGGCGAGGTAGGCGGGGATGTCGTCGGGGTCGGCGTCGGGGATCTCCGGGGGCTGTCCGGGTCCGTGGATGTGGCGGGACCGGCCGGCGCGCAGCTCGCGCACCTTGGCCGTGATCTCGCCGACGGCCACGAAGGCTTTGCCGCTGTCCACGAGGGCAACGACGGCGGCACGGGCGTCGGCCAGGTTGTAGGGGGCGAGGACGTCGTGCCAGGCGTCGGGGGTGTACTCGTCGAATCGCTGTCCGGGGCAGATGGCGCGGACGTAGCGGGTCAGGGCAACCGTTTCTTCAGGGGTCACGCGGTCAGGGCTTTCTGTGTGTCGGTCTCGGCGGCGCCTTCGGCAGCCATGCGGGCGCGGGCGCGGTCCAGGGCACGAGCGAACTGGTCGTCGCTGGCCGTTTGATGCCGGTCCACGAACGGGCCGGGCAGGGGCGCGGCGGGTGCGTCCGCGGGGGTGTCGGGGAGGGCATCCCAGACGCGCAGCAGGTAGCGGATGGTCCTCGGCGGGTTGGCGGGGTTCCATGCGCGGCGTGCAGCGTCCACGAGCCGGTCGGTGGGGATGCGGTCGAGGTGCCGGTGGAGTGCCTCGCGGTCGGCACTGTCGGTCCGCCACCCCACGTGGCACCCGGCCGCGGTGAGCTGGTCGGCAAGGGTCTGCGCGAAGGCAGGGACGCCGGCCGCCTCCGGCCCGGCCGCTGTGCGCTGTGGGGGGTGAAGGGGGGACTGTTCTATCCCGTCAGGGATAGAACTCGGGTCGGGACGGGTCGGGTCTACGTGCGCGCCCGCGAGGCGCCCGGCGTGACGCACCTCGTTGACCTGCGGCGCAGCCGGAGAACGGGGGGTCGAATCGGCGTCGTTTCGCGTCCGCTTCGGCCGTGATCCGGTGGCAGATCGGGCGCGGTTCGCATCCGGAGCGACGGCGGTTTTCGCCGCGCGTGCCTGCCTCTGCCGCTCGGCGGCCCGGTCGCGGTCGGCGTGGACGCGGGCCCGGGAGGGGTTGGAGGCGAGGAAGTCGTGGACGAGGTAGTCGCCCGGGTCCGGCTGCGGGCAACGTGCGCACTCGTGACCGGCGGTGTGCAGGAGCCCGACGGCGGACAGCTTGCGGATCTGCGGCGCGGTCCCGTACTCACGCACGATCGCCCCCGGGACGACGCCGTCCGTCAGGTGCTGTCCTGCATACGAGATCACTCGCACGAGCAGGCCGGCGGCGGCGTTGCCCGCCCTGATGATCTTCGGGTGTGAGTGGAAGCCATCGTCCAACCGCGCCCACATGATTCTGTTCCCTCCCCTGGTACTGACTGACTGCATGCCGTCCGCCGACCCCCGCGCCGGCGGACGTGTTCACGCCGCGGGTGCTGTCTCCCCTGGTGTCGCGGTGATGCGGTAGACGCTGATGCGGTGGCCGTGCGTCGCCGGCGACGTGCTCGGCACCGTCCGGCCGGTGGCGGTGATTGCGCCGGACGCAGCCAGGCCGCGCACCGCGGCGCCGAGGAGGCCGTGGGGCAGGTCCGGGAGCTGAGGGCGGAAGTCGTTCGCGGAGAACTCCTCAGCCATCAGGCCGTGGTCGAGGATGAGCGCCTGCACCAAGGTGAGTTGATCGCGCCCGGCCGCCGCGCGGATGCGGGCGAGCATGCGGTTGGCGCGCCGCTCGGCACGGAACTGGTCAAGGTGCACTGCGCCCGGCCGGGCGCCTTCCCCAGCCGTGATGGCGGCGTCGTCCCGAACGGTGTGGACGGCGGCGGCCTGCGTCGAGCTGGTCATGATGCCTTCATGTAGGTGCGGTTGGGGATGAGGGAACGGGTGGTGCCGTCGGGGCGCACGGACCGGGTGGCGACCGTCTGTCCGGCCGCGCGGCAGTGGCGGGCATCGCCCATCACAGCCAGGACGGCGGCAGCGAGGTCCGTTTTCCGGGCGGCGGCGCGCTGGGAGGCGAGGACCGCCGACCGGTACGCCTCGGCGAGGTCCGGGGCGATGTCGACATCGCCCACCGGGTCCGGCAAGTGCCGTTCACCAGGGGACGCGGCCGGGGGCTCATCCGACGGCGGCGGCTCACCCGCGGCGATGCTGCGCAGGAACTCGGACGCCGCTTCCCTCAGCGCCTCCGCCTCGGCGGCGTCGTAGGGGACGGTGTATTCGCGGTAATCCTGTCCGGCCACCAGGACCGCGACGTGTGCGACGTCGAGGCCGAGGGTGTCGAGCTGCCAAAGGACCTGGCACCGGTAGTAGACGGGTACGCCGTCGACCCAGTCGTCTTCGTGGCGGCTGGTCTTGATCTCCAGCAGGGCCGCCGGCCCGCCGTCGGCGGGGGTGATGATGCGGTCCGGGGTGGCGCGCTGCCAACCCCTGTCCCGGTTGGCCCACGTGCCCGTGGCGTGGACAGCGAGGTCCGGGTGGGCTTCCGCGAAAACATCGGCGATCACCGGCTCCAGGCGGGTGCCCCACTTCATGGCGGCCGGCGATGTGACCGTCTTCGCCGGGGCGGCCCCGGCCTTCCGGTGCCACAGGGACGAACGGGTCCGCCAGGGCGAGAGCCCCACGACGGCCGCAACCTCAGTGGCGGTGATGACGAGACCCGAGCGGGCGCGGTCCCACTCGGCCGTGCCCGGGACGAAGGTCCCCAGGAGTCGGGCGGCGGATATCTGCGGCGCGGTCATCGGGCATCACCACCGCGGTGCCGGCCGCCCCGACGGCCGGGCGCACCCTCGTTGCGGACGAGCCACGCCGCGGTCGCACCGCCGACGAGCAGGAATCCGACGATGGCCCAAGCGCTCATGCCGCCCACCGCTCACCCACACGGCGGCCGGACCGGTCGCGCCGCGCCGCCTGGTTGAGCGGGTTCAACTCCGGGTTCGACCGGGAGTCGGCCGCCTCGCACGCGTCCAAGTAGGCGTCGAGTTCCGCGAGCCGGTAGACAACGTGGCCTTCCATGCGGAAGGACTTCGGCCCGCGGCGGCGGTGGCGCCAGGTGCGCAGGGTCGGGATGGCAACGCCGAGGTAGGCGGCGGCCTGCGCAGTGCGGAGTACGGCAGGCCGGATGGCGTACCCCCGGGCCGCGGATGAGCCGTTGACGGCAGCAGTGATCACAAAACCCCCCTGGGTTCAGCGGGGACCTTGTTGCACCCCGCGCCATCAATTTAGACAACGAAGTGCAACGAAACAAGCGATCAAAGCCATTCGATTGACATCGTTGGACTCATGGCGTTCCATGGCGTTGCGGCGCGTTCCCATGCGTTGCAGATCCAAAGAGGGGGGACGTACCTTGGCTAGGACCAGGGAAACCACGGGCCAACGACAGGGCAAGGATCGTGAACGACGTGTCACAAGAGCGCTGGCAGCGACTCGGCACCGCCCTGCGGCAGGAGCGGGAGCGTCAGGGGCTGAGCCAGCAGGAGCTTGCCAACCGCGCCGGCGTATCTGTGGGCAGCGTGAAGAACGCCGAGAAGGGGGTGGCTCCGAAAGGCCGGCGGCCGTACACCCTGACGTCTATCGCGGATGCCCTGGACTGGGCGCCGAGTTGTATCGACGACATTCTGTCCGGCAAGCCTGCCCCGACCTCTGCCCGAGAGGTGCCCGTGGTGGAGGTGACGCCCGTCATGGGCGGGATGGACGACGTGGCCCAAGCCATGTACGGCGCGCTCAAGTTCCAAATGGCTTGCCAGCAGCACGGAGCCCCGCCGCCGGCGATCGCAGATTTTGAGGCGGCCACGCAAAGGTTGTTCGCTGCCACCATCCGCGCGCAGTCGGAACGCCCGCGGCTGACCCAAGAGCATTTCGAAGCGGTTGCGCATTCCCCCAAGGGTGACGGTGGGCCCGAGAGCGACCGCCGCGCGGTGGATGAAGCCATCCGCCGGTTCGACAGCGAAAACCTGTAACAGGTCCCACCTCCACCCGTTTCAAGCGAATCTCTCCATAAATGCCACTTGCACGTATCTGTGCAGCCGATTCATGATCGGACGGCTACTTCTCAGCTTGAAATGGGGGGACGAATGACGACCCATGCCTTCAACCAGAAGGCTTCCACGCCACAGTTTGCTCTGGACGGCCCCGTGTGCGCCCGCGTACCGGAAGCCTCCAACGGGACCTACTCCCCGTTGGAGCGGGCCGAGCAGCTCGGCCTGCATGTCCGGTACACAGAGCTTTCCGACTCGTGGGCATGGTGGGTTCCGTCCCGTCGTCTGATCATCCTCTCCACTCGGCTTACCGCCGTCCAGGAGCGCTGCGCGCTCGCCCACGAGCTGGAGCACGCGCAGCGCGGCGACGTCGACTGCCGCGTGGTTGAGCACCCCGCCGCCCGCATCTGGGGCCGCCGACAGGAGCGCCGCGCCGACGAGGCCGCGGCCCGCCGGCTGGTCTCCACCGCCGCCCTTGAGGCCGCGATGCGCTGGGCGCACTCCTACGAAGAAGCGGCGCAGGAGTTGCACGTCACGGAACACATGCTCCGGGTGCGGCTCCGCCTTTACAGAAACGAACTTGAATGCCCGGATACATTGAGGATCGCTGGCTGACCAAGAAGAAGGACCCGGTCACCGGCAAGCGCAAACGGACTGCCCGATACGGCATAGGCAAGCGCTACAAGGTGGCCGATATACCCGGCGTCGCGGACTGCTCGTTCAACCTCCTTGATGACGCCAAGACTTGGCTTTCCACTTCGCAGACCGACAGCAAGCGCGGCACCTTCATCGACCCGCGCGACGGCAATGTCACGCTTCAGTGGTACGTCGAGGAGAAGTGGTGGCCGACCCTTCGCGTGCCGCCGGGGACAAAGGAGTCCATGCGGCCCCGCGTCTTCAACCACATCCTTCCGCACGTGGGTCACTTGCTCCTGAATCAGATCGGCTCCGACGAGATCAAGGAGTGGCAGACCCGGGCCGAGGAGGACATCGACGTCAACACGCTGCGGACGACGTGGCGCCACTTCTCCAGCATCATGCAGGCCGCGAAGCAGGCGAAGCGCATCGCCGTGAACCCCTTTCGCGACCCGGACCTGAAGCCCCCGAAGGCGCCGGAGAGCAAGGCAAAGGCGTGGCCGCTGGAGACAGTCGTGGCGGTACGGAGGGCGCTGGCGGGCCGGTACCGCGTGCTCGTGGACCTCGCTGCCGGTTCGGGGATCCGGCAGGGCGAAGCGTTCGGCTTCTCCCCGGACGACATGGACGGCGACGTCATCAAGGTGACCCGGCAGATCGTCAAGGTCGGCGGCAAGCTCGCGTTCGCCCCGCCGAAGGGCAACAAGACCCGTGAGGCCCCCTGCCCGCCCGAGCTCGCCGAGGCCGTCAACGCGCACATCGCCGAGTTCGGCACTGTGGCGGTGACGCTGCCGTGGGTCGACCCGGCCCGGCCGAACCTGCCGTGGGACAAACGCCCGCTGGTCACGGTGCGCCTGCTGGTCACCACCACGCGCACGGGCGGGAAGAGCGGCGGTGCGATCAACCGGTCCACCTTTGACGAGAAGCACTGGAAGCCTGCCCTCGTCGCGGCCGGTGTGATCCCAGAGCCGGAGATCACCGTCATCCCGCGGCCCGGTCGGCCGACACTGCGTCGCGTGAAGTGGTCCATGCCGCGGGAGGAAGGGTTCCACGTCCTCCGCCACACGTTCGCGTCGGTCGTCCTGGCCGCCGGCGAGACGATCGTTCAGCTCGCGGCCTGGCTCGGCCACAGCGACCCGGCGTTCACGCTGCGGACCTACGTGCACTTCATGCCGAAGTCCGGCGCCCGGGGCATGGCCGCCCTCGGCTCGCTGCTGGCGTTCGCCGTCCGCGCGGCGGTACAGGGGCAGGCCGGGACGGGGAGCGCTCCGGCGGATTCTCCCCAGATTCTCCCCAGGGGCCAAAAAGAAGCCCCCTCTGAGTCTGTTTTCGCAGGTCAGAGGGGGTTAGAGGTGGACGAGTCGGCCTGTACGCCGGGTTCTGTCTCGCGGGAGCCGCTGACCTGCTCTCACCTGCCGGATCAGCTCGGCCCCCAAAGCCGGTGCCGCCAACCATCAAATTGTCATGAGACGACACGGTAGACCTGCCCCGGTGAGGTACCGGCCGAGGGTTCGGTCTATTCGCCAGATCGTCCAGGCTGGTGGCCGTCTGCCCCTGGCTCTGCACACGGAATGGGAGTGGTTTGTCGACGACTTCGGGCTCTGGCTCAACTTTTGTGGACTGGTCACACTGAGCCACGGATCGGCAGGTGGGGGCGGCCACGGACGGGCACGGCTCTGGAGAACATGAGACCCGGAACCGGCGCCCAGCTCGGGTGAGGCGGCCTCAGCCAGGGGCGACCTGATATGAGTTGATTATGAACGCAGAAACTCTTGACTCGATGGAGCGCCTGCTCGCAGAGCGGGCTTGTGAACGGCTGGTAGTCGAGTTCGTCCACCGGCTCGACCTCGGGGACCCGGGCTCGGTGGCGGACCTTTTCACGCAGGACGGTACCTGGGAATGGCCCGCCGGCGACCGCCTCATTGCGGGTCACGACGCCCTGCGCACCTACTTCGGCAACCGGCCCGCAGACCGACTGTCACGCCGTATATGCACCAACATCCTGGTTACCGTGACCTCTGCGGACACCGCCGCCGCCACCACCTACTTCACCACGTACCGTGTCGACGGCTACAGCGGGGGCCTCGTACCGCCGCGGCCCCCGGTTCAGGTGGGGCACTACGAAGACACTTTCCGCAAGGTGGACGACACCTGGCTGCTCACCACGCGGACTCTCTTCCTCTCCTTCGCCGGCCCCACGGAACGCCTCGACGGGCCCGGTCAGTCATGAGAACGGCTCCCAGTCGACCGGCCGTCAAGGATGCACCACGGGGAGTGACACTCCACAGAACTTGAGCCAGAGCCCGACTTCGGGAGTCGCCTCGTGTGGAGCCGGCGTGATGAATTTCGATGAGTTCGGGCGTCACTTGCAGCTCAGCGGGCGTTGTCCGTGCCAGTGCCCAGCTGCCTCGCCCGAGCCCGCTACTGGTTTTGGTCCGAACCCGGTCTTGATGGGTCAGCGGGCGAGGGAGACGGCGAAGGGCTTGAAGCCGTGTCGGCGCAGGACATGAGGAACCATGAGGATCAGGGCCTCGGTGGCGCGGGCTGTGGTGATGCCGCCGAGGTCCTCAATCCATGCGGGCTGCCAGCCCAGGTCGCCGAGCAGACCGGTAACGGTCTTCTTCGCGTTCTGGTCATCGCCTGAGAGATAGGCGGTCGGTGGGGTGGCCAGGGTTTCGGGAGCGGTCATGACCATGAACAGCATGGTGTTGAGGGTCTTTACCACATGGGTGCTGGGGAGGGCGGCCTGGAGTTGCTCGGCGAGGCTGCTGCCGGGATAGCACAGGTCGCCGGGCAGGCCGTCATCGGCGTCGCGGGTGGCGTTGGAGACATCGATGAGGAGCTTTCCGGAGAGCTCGGTGCGCAGGCCGGCCAGGCGGTCCAGGGACGTGTGGCCGGGCGTCGCGTTGATCACGATGCTCGCGGTGCGGGCGGTAGTGCGCTGGTCGGCGAAGGCGATCTGCGGGGCGATGCCAGCGGCAAGGGCTGCGGTCTCTTCCGGGTTCCGGACACCGAGGGTGACATGGTGTCCGGCTGCGGAGAGCTTGTCGGCGAGGTTGGCGCCGACGCGGCCGGCGCCCAGGATGCCAATGCTTGTCATGCGGTGATGCTCCTTGCGGTATCGGGGTGGGGAAAGAGCGGAGACGTCCGGTCAGGTGATCGGTGACAGAACCTTGAGGGCGGCGGTGTGGATGCCGGGGGCGGCGGCCAGGAAGTCGCGGCTGCCCGTGTTCCAGGGCTCGCCCGCCAGGTCGGTGACGACACCTCCGGCCTCCGAGACCAGCAAGGCGCCGGCGACCAGGCCGGAGCGGACGTCGGAGAACTGCCAGAAGGCGTCCGTGCGTCCGGCGGCGACGTGGATGAGCTGCATCGTGGCGGGAACGGACACGCGCACGACCAGGCCGTTGATGAGCATGGCGGTGACCGAGTCACCGATCCGGCGGAAGGTGCGCTCGTCCTCGCCGGGCCTGGCCTGGCCGGTGCCGATGAGCGCGGCGCCCAAGTCGGTCTTGGCGGACACCTTCAGGGGACGGTCGTTGAGGCGGGCACCGCCGCCGGCGACGGCGGTGTAGGTGTCGCCGGTCAGCGGCAGATGGACGACGGTGAGTACCGGCTGGTTGTCGCGGACCAGGGTGGCGGTGACGGCCCAGTCCTCCATGCCGTGAACGTGGTTGATGTTGCCCTCGGCGGGGTCGACGACCCACCACTCCCCCGACGGGAGCGCACCGCCAGCCAGCTCGTCCTCGGCCCACCGCGACCCTTGCCGGGCCCGCAGCAGCGGTTCCCGCAGCACGTCCAGCACCGCGTCGTCGTTGGCGTGGATCTCAGCGACGACCTCGTCCAGACTCACGCCCCGGGCGTGTGGGGTGTGGCGCTCGCGCAGGGTGATGCCTGCGGTCTTCACCGTGGTGGTGACCTCGGACAGGAGCGTCATATCGGCGGCGAAAGGCATGGCTGTGCTCATGGGGGCTCCCTGAGTTCGAGGTGTGCGGGCGGCTTGTCTCGCGCCTGCACTTCGAAGGTAGGCACCCCAGTCATTAACAGCAAGTGCATGCTATTCACTTATAGAGTTACTGGCATGCAACTGGACCTGAACCTGCTCATGGCCCTGGACGCACTGCTGGAAGAGGGCAGCGTCGCCGGCGCAGCAGCACGCCTCCACGTCACCCCACCGGCGATGAGCCGCTCCCTGGGCCGCATCCGCAAGGCCACCGGTGACCAGATCCTGGTCCGCACCGGCCGCAGTATGGTTCCCACCACCCGTGCGCTGGCCATGCGCGCCCAGGTCCACTCCCTCGTGCAGCAGGCCCACCACCTTCTGTCCGCGCAGCAAGAACTCGACCTCCCAGCCCTGGACCGGGTGTTCACCGTGCGCTGGCACGACGCCCTGACCGCCGCCTGCGGCACCGCCCTGATCACAGCCGTCCACCGCCAGGCCCCCGGCGTCCGGCTGCGCCTGTCGGCCGAACCCGGGACGGACGACGCCGAGCTGCGCCGGGGTGAGGTCGACCTCGAATCGAGCTCCAGCGCTCCGACGCTCCCCGACATCCGCCACCGCCTCGTCGGCAGCGACCGGCTGGTCGTCGCCGTCCGACCGAGCCACCCCCTCACCGAAGGTCCGCTGAGCATCGAGCGCTACGCAGCCGCCGAACACCTCACCGTTTCGCGACGCGGAAGCCTGCGCGACCCGATCGACGACGCCCTGGCCTCCCGTGGCCTCGAACGACGTGTCGTCGCCGCCGGGCCCACCGCTGCCTTCGCGCTGCAACTCGCCCTCGACACCGACCTGATCGTCACCCTCCCCGACGCGGTCACCCGCGCAGCCCGGGACCAACTCGGCCTCGTCATATTGCCGCCGCCACTCCCGCTGCCCGAGGTCCCCCTGTACCTGCTGTGGCATCAGCGCTACGACGACGACCGCGCCCACACCTGGCTGCGAGACCTGGCCACCGAAACCGTCCAGGCACTCTTCGCATCGCCGACCGCCTCCCCCTCACCCACCGGACTGGGCAGTGACGGATCCGCCGGGGTGCAAGCCTGCGGCAGCTGATTCCCGTTCTCGCGAACATCACCTATTCACGCAAGGTGCGACTCTCCATCTCACATCGAAACGGAGTACCTGGCCGGCGCAGGTGACGCAGGCCACCTGCGCCGCACGGGCGTCACGGCGTGCCGCGAACCAGGTACGCGGCGCGGCCCGTCGCCCGGGCGCGGTGCACGGTGTCGAGGAGCTTCACGCGGTACGAGTCGGCCTGGGTCACCCAGCTCTCCCACTCCAGGGCCCGCACGTGGTCGTGCTCTTCCGGGTCGAGCCGGATGGATGTGAACTGCTCCCAGGTGATGTTGCCGCCGTCGAAGACGCAGACGATCTTGCCGATCGGCCAGCCCTTCACGCCGGGGTGGATGAACTGCATCAGGAGCAGGTCCATCGGGCCCCGTACCCGCAGCCCGGTCTCTTCCTCCGTTTCCCGGGCGGCTGTGGCCCTCGGGTCCTCTCCGTCGTCGGTGTTCCCGCCCGGGAACTGCCACCCGGTGCCCTTGAAGACGGACCGGAGCATGACCGGCCGGTCCGGGCCGACCGTGAGCAGTACCGCCGCCGCCAGGGTGACCTTCGGCACCGTCTTGACGTACTCGGCCGGGCTCATCGGTAATTCTCGGTTCCCCATCCCTCTTTCCCTCCCTGTCCGACCCCAGGGTCCTGCCGCGGTGTGGCCGCGGCAGGACCCACATCACCTCGCCGGCGCTCAGGCGACGTCTCCTGCGTAGACGCCGACTCTGCACCGCTTCTGGCCCAGGGCGATGAGCGCGGGCAGCCGCTCCTCGAACCACACCGGCAGGAACCGCAGGCCGGCGAGCTTGTCCACCGGCACCCACTCGACGGCGACCTGCGGCCCGTCGGGCTCGGTACCACCGAGGGCATCCGGCTCGGCGACGATGTCGCACCAAACGACGAGCCCGTTGGCCGAGTTCCGGATCTTCATGCGCCTCACCTTGACTGAGTCGGGACCTTCGTCGTCCGGGTGGTGGTGGTGGTGGTGTACTGGGATGCCTGGAGCTCGTACAGGCCCCGGTAGTGCCCGTCCTTGATGGCCATCAGCTCGCTGTGGGTGCCCGACTCGATCAGCCGCCCCTTGTTCAGGACGTGGATCACGTCCGCGGTGGCGGTGGCCGCGAGCCGGTGGGTGATGAGGAGGACGGAGGTGACGCCGTCGTCGGTCAGCTCGTGCAGCGACTCGAACATCTCGATCTCCGCACGCGGATCGAGCGCGGCCGTGGGCTCGTCCACGATGTTCAGCTCCCGGCCCCGGTACAACGCCCTCGCGATGCCGACGCGCTGCCACTGGCCGCCGGAGAGCTTCACCCCGCGCTCGAAGCCCTTCATCGCGATCGAGTCCCACCCGTTGGGCAGCTCCTCGACGACCGTACGGATGTCGGCCCGCTCGGCCGCCGCCTCGACGTCGGCCTGCACGAGGTTCTTGGAGCCGTCGCCGATGTGCACGTTGGCCTTCACCGTCATCGGCCACGCCTGCACGTTCTGGGCGAGCAGCGCGACCTTCCCGAAGACGCTCTCGCGGTCGGCGTCGCGGATCTCCACGCCGTTGTACGAGATGCGGCCGGACGTCGGCAGGTACAGCCCGGCCACGAGCGCGGCCAGCGTCGTCTTGCCGGAGCCGTTCTCCCCCACCAGCGCGATGACCTTGCCCGGGAAGGGCGCGGGGGTCTTCGTTGGATGGGCACCACTGGGAGGTGTCGGGAAGCACCTGGCCGCTGCGGGTGGCCGCCGCCACCTGCAGCGGGCGTCGAGGGCTAGGTCGGGCTAGGCCGTTTCTTTCGGATCAGCGTGCTGACCAAGCGCAGGCAGCGCACCCCGGCCCGGGCCGGGCCCGTGGCGATCCTGGCGAAGAATGCGCTCCTGGCGCCGGGTCATCCCGGCCCCGTGCAGATCGACGGTCGCACGGCTGATGGTCCCGGTTCAGGCCGGGTCCATCAGATGGCCCCCAATGTGGGCGAGCGGCCCGCGCCACGGTCGGGGTGTGCTGCGGCTCCGGGTAGGGAGCGGTGGTCCAGCCATCGGGCTCCTCGAGGAGGTGCCGGGTTTCGTCGTACGTGTCCCGGCTTGCTACTGCTGGTGGTCGGGCAGCCCGTGGAGGAGAAGTAGACGAGGATCCTCGATCACATCGATGCCGTCATATCTCCCTCCGGCGCAAGGACTCGTGCTCGACGAGCCACGCCACCGCCTCCCGGCGGGATGAGCCGCGCAGGGCGCCCTGAGAAGCAGATCCCCGGCCGTGCGGCTTCTCACCGACAGTCAGGTGCCGTACCTGGCATCCGAATTGAATAGAGCGTTCGTTCTAGTGGTGCTAGTGTCTAGTTAGAACGTTCGTTACAACGGCGGCTCTCGGAACCAGCCAGTCGCCCGTCACCTGGGAGGAACAGTGGAGATCAAGCACATCACCGTCAATGGCCTCGACCTCGCCTACGTCGAGCAGGGCGAGGGCCCTCTGGCACTGCTGCTGCACGGCTTCCCGGAGACCCCCGGCATGTTCCGGCACCTGATGCCGGAGCTCGCGAAGGCCGGGTACCACGTGGTCGCCCCATACATGCGGGGATTCGCCCCGAGTCAGGTGCCGCCGGACGGAAGCATGCTGATGAAGGACCTGATCGCGGACGCCAACGCGCTGCACGAGGCGCTGGGCGGGGGCGGTGACGCGATCATCGTCGGGCACGACTGGGGCGGCTTCGCCACCTGGGGCGCCGCCGCCCTCGCGCCGGAGCGCTGGTCGAAAGTCGTGGTGGCCGATGTCCCGCCGGTGCGGTTCTACGAGCGCCGGGCCGCGGTCCCCGAGCAGATCCACAAGAACAGCCACTTCTACTTCTTCCAGATGGCCATCGCCGATCAGCTGGTGCCGGCGAACGACTTCGCCTACATCGACTGGCTGTGGGACCACTGGAGTGGCGACATCCCCGGCTTTGACCCCACCCAGGACCGGGAAGAGGGCAAGGACGCCCTGCGCGAGCCGGCCAACCTTCAGGCGGGACTGGGCCTCTACCGGCAGAACTTCCCCTCCGAGGCATTCGGCACCGACGCCTGGGAAATGGGTCGTCTGCTGGCGGAACTGCCCACCCAGCCGACCCTGTACCTGCACGGCAGCGAGGATCCCGTCGTCAACGAGGAGATCCTCGCCGACATCGTCGCCGCCCTGCCCAAGGGGTCGGACGGCGCGCTGCTCCAGGGCGTGGGCCACTTCCCGATGGTCGAGGCCCCGGAGGAGGTGAACAAGCGGATCCTTGCCTTCCTTGGCGAGTGACCAGTCCCATGCCAATGCCCGCACCGCCTTCGGGCAGTGTGGGCAGCGGCATGCGTGACGACGGGGGCATCAGCTCACAGGGGGTGTGCCGTACGAGCCGACCAGGCGGGCCAGTTGCCGGCCCGTCGCCCACAAGGGCTCCTCGCTGCGGATGACCTGCGCCGTCACTTCGGCGCCCTCCAGAGCGCTGATGATCGTGGTCGCCAGATCCTGGGCATCGCCAGCAGGGATGCCCGAACCCAGCAGCTTGTCGTGAACCAGCTGCTCCCAGCCACGCAGCGCGGCTGCGCACACTCGCTGGATCTCGGAGTCGGTGCCCAGCGTCTCCAGCGCTGCCGCAGTGATCGGGCAGCCATCGACCCAGCCGGACACCCGCAGTGCTTCGGCGAGCTGCCGGGCGCAGGCTTCCACGGCCGCGGCCGGCTTCTCCTCGCTGTCCAGCGCGGCGCGGAGCAGCGCCGAGAACTCCTGGTCGCCGTGGGCGATCGCGGCGACCGCGACGGCCTCCTTGCCACCGGGGAAGAAGTGGTAGACCGAGCCGAGCGTGGCCTGCGCCTCGCCGGCGATCTGCTTGATGCCGGTGCCGACATAGCCCTGGCGCTGCAGAAGGCGCGAGGCGGCGATGACGATCCTGTCCCGGGTGCTGGTCTGGCCCATGCGCACAGCCTACTGGTTAGAACGCTCGCTTCAGGGAGCCTGCCGCAGGGGCTCACAGGAGACGCCCTGGCCGCCCGGGACCTGGACCCAAGCATGTGACTCATGACGAGTCACATGTCAGGTGTTTGTTGTCGCCGTAGCCGTAGGTGTGGCAGAAGCACCGCTCAGGCGCGGGGTCCGCGTCCGGCCGCAGCCACGGGGAGACGTCGACCGCGAGGACCAGGCGGCCGTCGGCCGCCTTCGGCAACGGCACCTACACCTGGCCCGTCGCAATCGGCCCCACATCCAGCCGACTGTGATTGAGCCTGGTGTACAAGGCGCCGTGCCCGCGGCGGTGTTCCGGTACGAGCGCGAGGCTGACCAGGGTCTTCATCGGTCCGTCCACACACAGCATGGCGTCGGTGAGCTCGAACAGTGCGTCCGCACGCGTGGTCAGGCACGCGTACAACTCTGACCGGAAGGATGGTGCAGCCCAAACGGCTCCCGCAGAACATCGATTCGACCCGGCGACGATAAAGGGCAAGGTCAGGGCAATGTTCCTGACGTACGGGGCGGATGCGTACCTGCGCGACGGCGAGTACGACCGGGCGGCAACGACTGCCGCCAAGGCGCTCACCATGGCGAACCACATCGGCGCGCCGCGCTGCGTCGAGCTGGTCCACGGGCTTCTCCCGCGCTTCCGGGGGCACGACTCGGCCGAAGGTGTCGGCGAACTCCTGGACCTGGCCCGCGCGAGCTGACCGCGGCAGGACCCGCATCACGCCGCCGACGAAGGTGACGGACGTCGCCGCCGGCACCGTGCTTCACATCACCTTTCGTCGAGGGGGTCGTGCGAAAAAACGCGCGTCCCTCTCGACGGCACCCCGGCAGGCGCTTCCGCCCCACCGCCCCCACGGCGCCGTTACGGATTCTCCCTCGAAGGTGGGAAGCCCGCCGGATGCGCTTCCCGACCGCCCGCGGCTAGCACTAGGGTTCGGGAGCCCTACGGATTCCCGGCCATGACACGGGCATTCATGTCGGAAAGGGGCGGCGTTATGACCGGCTATTGGTACCGGTGCGATAAATGTGGCATCACCTGGGACGAAGGCTCGAAGCACGAGGCCCAGGCCGACCGCGACCGCCACCGGCACGAAGCCCACGGCGGAGGAGCCCCGGACGGCGACGCCGTTCACGCGCCCGACCGTACGTCCTGGCCACCGCCCAGCATCCTGATCGCCGCGCTCACGCTCTTCGCTCTCTTCCTGCTCTTCGGCAACCGCCACTGAGCCCTCTCAAGGAGTCCTGTTGCCTGCCAGCCCCGCCCCGTCCGGCTGGTCCCGCGTGGACCGCACGACCGTCCTCGATGGTGGCCGGTTACGCGTCCACCAGGACTCGGTCGTCCAGCCCGATGGCGCCCCGGGGACCTTCCGGGTTGTCGAAGTCCCCGACGGCGCCGCCACGATCGCCGAGGACGACCACGGGCGCATCGCGCTCGTCCGCCAGCCCACCTACGTCCACGGCACGGTGCTGACCATCCCCGGCGGCGCCATGGAACCCGGCGAGGCTCCCGAAGCTGCGGCCCGCCGCGAGCTGGCCGAGGAAGCGGGCGTCACCGCCACGACCTGGCGCAAGCTCGGCGACATCGCGCTCATGAACAACAACGTCTGCCGCCTCCACCTGTACGCCGCCACCGAGCTATCCCTCGGCGAACAACAGCTCACCGGCACCGAGACCGGCATGACCCTCGAGTGGTGGTGCCTGAACGACGCCGTGGCCGCCGTTATGGACGGCAGGATCTTCCTGTCCGGCGCTATCGCCGCGATCCTCATGCATGCCCGCGGCAGGACGTGAAACACCTCGCCGGCGCAGGTGACACCACCACCTGCGCCACACGGCCCGGGCGCGCCCTTGGCGTCGGGTCGCCCCATTCCACCCGCGCCTGCGCCGCCGCCCGGCGCCGGAAGTCCCCCAGCTCCGCTCGCTCGGCATCGCGCGGCGCCCGCATGTAGGCGAACACCTCGTCTCCGTCTCGGGCTCGCGCTACCCGCCGCCGTGGTCCGCCGCCTGCTCGGCGTCTATCGGAGCACCGCCGACACCTGGAAGCACATCGGTGGACGAGACGACACCTACGCCGCTCATGTCGCCAGCCGAACGGCAGACTCCTGGCACTCTGCCGACACCGGATTACCGCACCCGAAAGGCCATGCCGCAAGTTCCATAGCCGGAGCCAACCGGCACATGGGAGCGTCGAGCGTCCCTTCGGCTTGTTCGGCTTGGAGGTGATGGGGCCGGTACTACGCTCCTCTTCGGGTCGGGAAAAGAGAGTCTTCCGCAGCTGGTTCCCGGGAGGTTGTCAGTGAGTGGTGGTCAGGAGCGGATCCGTTTCAAGCGCCGTGTAAAGCAGCGTCCCGTGCCGGACACACCGGAGGCGCTCTTCGGCGAGCTGCCACGCACGCGCGACGGCCACGGCGCGTTGTGGTCCCATCAAGCAGACATCCTGCGCGACTACATGGACCACCGTGACAAGGCGGATATCGCCCTGGAGCTCCCGACCGGCTCCGGCAAGACCCTGATCGGCCTGCTGATCGCCGAATGGCGCCGCCGCTTCTTCGGACACCGGTCGGTCTACGCCTGCCCGACAAAACAGCTCGCTCACCAGGTGTGGGAGGCAGCACAAGCTCAAGGTGTCCCTGCGTCACTGTTCATCGGGCGATCGCGTGACTTCGACGAACGCGACCTTGGCCGGTACGAGGCCGCCGAGCTCGTGGCCATCACGGTGTACAGCCACGTCTTCAACAGCAACCCCGTATTCGCAGGCACCCAAAGTCTGCTCTTCGACGACGCGCATGCGGCAGAGAACTACGTCGCCGATGCGTGGGCCTTGAAAGTCCACAGGGACACGAGCCAGTTCCGGGGCATCCTCGACGTCTTGGTCGATGACCTGGACCGTCACCTGATGACCCGGCTCACGGACGAACAGGGCGAGGACACCGAGGTGCGGCTGCTGCCGGTGGCTACCGTGGCCAAGCACACGGAAGCCCTGGACAAAGTCCTGATCACCATGGACGGCCCCAACAAGTTCCGGTTCGAGATGATCCGGCAGCAGCTACGCTCGTGCCTGTTCTACGTCAACTCTCAGAGCTGGTACATCCGGCCGATGATCCCGCCGACCTTCGACCACGCCCCGTTTACCAGCCCCGCGCAGAGGATCTACCTCTCCGCCACGCTGGGAGATGGCGGAGAGCTCGAGCGGGCTTTCGGACGCGCCCCGATCACCCGCGTTCGGGCACCCGAGAACTGGGAGCGGTCAGGGAGCGGACGCCGCTTCTTCGTCTTCCCCGATCTCGCCGGGACCGACGAGGCGATCTTCGGTCCCGCTACCCCCGAGCCCGAGTCCGCAGACGAAACAGCCGCGGACGAGGCCGCAGTGCAGGCGGGTGACGAGGGTGGTCCGAAGGGCGGTCTCGTGGGCCAGTTGGTGCGCCTGCGCGCCAAGAGCGTGCTCCTGACGCCTGATGACACGACGGCCAGGAAGACCGCTGACGCAATGGGAGTGCCAGACTCCAAGCGGTACCGCCCCGGCGCGACCGCGGCCGGCTTGCGGCCGTTCATCAACGCCGACCAGGGCATGCTCCTGGCTCCGAGCCGGTACGACGGCATGGACCTGCCCGACGAGGCGTGCAACATCATCCTGATGCGGGGGTTGCCGGAGAGCGTGCACCTTCAGGACCGGTTCCTCACCACCAGGCTCGGTGCCAGCAACGTCGCCCTGGAGCGGGTACGCACCCGAGTCGTGCAGGGTGCTGGCCGCTGTACCCGGGGACCGCGGGATTTCGCGCTTGTCATCGCGGTAGGCCGAGAGCTGCAGCGATTCCTCTCCCGCGCGGACGTCCGCGCAGGCATGCCGCCCGAGCTGCAGGCGGAGATCGCCTTCGGGCGTGAGAACAGCGAGGTTCCCGCAGCCGACCTCGTCGCGCTCGCACGCAGTGCGCTGGACCGCGACGACGTCTGGCAAGAGGACGCGGAACCAGACCTCACAGAGCGGCGCAACGAGGCGACCAAGGAGGTCCCGCCATACGTGTCCAAACTGGAGGCCAGTGTCCGGCGGGAGATCGACGCCTGGCAGGCCGCGTGGCAGCAGGACTGGGATCGCGCCTCCCGCGAAGCCGTCGAGGTCCTCAACCGTCTAACCGGCAAAGAACTGCGCTCGTACCAAGCCTTGTGGGCCTACCTGGGCAGCGCCTGGGCGTCGCTCGACGTCGACTCGCCGGCCGCCGCCGGGCGTTCCCGAGAACTACTGCGTCGCGCTCACGAGGCCGCGAGCCGCACTACCTGGCTCAGGGAGATCGCAGGGACGGGTACCGAAGCGAGTGTCTTGGACGTACTCGATGCCGACGGCGTCGATGGCGTCATGGCCGCCTTCAGGCGCTCGCCTCTGAAGAGCACGGCCAAATTCAACCAGCTCACCAACAACATGATCCGTGACCTGGCCCGTCCCGAGGCCACCGGATACGAGCAGGCGCTCGTCACCCTGGGCCAGCTCCTCGGCGCCCGCTCCTTCAAGCCCCTGGGCGACGGGCGCACCGATGCCGCGTGGATGTGGCCGTCGTCGTGGCTGACGATCGAAGCCAAGAGCGAGCAGAAGCCCGACGGCGGCATCAGTCTGAAGTACATCCGGCAGGCGAACACCCAGCTCGATCTCCTCGCCGCCGACGAGGGCCTTGATGATCCGATGCCCGGCAGCATCACTGTCATCGTGTCCCCGCGCAGCATGGTCGTCGACGACGGTGTGAAGGTCGCCCGGGAACACCTCTACCTGGCCTCCCCCGAGGTGCTGGAGACAGTGGCCCAGCGTGTCGTCCGTGCTTGGACTGCGATCCGCGGCGCCGCACCCGCTGGTGTCGAAGGCGAGGACCTTCGTGCCGTGGTCGAAGAGGCACTGGCCTCTCACCGCATCCTGCCTTCCCACGTATTCGACGATCTCAGCCTGGACCGTATCCGCCGATAGCGGGCCATTCCCCAGTCGTCCGAAGGCCGACCGGAACGAGGTTCTTCTTGTCAGCTCGTGAAGAACGCCGGACGACCCTTGCCAAGGGCGGCTCGGACACACCAAGCCGCCCTTGAGCAGCCATTGCGCAACTTCCGATAGCCGGAACTAGCCGTGCGGCGCTAGGAGCGTGGGGCAGTAGACAACTCCTGGAATGCCGCGCCTCGTGGTGGAGTGGGGCTGTCGGGCGCTGCAGTTGAAAAGGCGTGGTCGTCGGGCAGTCGTGATGCGAAAATCAGTCCGCATCTTGATCCACATCCGCGTCCCGGAGGTCCGCATGGACGTCGCCTCGCTGCTGCCGTTGACCACGGCCCGGTTGTCGCTGCGTCTGTTCACTCCCGGCGACGCCGACGACCTGTACGCCTACCAGAGCCTGCCGAGCGTGGCGCGCTACTTGTACCGGCCTGCGCACACGCGTGAGCGCAGCGAGCAGGTTGCCGCCGAGCGTGCGGCGCAGACGGCCTGGCGCGCCGACGGGGACAAGCTGGCGCTCGCTGTCTGCCGGCGCGATGAGCCCGGCGTCCTTGGCGAGGTGAGTCTCGCCCTGGCTGGTGCCCGCGCCGCCCAGGCCGAGATCGGCTGGACTCTCGACCCACGTCACCAGGGGCACGGCTATGCAACCGAGGCGGCTGCGGCGCTGGCCGGGTTTGCCTTCGGCACGCTGGGCGTGCACCGGCTTTACGCACGGCTGGATGTGGAGAACACCGGGTCTGTGCGGGTCTGTGAGCGCCTCGGGATGCGTCGGGAGGCGCACTTGGTCGAGAACGACCTCGACGGGGATCGCTGGGGCAGCGAGTACATCTACGCGGCGCTGGCCGCGGACATGGGTGGTCAACCAGGCAGTTGAGCCCGCCGCCTCCTGTTTCGTGATCTGGCCCGCGTCTGATGGTCCGGCTGCTGATCTACGGCCCACAACCTCCGCAAGATCTTCCGGCACACCGGAACCGCCGGGCTGGCCGCCGCCCGAGCCTGACGGCCCGGCCGGAGCCCCCTGAACAACGGCCCACCGAGCCCACCACTGCGGCACCAAGCCCGAACAAACGGCCGCGACCGGCCATCAGCCGATCCAACAACCGCTCGTCGGCTGGGCCATTACCGACCCACGCTCCTAGGTGCTCCACGCGTACGTCACCCAGGTAGCCCGGTTGCCAGCGTGGCGAGTTCGGTCTCGTCCGAGGCCCGGTAGCGGGTGCCGGCCGCCCACAGCTGGTCCCAGTACGCGGCCGGATCGTCGATCGTCACGTGCGTCTCCTTCATCAGGTGGTGGCGGGCGGCCTGGCTGGGGTCTGACGCATGGTGCGAAGGGAGGAGGCGAGCAATACGAGGAACGGGGTGGTCAGGGCGAGGGTGCCGAGGGCGAGGCTGTTCCACAGGCCGAGCCAGGTGCCGGCCGCCCCGGCGAGGAGGGCGGCGAGGGGGCGGGTGCCGTAGGTGATCCACTGGCCGGTGGCGAGCATCCGGCCCTGCATGCCCTGGTCGCACACGACCTGGCGGATGCTGCGCTGCGTGGAGCCCTGCGCGGTGGCGCAGGCCAGCTGTACGAACAGGCCGGCGGCGATGCTCACCTGGCCGCTGCGTCCCGGTGCGGCGAGCAGCAGCGGCACCTCGGTCAGCGGGGTGATGGCCAGCGCGGTGAGCATCACCCGCGTCGGCCCGAACCGGGCCACCAGCGAGCGGACGGCCAGTGCCCCGGCGACCCCGCCGAGTGCCGCCACACTCAGCAACATTCCCAGGTCCGTGGCCGAGTAGTGCAGTTCGCGGAGCAGGTACACGCTCCAGAGGGTGGTCAGGAAGGCGAAGACGGCGGTGTAGGCGGTGCCGGTCAGCAGCAGCGGCCGGATCGTCGGATGGCGCGCCACGTACAGCACGCCCTGCCTCATTTCGCCGAACAGCGAGCCCTTCGCCGCGGGCCGGACGGGTGCCGGTTCAGGGGCGCGGATGCCGGAGAGCAGGAGGGCGCAGGCGAGGTAGGAGGCAACGTCGAGGTAGACGGCACGGGCGGCACCGAGGACACCGACGACGGCGCCGCCGAGCTGTGCGCCGGCACTGTCGGCCAGGGAGGCCACCGCGCCGACCTTGGCGTTGGCCTCCAGTAACCGTTCGCCGGGGAGCAGGGAGGGCAGGTAGCTGATGCGTGTGGTGGAGCCGAGGAGACCGGCCGTCGAGCTGACCAGTGCGACCATGAACAGCACCCCGAGCGACAGTCGGCCGGTGGCGTCGGCCACGGGGATGGCGGCGTACGCCGCTGCGGCGACGAGGACGGCGCCGATCATCATGGGGCGTTTGCGGTGCCGGTCGGCCAGTGCCCCGGCGGGAAGCGCCACCAGAAGTGGCGGCAGGCGCTCGGCGAACGCGAGGAGCGAGACCTCCCACACCGTCGCGTGCAGGGAATCAACGGCGACCAGCGTCAGGGTCACCGAGGTGACGCCGCTGCCGACGAGGTCGACTGCGCACGCGGACCAGTAGCGGAGGAAGTCCCGGTGCCGCCACAGGCTGCTGCTTCCCGCCGGGGCCTCGTTCATCGGGCTTCGCTCCCTTCCTTGGCGTCGGCCGGCCGGCGCTGTCCGGGCAGGGCGGTGTCCTGGAACTGGGCGCGCTGCATCTCGTACAGCTCGCGGAAGACGCCCGCCGTCGGGTGGTGCAGCAGTTCCTCGAAGGTGCCGGACTCGACCAGTTCGCCCTTGGCCAGGACGTGGATGAGGTCGGCGTGGCGGACGGAGGCGAGCCGGTGGGTGATCAGGACGACCGTCTGTCCGGCGTCGGCGAGTTTGCGGATCTGGTCGAAGACCTCCAGCTCCGCTTTCGCGTCGAGGGCGGAGGTCGGCTCGTCGACGATGAGGATCTCGGCGTCACGGTAGCGGGCGCGGGCGATGCCGAGGCGCTGCCATTGGCCGCCGGAGATCTGGTGCCCGCCCTTGTAGCCCTTCGACAGCAGTGTGTCCCAGCCACGTGGCAGCTCTTCCACGACGGTGTCGGCCCCGGCGCAGGCGGCGGCCTCGTCCACTGCCGTCTGGTCGACCGGGCGCTCGGGGCGGCCGATGGCGATGTTCATGCGGCAGGTGAACGGCCACCGGTGGAAGTCCTGGCTGACCATCCCGATCCGCGACCACAGCTGTGCGCGGTCCAGGGTGCGGGCGTCGATGCCGTCCCACAGGACGCTGCCCTCATCGGGCTGGTACAGGCCGGCCAGCAGCTTCGACACCGTGGTCTTGCCCGAGCCGTTCTCCCCGACGAAGGCGACGATCTTCCCGACCGGAATGCTGAGCGTGACGTTCTTCAGCGCCGGCCGCTTCGCCTCGGCGTCCTTCCGGTCGACGTCGTTGTCGTCGGGGTAGTGGAAGGTGACGTCGTCGAAGCGGATCAGCGACAGGTTCCCGGGCGCGGGCGCGCCGCCGGTGGGGATGGTGTACTTCGCGGCCTCGGTGAAGAGCCGTTCGAGGTCGGCGACGTAGGCGGATTCCTCGTAGAGGTTGTTGACCTGGAGTACGAGGGTGGTCAGGCTCTGGCCTCCGCTGCGGATGGCGAGCACGGCGGTGCCTGCGATGGACAGGGACATCACTCCGGTGGCCAGCAGGCCGAGGAGCGAGGCGTAGGTGAGGGCCGCGGCGACGCCGGTGAGGGCGGAGGCGACGAGGCGGACGCGGGCGCGGCTGGCCGCGAGGCGGGATTGTTCCGCCTCGGACGCCTCGGACATGCCGCGGAAGTGCTGCAGCAGGAACGGGCCCACGTCGTGCACGCGGATCTCCCCGGCGGGCCCGGTGCGCATGAGGGTCTGGGCGAGGAGCCGGCCGGCGCGGGAGTGCTGCATCCACCGCAGGTAGCTCGCATACCGGGCGCGCGCGTTGCGCAGGGAGGCCCAAGAGCGAGGGACGGTCATCAGCACGAGCAGCGGAAGCAGCACCGGGTGCAGGACGGTGAGGACGCCGGCGGCGGCGACGAAGGAGACGAGGGAGCCGACGACGCCGGTGCACACGTTGACCATGCGGCGCGCGGCACCGGCTCCGTACTGAGCGGAGTCCATCAACCGGTTGAAGTCGGCGTCCTCGATCGCGGCGAGTTCCACCTTCGCGACATGCGCGAGGTACATCTCGGTGGCAACGCGCTCCACCTTCGGCTCCAGCCGGCCGGTACCCGCTGTGGAGGCGGCGTTCGCGAGGGCGCCGACGATGCCGGTGACGGCGACGCCGATCACTGCAGGAATCGCGGCCTGGACCCGGTGGCCGATCGACCCATTGCCCAGGACAGTGGCCAGGACGCTGTTGACGGCGACCAGGCCGATGGCCTGGCTGATGCCGCGGACCAGCTCGCCGGCGCCAACGGTCCACAGGGCCCGGTGGTCGGCCCGCCACGCCAGGCGCACGGTGAAGGCGACCATGCGGGGCAGCTGGAGCGCCATGGTCCACAGCGTCATCTCGAAGTACGCCTTGTGGTGGTCGGCCCAGCGAGCGTTGTACAGCAGGGGCCCGCCGAACAGCAGCTTCTCCGACGCCGAACCCTCGGTCGCCTCGGCCACCGCTGTCTCGGTTCGCTTGATCTTCACGCCGCCCCTCCGGTCGTCCAGCCGTGCTCGGACAGCAGGGCACCGGCACAGAACTGCCTCAACACGGCGGCGGTGTACGGCACGCAGTCCGCCGGTGGCCGCGCGGGGTCCGCCCACACCAGGGCCGAGCACTTATCCGGCTCACAGATGGACGGTTGACCAGTCCAGCGCTGGGTGGTGAACACCATCCCCATGCGGCCTTCGCCCTCGGGGCTGCGGTGGTGGATGGCGTGGCAGAACTCCAAGTCACGGTGCGCGATCGTGACACCCACCTCTTCGGCGACCTCCCGAAGGGCGCCGGCGGAGACAGGCTCGTGCTTCTCCAAGTGCCCGCCGGGCGGGCACAGCAGCCCGGAGGCGTAGACCTGCCCGGCCCGGCGGAGGAGCAGGATCCGCCCGTCGTCGCGGACCATCAGCACCATCACATCGACCACGAGCCGGTAGCGCGGCGGCTGCCTCATGCCCACCTCCCCATGGCCGTCCCAGCGCGACGGCTAGGCCCCGCCTGGTCGTGTTCGAATCGCAAACGCACCTCCGTGGTTTTCCCGGGTCGATCCTGGTGGTGATGCACTACGCCTCCTCGTTGACGAGCGGATCGGACGAGTGATCGGAAAAACGGCCCCCGGACGGGTGCGGTCACGGCCTCCTAAGGGCGTTTCGTCGTGCAGAAATTCGAGTGACCGTCAACCGGTCCGTGATCGCTGGGCCAACGGGTCGGCGAGTGCTGTGCGATTCACTCGGGCGTGGCCGCTCACCCGATCCGGGCATTGCGTTGCTGACGGAAACGACCGGCCGCCACTCCGGTCCAGTGGTCGCCGGGCCGGGCTGGCGGAGGCTTTGCAGACGACCGGGTGACACCCCTTACGTTGCCGTGGCGATCGGGGGCTTGGTGGTGGCCTTCGATGACTTCTTCTTCGCGGGCGGCGTTCGCGCGGCCGGCAGGGGCGCCGTACCGCCGAGTGCCTCGTAGAGCCGGTGGGGGTCGGTCCAGCCGCCGAGCCTGGGCGGTACGACCCACCGCACATCGCGCGCGTGCTCCGGACGGTCAGCGGCAGCTCGATGACGGTGCCCGGCCGCAGCAGCCGCGCACCACGCCCCCGCAGGTCCCATCGGTCCGCCCAACCGCGTTTGATGGAGATGGTCCAGTGGGCGGCGATGAGCTTGCAAGGACCGGGCCGACGTCGGACCCGAGTTCTTCCCATGCCCGTTGACCGAGCGCGGGACCGACCCGGACCGCGTCCCATGTCACACCGCACGGCACGCGGATCCCCCCGGGTATCGAGACCACAGCTCGGCCGTAATGCCGGGCTGCCGCTTGCTGTTCCTCGAACACGTATGGGAAGGACATCCGTGGGCGGCCCAAAAGACCCGGAGTACGAGGCCCTACAGGCCTGCGCGACACCGGAGCATGTCAGCAGCACGGTTGGACGACCGACGACTGCGGCATCACCCTGAAGCTCGTGGACCGCCTCCGGGCAGCCGCCTTGTGCGAGATGGCCGACCTCTTCGTCTTGGCACGTTGCCGGGCCCGCCGCAGTGGGCTGCCCGGCTCACACTTGAAAGGCACGACGCGCTCGTCTACCTCCCCGCCCGCCGATCGGGCACCCCCGGCGTGGCGTCGGTGACCGACCGGCCCGCAGGGACCCGCGAGGTGACGCTGCGGCCCAAAGCCATGGAAGTGCTGCGCCTCTACCTCAGCCTGGGCCACCGTCTTCGCCAGCCACCCGCACTCGGCCTGGAGGAAGCGGTCCGTATGGCGCAGCGGGACGACACAGGCAACGCCTGGGCCCTCCAGGCCACCGAGCCGCAGCTGGATTCAATCGCGTACGCGATGTGGCTGGAGGCCCCCGCACACACGGTGGCGCCCGCGAACCGGCTCGCCCGCGACCACGATGCGCGCTACCGGCCGTCGACCGCTGCACCCGACTGACGTGTATCGGCCAATGTCCCGGGAAGGGCCCTGCACGCGTCACCGACCGCTCACCCCGGAGCCGAGGAAGGCGCGGTGTGGGCAAGCACGGTGACGGCAATAGCGGTGCGGAGGGCGACAAACAGCAGTCGCCGTGCGACCCATCGCAGGTCGACCTCCTGGAGCTCCATGCCCACGGTCATGCTGCAGGCCCTCGACGTCCTTGACGCCTACGACGGGCACCGCGTGTTTCGAGGCCGCTGCCGGCACCGGCTACAACGCCTCGTGGCTCTGCCATCGCCTCGGCGACGAGCACGTCACCAGCATGGACATCGACCCCGGCATCGCCAAGCAGGCCGAGACCAACCTGACAGCGGCCGGATTCAGCCCGCGCGTGCTGTGCGGCGACGCAGAACAGGACCGCCCGGCCGGGGAGACGTACGACCGGATCCTGGGAACGTATTCCGTCCCCGACATCCCGTACGCCTGGGTGGAGCAGGCACCCGGCGGCCGCATCGTGACCCCGTGGGGCGGCGGCATCTTCCACTACTCCTTCGCCGTCCTCGACGTCGAGGACGGCCAGGCTCACGGCCGGTTCGCCGGCAACCCCGCCTTCATGAGCACCCGGGTGCGCCCAGCCGTCGGAGGCCTCATTGCCGACGCCTACCATCACAAGGACGAAGGCATCCCCGGCCGCACCACGATCAGCCCCCGCAGCATCGCCAACAACCACGGCGCCTCTTCTGGATCGACCTCATGGTCCGCAACGCCTGGCACCACGTCGGCGAGGCCGGCGACGGCTCCGACGAGGCCCACCCTGTGGCTGTTCTGCACCGACCGCTCCTCCTGGGCCACGGCTGAATACGTCCCCGGCCACGACGAGTACGAGACCGAGCAGGACGGACCTCGGCGGCTACGGGGGCTCGGCTGCGCCCCGGCGCGGCCCCCGCGGGCTCGTCCGCCCGTGTGGGCCTGGGCGGGACGGGTGCGGCGGGGCGTGGGCAAGTTATCGCGTTGCACGGATGCCGGAGGGGTCTTTACCCTGTTTGAGTTCCGCCTGTGCCCGTTCCGGGGCCCGGCGCTGTGTTTCGAGGTGACGACTTATCTCCCAGGCCAAGTAGCCGTCCGCAGTTCCCCACGTTCTGAGGCTTCGAACGTGTCCGGGGGCGGACGTCGCGCTGGCCTGAGTTGCGTCACCCGCCCCGCATTTCCCTGTCATTTTCCGGGTGCAGCTCTGCCGACTGCCCTGGGTTTCGTGTTCTCTGGCCCCGGCGCGGCTGACGGCAGGGCTCCCCCGATTCCTTGCATCAGGAGTCCCACAGTGCCTTCCCCCGCGCTCGGCAACGAGCCGCAGCACACCGCCGAGCCCCCGGCTCACGACGTACCGGACCGGTCGCCGACGACGCCCCGGACCGCCCGGATCGCCCTCGTGGTCGTTCTGGTCGCCGAGCTCATGGACATCCTCGACCAGTCGGTCGTCCTCACCGCCCTGCCCGCAATCCAGGCGTCGACCGGCGCCGGGCCAGCCGCGGTGCAGTGGCTGACCGCCGGCTACTCGCTGACCGTCGCCGTCGGACTGATCACCGGCGGCAGGCTCGGCGACATCCACGGCCGGCGCAAGATCCTCCTCATCGGCACCACCGTGTTCACCCTCGCCTCGCTGCTGTGCGGCATCGCCACCGGACCCGGTGTGCTGATCGCCGCCCGCGTCATCCAGGGCGCCGGAGTCGCCGTAATGATCCCCCAGGTCCTGGCCACCCTCCACGTCACCTTCGACGGCGAGAACCGCAGCAGGGCCTTCGGTCTCTACGGGGCCGTCCTGTCGCTGGCCTCCGTTCTGGGGCCGGTACTGGGCGGCGTGCTCACCCAGCTGGACCTGTTCGGACTGTCCTGGCGGCCGATCTTCCTGATCAACGTGCCTGTCGGCCTGGCCGTGATCATCCTCGGAGGGAAGTTCATCCCCGAGTCGACCGCACAGAATGCCAACCGCCTGGACCTTGCCGGAATGCTGCTGTCCGCACTGGCTGTGGTTCTGATCATCTTCCCGCTCACCGAAGGCCACAGCCACCACTGGCCCTTGTGGTGCTTCGCCATGCTCGCCGGCGGGCTGGCGGTGCTCGGGGGCTTCCTGCGCCACCAGCAGCGCCGGCAGGACGATGCCCCGCTCGTGGCACTGTCCCTCTTCCGGGGCAAGCAGTTCTCCGGCGGCCTGACCTCGCAGCTGATGCTCGGCCTGCTGTGCGGCCTGTTCTTCACGACCTGGACTCAGTACCTTCAGCGCGGCCTGGACATGAGCCCGCTGATGGCCGCCGCGGCCTTCGTGCTGCTGGCTCTCGGCGAGCTGGCCGGTGCGACGACCGTGATGAAGACCGCCGGGCGCTTCGGGCGCCGCCTGCCCCAGGCCGGAGCCCTAATCGCACTCGGCTCGATGGTCGCCTACGGGCTCCAGGCCGCCAGCCGGCAGGCCGACCTGACCCTCCTCGCGATGACCGTTCCGGTCATGCTGATCGGCTTCGGCCTCGGCATGGTCGGCGGACCGCTCGCCGACCTGTCGCTCGCCAAGGTCCCGCACGAGGACGCCGGTTCCGCCTCGGGCCTGTTCAACACCGCAATGCACCTGGGCATCGCCCTCGGCACCGCGCTGACCGCCCTCGTGTTCTTCTCCACCACCGGCGGCTCACCCGACAGCGCGATCAATCGCGACGCGTTCACCGGCACCCTCTGGTGGGCCGGTGGCACCCTCGTGTCGATGTGGGCCCTGATGTACTGCCTGCCCAAGCACACGAAAGCGCGCTACGGGTCGTTCAACGCCTGACCCGCGGCGCCCGACGGCCCCCACCAGACGATCACGAGGCGGAGGCCAGGACATTCGCCACCAGCGGGAGCAGCCCCGCCAAGCCCGTGGCTGCGCAGGCTGACCGAAGGAGCCGGAACTTGGTCTTCGCAAGCCGGGACAGGATGCCGACCTACTGTGGTCGAACGTCGTCGCGTACAGCCTCCCGGATCTCCTCCGGCGTCAGCTCCGCCCAGCGCGAGAACGACGTGCCCTGGTCGGCGAGCTTGCGGCTGCCACTGGCTCGACGTGGCCGGCGCGTGAGCTCCGGTGGATGATTTTCCGCATGATGATGCAGCCTCCCCGACGAGGCATAGACCCTGTCGTGCCCACAGTCGCGGACGTCCTGGTGCCGCATCGACGCTTGGTTGTCCCTGTATGCGCCGAAGGCTCTGGCAGCACTCAGGCCCCCGGCTTCGTGGCAGTCCATTCGGGAAGCCGAGTCACGCCTGGGATTCCCACTTCCTGCAGATCTCGCTGAGTCGCTGCGGTGCCACGACGGGGATACGTCCCTTATGGGTGTGCTCCCCTGCGGTGGCCGACTACGCCGCCAACCGTGTCGCGCTCGACCGCCTGCTCGGCCCGCCCCGGCTGCACGAGCCGCGGCCGGCCGACCCGGACGAGTGGGGCGCCTACGGCCACGGCATCGAGCGCGGCCCCAACGGCTCCGTCCACATGTCCGCGGCAGAGAAGTGGGCCTACGAGAAAGAGATCGCCGACCGGATGGCGCAGACCGCGACGAGATACGCGCCATGTACCGGGAACACACCCACTTGCAGTGGCTCGCCGCCGAGGACGCGGCCCGCGGGCACATCCTCACCCGCGAGGCCGAGGCCGCCGGCGTCGACCCCCGCTCGCTCTTCTCCAGCCCCGCCCACGTGGCGTACGTCCGCATGTCTGAAGACCTTCGCCGTCTTTGGGACGAGGTCTCGCCGAGGGTGACTCTCGCAGAGTTCACCGAGCAGGTAACCGGCGTCGCCAACGATGCGGCCGAGACCGCCCGGCACGCTGCCCATGACCAGCGCCGCAAGCAATAGGGGGCGTCTAAGGGATTCCGCGCGAAAGCCGTGCGCGCCCACCGGGGCACCGTCGCCCGTCCGTTGGCTCAAGAAGCGAACGATTAGGGACGCGCCCCGCTCACCTGTTCGCCTGCTTTTGTGCCGACTCCCTCGGGAACAACGGTCGTAGCCAGCACTCGGGGGAGCTATGGGCGCAATCATCAAGGCATCTGAGCGTATCTTCCTGTCCTTGATCGTGGGTGCCTACGTCGTGAGTATCGTAATGATCACCGGAGGCGTTGTTCTGGTAGCTCTCGGAGCCACTGGCCACACCGAGTTCATTCTCTTCGGGCAAACCTTCCAGTCCGCTAGCGTTGGTGTCACCGCCTTCTTCATCGGTGCTGTCATGGCCGTCATGCTCATCCGCAGCACGCTGCGTGCGCTGAGCTCGCTTGCTCATGCAGAACCGCCGTTCGCATTCAGGGGCGATACACCGGCTGGGGGAAAGCGCCGATAGTCGCCGTGCAGGGCCCTGCCTCTAGTGATCCCTTTCTGCCTCGCCGGTCCCGCCGCTCGTCAGGAGCACCGCCAGATCGCCACCGGTCGGGACCACCCGGGGGCCGCGCCGCCCATTAGTCACCGACTACCGCCCCGCATCGGGCGGGTGTGAGCCGAACGGGGTCGCAAGCTCGCACTGCCCCCCCCTTCCTTCCCTTTCACGGCCCGCCCTCGGCGGGCCTTTTCATGCCCGTACATGAGCCCGGAGGGCCCTTCCGCATGTCCGAGACGCCCGCCGCCCCCGAGGCAGCAAGCACCATCCCCACCCCGACCGCCCCGGAATCCACTACCCCGGAGGCTCCGGCCGCCGACCCTTCGGCGCCCGACGCGGCCATCGAACAGCAGCTCGCCGCCGCGCTGCAGCGCGCGAGCGCCGAGGCCGAGCGCGCCCCATGTAGCTGCAGGCCGCGCTCGACGCCGTACATAAGGCGCTTGACCCGGATGCCCAGGATGGCGAGCAGGACCCGAGCGCGCTTGCCACCGCGGTCGCCGAGCGCGACCGACAGCTCACTGACGCTGCCACGCAACTACGCACGGCGCAGGTAGAGCTCGCCGCCTACAAGGCCGCCGACGCGCAGGGCGCCCGTGCCGACCGGCTGCTGGACAGCGCGCTTTCGTCGACGACCTGCGCAACCTCGACCCGGCCGACGAAAGGCTCGGCGAGCGACTCGCCGCAGCGATCACGGCCAATGTCGACAGCGACCCCGACCTGTACCGCGCCGCTCCGGCCGGCCCCGCCCGGGGCGGCGCGGAGTTCACCGGCGCGCCGGCCGCGCCTGCCAAGCCGGCCAACCTCCGCGACGCCATCGCCGCCCGGCTTGGCGCCTAACACCTAGGGGTATTGACCACGAGCGTTGTTGACAGTGATCGGGATCCAACCAGGCGCGCCAGTCAGGTTCTCTCCGACGAGGAGCCAGTCGCGGTGTGGGACGGTGTCGTCGAGCGGAGGCTGGGCGTAGAGGTCGCATACAGGACGGTAGTCAGGGCCTGTCGCCTTCCTGGCCAGGTGCGGCGAAGTCCATGTATCTGCCGGGAAAGCCCTGGATCACCGACGAAGGCTAACGTGCCTTCGCCCCAACCGAGTTGGTCCGGACGAAGGCACGTTGCGACAGCAGCGGCGAGGTGGTGGTCGCCGGGGCAGCGCCGGTCAGGGGTGGCCGGCGGGGCTGTGAACACCATGCGGTGCATCGTTCCCGCCCTCTCCTGGTGGTCGCTGCTCCGCCGTCACGGGTGACGGCTGGTCGGCGGCGCGGGGGGCGTCTCGCCGGGCACCGGCTGCTGGACGTTGCCCGTCCCGTCAGGGGAGCGATCGGCTGGCTCGGGGACGTGGTCGGAGGCCCAGCTGGCCAGGATGCGCAGCGCGTCTTCGGAGTCGCTGCCCGGCTCGGCGCTGTAGGCGAACATGATGAGGCCGTCGGCGGGCAGGTCGAAGGATTCGTAGGCGAGGTGAAGAGTGCCGACCACGGGGTGGTGGATGGCTTTGGCACCCTGGTGGTACTGGCGGACGTCGTGGCCGGCCCAGCGGGTACGGAAATCGTCACTGCGGGTGGACAGCTCACCAATGAGGTCGGTGAGGTCCTTGTCGTAGGGGTCGCGGCCGGCCTGGGCGTGCAGGAGAGCGACCAGGTTGTCGGCGGCGCTTTCCCAGTCGCCCCAGAACTGGCGGGAGCGGGGGTCCAGGAATATGAACCGGCCATGGTTGGGGGTGACGCCCCCGGCAGCTTCGATCATCGGAGCGTACAGGGCACGGCCGAGGCTGTTGGCGGCCAGGACGTCACCACGGCCGTTCAGGACGAACGCCGGGCAGGCCATGGAGTCCAGGACGTGCTGCAGGCTCGGCCGCACCGAGGCGGCGGCTGGCCGGCGTCGGCGTCGACGTCCCGGACCGGCGGCGCGAGCAAGATCCTCCAGATGGGTGCGGTCGTCCTCACTCAGCCGCAGCGCCCGAGCGAGGGCGTCAAGGACCTGGCCCGACACTCCGGACAGGTCACCGCGCTCCAGCCGCGAGTAGTACTCGACGCTGACCCCAGCGAGCTGCGCGACCTCGGCGCGCCGCAGTCCCGGCACCCGACGGGGGCCATGGGCGGGCAGCCCCACCTGCTGCGGGCTGATCCTGGCGCGGCGGGAGGTCAGAAACTCCCGGGTCTCGGCTGCATTGTCCACGGTTTCCAGATTAGGGCGACATCTCGGAGCCATCCGGGAAGGAGGGGTGCCCTGCCAGTACACCTTTCACCAGTAGCTTCTCCCTAGCCCGAAAGTTACGTTCTTATAGCCGAAGGAAATACCAGACGATCTCACCAAGAAACAGAAAGAGAAAGAGAAAGAGATACTGTGATGGCAGATATTCCGGAGATGGTCAAGGGTCTGGCGAAGGGCCTCAGCAGCCCGGTGCGTGCGCCGATCCTGCACACGCCGGACGAGTACGGGATGGCGTACGAGGACGTCACGTTCCCGTCCCTGGATGGCACCTCGCTGGAAGCGTGGTGGATCCCCTGCCCGGGCTCGGACAAGCTGATCATCGCCAACCACCCGATGCCCATGAACCGCTACGGCTTCCCCTCGCACCTGCCCCCGTGGCAGTTCGTCCCTGGCAACACCATCGAGGTCCACTACATGCGGGAGTACCAGCACCTGCATGAGGCCGGCTACAACGTGCTGACCTACGACGCACGCAACCACGGCCAGAGCGGCGACGCCAACGGCTTCATCTTCACCTGGGGCCAATTCGAGTCCCGCGACGTGGCCGGCTCGCTGCGGTACGCCAAATCCCGCCCCGACGCGGCCACCATGAAGGTGGGCCTGCTCAGCCGCTGCATGGGCGCCAACGCCACGTTCATGGCGATGACCCGGCATCCGGAGCTCTTCGAGGACGTGCACGCCCTGGTCGCCATCCAGCCGATCTCGATGCGCGCGATGGTCGAGCGCAACCTTGAGGCGATGGGGATCGCGGACCAGTTCGAGGCCGTGGACCGGGAGGTGGAACTGAACCTCAGCTTCACCATCGACGAGGTGTCGCCGATCGAGTACGCCAAGAACTGCCAGGTGCCCACCTTCATCACCCAGGTGCATGACGACGCACTGACCAAGCCCTCCGACGTGCAGGCGATCTTCGACGCCGTTCCCGTAGGCGACAAGAAGCTGTTCTGGATCGAGGGCAGCACCCGGCGCTGGGACGGCTACAACTACGTCTCCGAGCACCCCGAGCAGCTGGTCGAGTGGTTCGACAAGCACGTGAACTGAACCCATGGCACCCTCGGGCCGCCTGAACGGCCCGAGGGTGACGCACGACGGCGCAAGTCTCCACCGCCGCTACAACAGCGACGCAAACAACCCGGTTTCACGCGTCTCGTCTGCAGCCCTCACGAGGCCCCCGGGACGGGGTCAGACGGCTTGATCGAGGTCGGCGGTGGCGCCCAGCCCATACATCACCGCAGAGGTCTTCTTGTCCCACCCCAACGCCCGGCTGTCCGTCCACGGCAGACGGCTCCTCATCGACCGAGTCCGAGCCGGCAGGCCCGTCGCCCATGTGGCCGCCGAGATGGGCATCTCCCGCGCTACAGCCCACAAGTGGGTCCGCCGCTGGAAAGCCGAAGGCGACGCTGGCCTGCACGACCGCTCCAGTCGGCCACGGACCACTCCCCACCGCACCCCCGCCGATACCGAGACCCGCATCTGCGAGCTGCGGCGCGAGCGAAAACTCGGCCCAGCGAGGACCGGCCCGATTCTGGGACTGCCCACCTCGACCGTCCACCGAGTCCTGACCCGGCACAACCTGAACCGTCTGCGCTGGCTGGACCGACCCACCGGCCAGATCATCCGCCGCTACGAGCGGTCACGCCCGGGTGAACTGGTCCACGTCGACATCAAGAAGCTCGGCAACATCCCCGATGGCGGCGGGCATCGGATCACGCCCCAAGCAAAAGCTCGTGGCTACTGGACAACATGGCGTTCGACGACGTCGTGAACCCGGTCGGCGGCGGCGCCACCCTGACGTACAGATACACCCGTCTCGTCACCGAGCGCGGCGCGAGCTTCCGTCCGCTGGGGACCGAGTACGGCACCGAGCAGGCCAAGCGCGCCCGCGCGACGGTCGACCTGACGGTGCTGGGCGGCGCCTTTGAGATTGACCGGGTCCTCGCCAACCTGGGCCATCCAGCCATGCAACAGAGGCGTGGCTGAATTTCATGGTGGGGCGAATGGGACAGGGCCCTACTCGGGTGTTGTTTGGGGGTGTGAGCGGGGTCCGGCTGAGTATGTGTGCTCATGTGTGCGTCGTCGTTCCGGCCGTACCGTTCGGGGGCGAACGCGTGACCGATGCACGTGGACGCGGTCCTTGAGAGGAAGTTGGATTCCGTGACGATGCCGCCGCCCCAGCCCCCGCAGCAGCCGTACGGGGCGCCGCAGCCGCCCCAGTTCCATCCCCAGCAGCCGGTGTACCCGCAGCCGGGAGCGTGGGGTGCGCCGCCTATGGCGCCCGTGCCCCGGCGGCGCCTGGGGCCGCTCGCGATCACCGCCATCGTCGTGGGGTCCGTGCTCACGCTGGGCGCCCTGGGGCGCATGGCCCACACCGGCTCGGGCCACGACACCGTGCCCCGGGCATCGGCTTCTGATCCCGGACGTACAACCGGCGGTGAGCCCTCGGCCCCGACGAGCTCCTCTTCCGGACGGTACCGGCTCACCCTGCCGTCCTCCCTCCTGGGCGGGCGCTACACCCTGAACGAGGACATCAGCCGGGAGGTGGACCAGGGCATCGTGAGCGGAGCGGGTGGCAGAAGCAGCGCCGACGAGCGGGAGATCAAGGGGGCCGGCGCCTGGTACTCCGCTGCCGCTGCCCCCGACGGGACGCAGCTGCTTCTCGTCTCCGGCTTCTACGGCGACATCGTCAACCCTGCAAGCTCACTTGCATCGACGTTCGCCGGTATGAACGAGACGCCGGGCGTCACGGTCACCTCACCGCCCAGGGAGGTCACCCCGCCCGGCGCCGACCAGGCTGTCACCTGCGAGAGGTACGAGGTCGTCCGCTCCGGCACGACCCGCTCCACAGCCGTGTGCGGCTGGGGTGACCACAGCACGGTGGGCACCGTCTCCGCCGTCGGCTCCGCCGCCTCCGCCGGCTTCGACGAACTCGCCACGCAGACCCTCGCCATACGCAACCAGGTCCGCACACCCCTGACCTAGGGCACCGACGGGAGCCCGCTCCCTTTCACCCACCAGACGAGCCTCAAAACGGGAGGCTGCGCCAGGCGAGCCGGGGTGTACGCGGGGTGCTGGGCGGGAATACCGGCCCGTGGTCAGCCTCAGCCGAACCGGTAGTCATGCACACTTAGCCGCCCGAAGCCCCGTTTGGTCAATCCTGTCACCGCTTCTGTGAGCGCCCGCGCACCTTCCGCAGGATGTCCTCGCCAAGCAGCTCACGTTCCCCGTCCGGCCCGAAGTTCTGCGCCTCTACCGCTTCAGCCAATCTCCTGGCCTGGTCAGCGTCGAGCAGGTCGACCCTCTGCGCCGCAAGTCGTAGAGCGTGGTACTGCTCGAAAGGGGTGTGCGAGTGCGTGATGGCGGCAAGGGTGGCGCCGCCGGTGTGCTTCGGCTTGTTCGGGTAGTTGAACTCCGGCCAGTCGCTCGCGCTGAACGTTCCGTCACCGCGGAGCGTGACGGTCGCGAACGGGTCGGCCTTGTAAGTGCCGACCATGTCCTGGTTGGTGAGACCGGCCGGCCGGTCGCCCTCGGTGCCGCACTCGAAGTAGCAAGCGCACCCGGTGCTCGTGACCGATGTGGCGACTACCAGCGCACATATCGCCACAACCGCACGCCAGCGCATCTCGGCCCCCTCGAATCGCTTCAAAAGCCGTGCGGACCAAGCATCCCAAGCCTGCGTTTCCGCACGTCACCTGGGGTACCTCTCCGGAACAGCGTTGCGCCGAGTGTTGAGGGCGGCGAACCTGCCGCCGCGGTGAGCCTGTGCGTCCCCGGCCGGCGGGCCGGGGACGCAAGAGGGTGTCATCGGTGTTGGGTCCATCAGATCGCGCTGGTGATGAGGGCGCTGCCCGCGCCCCCGGCCATGCCGCGGACGAGTCCGTGGCCAGCTGTGCGGGGGGCTGTCGCAGCCCCCGGGCCTGAACCCGATCCACCCCTCGGCGGGTGCGCCCGGCCCCCGGTCCGGGCGCACCCGCCCATGCATGTCCTGGCCCGTGTCGCCCGACTACGCCGAAGCCTCGGCCCCTGCGCTGGGGGCGAACCCGCTCCCCTGCTCGGCGAACACCTTGATCGCGGCGCCCAGGAACTCCACCATCCCGGGGTGGTAGGAATCGTGGAACGCCCTCATGGCCTCGTCCTCGGCGTAGAAGAGCGACATGCCGACGTAAGCCTCCCTGGAAGGGGTGTAGAACCGGCAGGCGATGTCGAAGTGCCTGCGGACGAGCTCCTGGATCTGCTGGTCCCCGGGCAGGGAGCCGCCGTCCAGGAAAGCCGTGAGCTCCCGGTACAGGACGTCCCAGTCCTGGTGGACCCGCTCCCTGTCCACATGTTCCCAGCCGTTGGTCCCGGCAAGGCTCTTCGCCTGCTCCTCGGCCAACGACCGGCGACACTCGTCCTCGTAACTGTTCCCCACGGCACCGGTTCCCATCGTTTCGTCACCTCTCCGGTGGATCCCCGAGAGGCCACCGACATGTCGACATCGACCGGCCGCCGATGATCAACTGCTGGTCCAGGCCGAACGGTGACACACACCCACCGGGTCGGCAAACCATTTCTTGGACCCTCCGGCGCTCCGTCCCGGTCAGCCGGCCGTGGAAAGGCGCGGCTCGAACGGTGAGCCGTCGGAGCGGGGCGTCCAGCCGCTCGACCGCGCGGCCCGGATTCCCGCGGCGACCTCGCGCGGCAGGACGAGCTCGGCCGGCACCGGGTCCGGTTCCATGACGGCCGGTCTACCGGTCTCCACGACGAGTGCCGTCCCGGGGCGGGCCGCGTCCTCCACCCGCGTAGCCCAGGGTGCCGAGGTGCTATCGCAGCACCGGCGTTCCTGCTCACCCGCCAGCGGTACTCGACACCGTCGACGACGACTCGGCGGGAACCCTTCTTTCGTCGGTGTCCCTCTCTGCCCCTCCGCGAACGGCCGACCGCTCGCCACATTGCCCCGCACCCCGACGCCGCCCGAAGTGATCCGAAAGAGAGGGCCTAGTAGCGCAAACGCTGGCGGCTTCGGTCGGCGTCCGACGCGGAGTCGTGTGCCTCACGGCAGTCCCTCCTGCGCCGACTACGGATGCCGCCGTACCGAGTGCCTCCGTGCCGCGCGCAGGGCCCGCTCCCGCCGTGAGGCCGAGCGAGCTGCAGGCCGCCAGGCCCATGTCGGATCCGCGCCAGCGGCTGCTCACGGGGCCCAGCTGCGCGAGGCCGGTATGTCCGCCGGCGACATCGCGGTGTGGCCCGGCGTCGCCGACACACTCGTACGCAGGCTCCTCCGGCCAGAGGAGGGACACCGGCCGCCCAGAATTCTCCGCCCCACGGAAGAGGCGCTGCTCGGCTTACCAATGCCCATTACGCGAACGGGACCCCGCGTGCCCGGCCACGCCCCGGCTGCCGACGAGGCAGTCCGTATGCAGCAACTCGCCCAACGCGGCTGGCCCGCCACCTACCTGGCGCGGCAGCTCGGCACAAGCGTCCACACACTCTCAGATATCCGCAACAAGCGCCGCCGTCACATCAATCTGCGCCTGGACCAGATGATCCGCCTGCTTCACAGCGACCTCATGAAAACGACCCCGGCCAACCGCCAAATCCCCCGCAGACACTCCCATCGGGCCCAGACAGCAGCCTCCCGCACCACTGCAAGCGCCTCGCTCCGGACCAATCCCCTCGACCTCCTGCATTGCGGCCGCGTCGGCCTGGCGGTCGCGTCGATCGTGCCGAAGTCCGAGCGATGCGCCACGACATGCTGCGCCCGGTGCCGAGCACGCCGAGCGAGCAGAAGACAAGCTAAAGGATCTTCAGCCCCCTGGGGCCGGGGGCGTTGTGTCAGTCGTTGCGGAGGTGTTACCGGCCGGGGGCGGTGTGCGGGGTGGGGGTTGGCGCGTTCCAGGCGAGGAGCATGCGGAGGGCGTCGTGGGAAGGAGTGCGGGGTTCAGCGGCGTAGGTGATCAGGGCCTGGTCGGGGTCGTCGGTGGCGCGCAGGGTCTCGTAGGTGAGCTGGAGATCGCCAACGAGGGGGTGGTGGAAGTGTTTGGTGCCGGACGTTTTGTCCTGGACGGGGTGTTCGGCCCACCAGCGGCGGAAGTCCTCGCTCTTGACGGACAGTTCGCCGATCAGGCGGGCGAGGTGCGGATCGTTCGGGTACCGGCCGGCTTCCCATCGGAGATAGGCGACGTTTTCGCGGGCGCAGGCGGTCCAGTCGGAGTAGAGGTCGCGGGAGGCGGGGTCGAGGAAGGTGATGCGGGGAATGTTGCGCTCGGCGGGTTCCAGGGCTGCGTAGTCGCCGAGCAGGGCACAGGCGGCCGTGTTCCAGGCCAGGACGTCCATGCGCCGGCCCATGACGAGCGCCGGGACGTCCCGCAGCTCGTCGAGCAGCCGCCGCAGCATGGGGCGTACCTGTTGCCGTTCGGACCGGGGCCGGTCGTCATGGCGGGTGAGGGGCCGGGACTGGGCGAGGCGGTGCAGGTGCCGGGTCTCGTCCTCATCCAGGCGCAGAGCGCGGGCGAGGGCGTCGAGGACAGCCGGGGAGGGATTGGCTGCGCGGCCCTGCTCCATGCGGATGTAGTAGTCGACGCTGACGCCGGCGAGCTGGGCGATCTCCTCGCGGCGCAGTCCGGCGACCCGGCGCCGGCCGCCGAAGTCGGGCAGGGCGACGTCCTCGGGGCGCAGCCGGGAGCGGCGGGTGCGCAGGAACGCCCCTAGATCGATCGTTGTGCTCATAGGGCGAATTGTGCCCTGTTGCCTCGGCGGTGAGCCTGGCCCTGCCAGGACCAGGCTCACCGGGCGAGTGCGGCACGACGGCCGCCCGGGGCCTCCCAGCCGCAGCGGTCGGGGCGCGATGACGGTCGGAAGCGCGATGACCGCCCGGGAAGGTCAGACCTGGCGGGTGGGCAGGATGATCGACTGGCGGAGGTTGACGTGCCGGGGGCGACTGACGGTGTAGCAGATGACGTCGGCGATGTCCTCGGAGGTCAGGGCGGGGATCGCGCTGAACATCCCGCCCAGCTGCTCGCGCAGTACCGGGTTGTCGATGTGCCCGCTGAGTTCGGTGTCGGTCAGACCCGGCTCCACGGCGCTGACGCGGACGTCGCGCGGCCCGAGCTCGGTGCGCAAGGCGGCGGACAGCTGGGTGACGGCGGCCTTGGTGGCCCCGTAGACGGCGTAGTCGGGGAACAGGACGTGAGAGGCGATGGAGGAGATGTTGACAAGGTCGGCGGTGCGGCCGGCCGCGGCGGTCGCGGTGAGGTCGGGGGTGAAGGCACGGATGACGCGCAGGGCACCGGTGAGGTTGGTGTCGATCATGCGGGTCCACTCGTCGATCCGGCCGTCGGCGAGAGGATTGGGCAGCATGACGCCGGCGTTGTTGACGACCAGGTCGACCTGGCCGTAGGCATCGTGGACGGCCTTGGCGGCGGCGTCGACCGAGGCCGGGTCGGTGATGTCGGTGGTGACGGCGAGAGCCTGGCCTCCGGCGGCGGCGAGTTCGGCGGCCAGCCCGTCCAGTCGGTCGGCGCGCCGGGCGAGCAGGGCGACGCGGGCGCCATGGGCGGCGAGGAGGCGGGCGGTGGCCGCGCCGATGCCGCTGGCGGCTCCGGTGACGACGGCGGTGCGCTCGGCGAGGGCGGGGTAGTTCATGGATGCTCCCGGATCTGCCGCACAGTCCGGCCCCGGCGAGGCCGGACCGGTGCCCGGACCGGGGATGTCCCGGCGGGCTGGGTGCGGCGGCTGTTACGGATCACACTGCGTCCGGCCGGAACGGTGATCCAGAGCTCTGTCTTTCCTGGGAAAGCCAGTACTACCCTGGAGCACCCGGCCAGCCCTGTGCGGCGCGCCGCGGCCGGCAAGCTCTGGTGGTCGCCGTCGGTCCCGCACCGGGCTCGTGCGCCTCCCCGCGGACTTCGCCTCGATCATTCCAGCGTCATGCTCGGGGCCCACAGGTCCGGCCGCTCTGTGATGCAGGAGGTCCTGGCCGATGAGCAGTGGGCAAACACGCTTACCGCCGCGGACCGCCGGGGGCTCTCCCCACTGTTCTGGACCCATGTGAATCCGTACGGACGGTTCGAGCCGGACGTGAACAGCCGCCTCGACCTGGACCTCTCCATCCGGGCAACGGTGCCGGGCCCGCGTACCCCGCAGGGAGAGGCAGCCGCAGCCCCGGCGTGACAGCCGGACTGCTTGTGTCCGGCCTGGCGCAGGAGTGATCAGGAGGGCGGATGGGCGCACCCCGACGCGCTCGGCCTGGCCTTGAACGCTGTGGTGCTGTTCAACAGCCTCTACATCGACGCCACAGTCAAGCAGCTGGTCTCCAACGGCTTCCCCGTCACCGACGAGCTGCTCGCCCGCCTCTCACCGCTCCAGTTCGACCACATCAACTTCTTGGGCCGCTATGCCTTCGTCTTCTTGGCCGCTATGTCTTAGTCCGGCCGCAGGCTCGTACGGACACCCCTTGCGCGGACCGAAGATCAGGCTCTGGCGTAGGTGCAGGGCAGCTGCCTGGAACGTTCCGATCCGCAGCCGTAGGGAGAGGTGGCCGAGCAGCGCGGCCAGTTGCGCCTCGGCCTTGTCCGACGCCTCCTCCACGGTTCGCCCGAAGTCTGGTGGTGCACCCATCGGCCGCAATCCCCGGAAGGGGCTTTTCCCATGCCCACGCATGTGCCCGTTCTCGGCGTGTTCGCCGTCTCGGTGCTACCCCAGTTCGTGACGGCGAAGGGCCGGGGGTTCCTGTCGACCGTCACCCTTGCGGCTCTGTAGGCGCTCGTCAGTGCCTCCTGGTACATGTGCTCACCTGGGCCGTCGGCCGAGGGCGCGCGTTGGTATCGCGGCCCATCGGCCGCCCTTGCGTACCAGCAGTATGAGGTTGCCCTGCACGACCGGTGGCGACGAGGCTGACGGTCGCCCCGGCTTCACCACCCACTCAGGCCAAGATAGATCCCACGCGGGAGCGAGGAATCCGATGACGCACGCGATGACACCGGACGGAACCCGCATCGCCTACCAGCTCCAGGGCCAGGGGACGCCGCTGGTCCTGCTGGCGGGCCAGGCCAACAACCACCACTGGTGGGACGCGATTCGCGCCGACTTCCATCCCGCTCGCAGCACCCTCACGCTCGACTACCGCGGAACCGGCGACAGCGACAAGCCCGGCACCCCCTACAGCACCGAACTGTTCGCCCAGGACGTCGTCGCCGTCCTCGACGAACTCGGCATCTACCGGGCCGACGTCTACGGCACGTCCATGGGCGGACGGGTGGCCCAGCAGCTCGCGGCCCGGCACCCCCACCGGGTGGGTGCCCTGGTCCTCGGCTGCACCTCACCTGGCGGTCCGCACAGCGTCGAACGGGGCAACGACGTCCGCCAAGCCCTGGCGCAACCTCAGCCTGGAGCCGCGCGACAGGCCCTGTTGGAGCTGATGTACACCCCCCAATGGCTCGCCTCCCATCCCGGCCCTCACCACACCCTCGGCGACCCCGGTATGCCTGCCCACGCCCGGCGCCACCACCTCGCGGCCAGCAAATTGCACGACGCCTGGGACATCCTGCCGGACATCAGCGCACCCACCCTGGTCGTCCACGGAAGCGACGACCTGCTCAACCCCACCGCCAACGCACACCTGCTCACCGACCGCATCCCCAACGCCCGACTCCACCTGATCCCCGAAGCCCGGCACGGCTACTTCGAGGAGTTCCGCACCCACGCCAGCCCCCTCGTCCTGGACTTCCTCACCACCGCGTACAAGCCGTAAGAACAGCGCAGCCGACACTCGGACACCCTGCACCCGGGTGGTGGGGAGGTGGCTTCATGGCCCGAACCCGCCCGAGCGCCCCCGCCGATCTCACTGTCTCCGCCCGGCCGGAGAGCCCAGTTGTCTGGCCGCGGCCTGATGGGCCACAGGGCCTGGCGGTGTCGGCGTACGGGCCGGTGGGCCGGGTTCAGAAGTCGTGTCGCTAACTCCGTTTTCAATCTTCCATGGAGTTCGCGCGGTGGCCAGAACATCACTTTCAGCTTTAAATCATCTTAATGGCCTATCTCTATCGGAACGGGGGCAGATTATCGACAAGGGAAGGATCTGAAATCGGTGTCCTCAAGGGGGATTCATGCCGGACCAGCAGGCGGGCGACGCGGTCCGCGCGGGAAGCCCGGACTCGGCGGTCGACCGGGTAGCCGACTTCTACGGCGCCTACATCGACGCCGTCGACGACGGAACCGATGACCTGGGCTCGGAGCTTCGCGCCCACTACCTCACAGAAGATCTTCGTCAGCGGCTGGCTGCCTGGGAGGAGGCCAACCACGCCGACGGCGTCCTGCGGGCCCAGGCTGTCCCCACCCACTGGGAAGTGCGCTACCACGACTCCGGTGCCGGGCATCTGTTCACCACGGTGACGCTCACGTGGGGCACCGGCCCGGACGCCGGGCACACCCGGCTGGCGGTGCAGAGCGACCTGAGCACCAAACTCATCTCGGACATCGAGGACGGCTGACGAAGGCCCTGACGCGGGCTTGGGGCGCCTTACCGTCCGCCGTCTGCTGGATGCCAAACGAGGTAGAGACACAGCCTCTCACCTGGGGTTGCCGATCGGCGCCGGGAGGTCGTCCCGGTGCCGGGTCGCGGAATGGTGCGTCACTCACTGCGCGTGGTGAGGCGTCCGGCGGCTTCGAGTCGTGCGAGGCGGTTGTGTTCCTGGTCGGCCCACCGGCGTACCCGGCCGGGGTCCAGTGGGGTGCCGTGGCCGACGTGGAGGGTGGTGGGGTTGAGGGCGAGCATGTTGCGGAGGCTGGTGAGGTTCTGTCGGGGGTCGTCGTGGAAGGGCGGGTTGGCGGGCTTGCCGGGGACGAGGCCCATGAAGGAGTTGGCGATCAGGTCGCCGGCGACGAGCTCGCCGTCGTCGGTGAGGACGGATATCGATCCGGCGGTGTGGCCGGGGGTGGGCATGATGCGCGCTGCGAGGCCGAAGTCCTCCAGGCGTGTCTCACCGCGGATGAGCACGGCGGGTTCGAAGGGCTCGGCCCGGGCATGGAGCTTTTGATTGCGGTCCATGAGACGCCCCATGGGTCCGGTGGGCAGGTAGGGTTCGCGGACCCGGCCGGAGCGGTACGGTCCGAGGTCGGCGATGTGGCCGGCGATGGGCGCTCCGGTGAGCCGGTGCAGTTCGGCGGCGGAGCCGAAGTGGTCGATGTGCCCGTGGGTGATGACGATCAGCGAGACGTCGGTGGGGTCGACGCCGTGGGCGGTGATCTGGTCGTGGATCTTCTGGCCGCTGCCGGGTGTGCCGGCGTCGACGATGACCGGCCGGCGGCCGAGCAGCAGGTAGGCGTTGATGTTGTGCCGGCCCATGACGGGGATCGGGACGACCTTCGTGCGGGACACGGTTCTCCTCCGAGGTGTGCTGGTCGATGCCGCGTGTGCGGGCGTGGCGGGGCTCGGCCGGTGCGCGAGCGCGCCCGGTGGCCGGCAGGCGGTGTGGGTGGTGTGGGTCAGAAGCGGCGGCGGTACTCGGCCGGGGTGGTGCCCAGCCGCCGACGGAAGACGCGGTGCAGTGTCTCCACGGAGCCGAGGCCGCTGGCGGCGGCGATCTCCGGCAGGCTCCGGTCGCTGTCCTCCAGTAGTCGCCGCGCGGCCTCCAGCCTGGCTGCCTCCACGTAGGCGGCCGGTGTCGTGGAGGTGCGCTGATGGAACAGCCTGGTGAAATGGCGCGTGCTCAGGTGCGTGCGGGCCGCGAGGGCGTCGAGGGAGAGGTCCTCGGTGAGGTGTTCGGCGATCCACCTGCGCAGCTCGTCGATCCGGTCGTCCGAGGAACTCTGGACGGAAAGCGGCACGCTGAACTGGCTCTGTCCTCCGGAGCGTTTGACGTACATCACCATCATCCGGGCGGTCGCGAGCGCGAGGTCCTGGCCGTGGTCCTCGGCGACCATGGCCAGCGCCATGTCCATCCCCGAGGTGACGCCGGCGCAGGTCCACACCCGCCCGTCCCGAATGAAGATCGGATCGGGATCGACCCTGACGCCGGGGTGTTCGGCGGCCAATCGGCCCGCGGTGAGCCAGTGGGTCGTGGCGGGCCGGCCGTCGAGCAGACCGGCGGCAGCCAGCAGGTGCGCTCCCGCGCAGACCGATCCGGTCCGCCGGGCCTCGGGGGCCGCACGGCGCAGCCAGTCGGTGACCTCTTCATCGATCACCGGCTCCACGCCGCCGTCGACGAGCTCGATCGCCCCCGACACCAGCAGGGTGTCGATCGGGCCGGCCACGTCGTCGAGGGCCAGGTCGGCCATCAGCCGGACGCCGCTGGAGGTCGTCACCGGGGCGCCGTCGGCCGTCGCGATCCGCACGAGATAGCCGGACCGGTCAGCTCCGGCAACCCTGGAGGCAACGGAGAACACCTCGGCCGGCCCGGTGGCGTCCAGCAGCTCGATGCCGGGAAAGGCGACGATCACGACGCGGTGCGGTGGGAACATGCCCTGATCATTCCGCCCGATCAGTCATGGCCGCAATGACCAGGATCTGTCACATCAGGCCATCGAGACGGATGGCCAGGCGGTAACGCCGGCGGGTTCGCATCGCTCACCCCTACGGGTTGTCCCGGGCCAGACATACCGACCCGGCACCCGCGCCGCCCTACGCTCGGCCGCGACGTGCACGAGCGAAGTACGGAAGTACGGGGGAGAACACCCGTGGACCCCATCGCACCCGAACTGGTTGTGGCTCCCGGCTACGGCACCGCCGGTGCCGCAGGGCAGCAGATCTGGTTTGCGCTGCGCAACCTGGTCGGACGCCGGCCGGACCCGGAGGGGACGCCGGACGGCGAGGGCGAGCCGGTCGCGCTCGACGAGGCGGCCCACAGCGTGGACCGCGCCTGGGAGCCGGCCGAGGCATTGGCCGAGCGGGGCCGGCAGGACCCGGTGTTCGCCCGTGCCCTGGAGACCTGGCGGCGCGGAGCCGAGGCCCTGCCGGAGCTGCGGACCGGCACGGGCGAGGTGCGCGACGAGATCTCCGGCGGGACCTTCCAAGGCGCGACTGTCCAGGCACGGGACATCAACGGGCCCCTGAACCCCGGCCGTTAGGCACGGGGCGCCGCATGCCGGGGGACGAACGCGACGACGGGGTCCGGGTGCACAACGAGATCTCCGGCGGCCGGTTCCACACCGTCGTGCAGGGCCACCGGGTCGAGGTGCACTTCACGAGCCCCCGTCCCGAGGAGCAGCAAGGCCGGGGCGGACCGGGCCGGGCCCTGCCGGCGGTCGTCTGCGCCGCGTTGGGGCTGGTCCTGTTCCTCGCGCCGCCACCGGCCGCTCGAGGCTTCGTCCCCCTCGGGGCCGCGCTGGCCGTCACCGGCCTGGTGTGGTCCGCGGCCGTCCTCCTGGGGCTGCCCGAGCGGTGGCAGGGCCGTCGTGCGCCGCGCCGCGGGCCGCTGCCCGAAGACCTCGACCGGGTGGCGGAGGACCTCGCGGCGGCGCTCGCCGACGAGTACGCGCGCGACGAGCGGCAGTCCCGGGTCCACGACCCCGTGCCCATCCCCGTCCGCTGGTCGGCCGCCGACCCGCGAGTGAGCGACCACGAGGCCAACATCCTGGGCGCGCCCGCGACCACCGATCCCGCACCGGCTCCGGCCCCCGACCGGGACGGCCGGTTCGACGCCATCGGCCACTTCTTCACCTCCCTCCCCAACGGCCGTCTGGTGATCCTGGGCGCGCCCGGCGCGGGCAAGTCGGCGCTGGCGCTGCGGCTCGCCCGTGCGCTCCTGGACGACCGGGTGCCGCTGACGGCCGTACCCGTGCTGCTGCCCCTGGCCTCCTGGAACCCCACCGAGCAGGACCCCTGGCACTGGGCGGCGCGCCGGCTGGCTGCCCTGCACCCCTCGGCGGTGCCCACCCACCACACCGCCCACGACCTCATCACCAGCGGCCGGATCCTGCCGATCCTCGACGGCCTGGACGAACTGCCCGCACCCACCCACGCCAGGGCACTCGCCCGGCTGCGGCGCAGCCTGAACGCCCCGGCCCGGCTCGTGCTGACCTGCCGGAGCGAGGAGTACGAGGCCGCCGTCGCCGACGCGGCCACGGTGCTGCCGGCCGCGACCGTCGTGCAGCTGACCCCGCTGGGCATCGACGACCTTCGCGCCTATCTGCCGCGCACCGCCCCGCGCACCGGTCCGGCCCCGGCCGCGCCGACCAAGTGGACGCCCGTCCTGGCCGAGCTGTCCGCCGGCGCCGGGCCGCCGCAGGCCGCCGTGGTGCGCTCGGTGCTGAGCACGCCGCTGATGGTGAGCCTGGCCCGCTTCGTCTACAGCGAGACCCACGCCGATCCGCGCGACCTCCTCGACGGCCGTCGCTTTCCCGACGCCTGCGCCGTCGAGCGTCACCTCTTCGACGCGTTCCTCTCCGCCGCCTACGAGGACTCCGCGGGCGGCCTGTGGAGCGGCGCCCAGGCCCGCCGCTGGGCCGGGTACCTCGCAGCGCACCTGCGGCGCGGCGGTGAGCAGGACATCGCGTGGTGGCGGTTGACGGAGGCGGTGCCCTGGTGGCTGCGCTGGCCGGGAACGGGGCTCGCGGTGGGCGTGGCGGCTCTCGCCGTGGGACTGACCGGTTACGACGATCCGTGGTGGCGGGAGTGGCTGCCGCTGCCCCCGTGGGCGGCGGTGCTCCTGCTCGGCTCGCTCGCGGCGCTCCTCGACTGGGTGCGCTCTCCGGCCGTCGATGCGCCGCGCCGGTTGCGGGTGCCGGCTCGGGAGGAGGTGCAGGGGTGGTGGCGGGCGTCGCGGTGGATGCGGTGGTCGTTGCCGGCCGTGTTGACGGCACTGGCCTTCACCGGCGTGTTCACCCGGCCCGGCTGGGTGCTGCTGCCCCTGGCCCTGCCGGCTCTGGCCCTGCTGCTGTGCCTGTCCATGGGCTTGCTCGCCCTGCTGAACTGCCGGGCCGATCCCGCCGAGGCGCCGGAACCTGTCGCGCTGCTGCGGGCGGACCGCCGTACCGAGCTGGTGCTCGGCCCCCTCGCTCTCGTCCGGCACCGGCGTCGGCGGACCGCGACCGAGGTGGTGCTCGGCTTCACCTTCCTGCTGGTGATCATCTGGCAGAAGGAGGTGGCGATGACGACCACCCTCACCTGGCTGCGGACGGCGGCGCTCGTGCTGTTCGCCTGGGCGCTGTGCGCATGGTCGGGGTCGGCCGGCGGCGGGCTGGCCGTGGCCCGCCTCTGGTTCTCCTTCCACGGCACGCTGCCCTGGCGGGTGATGACCTTCCTGGACGACGCGCACCGCCGGGGCGTACTGCGTCAGTCCGGCGGGCTTTACCGCTTCCGCCACATCGAGCTGCGCAACCGGCTCGCGGAGGCGAACGGCGTCACCGCGGACGGCACGGCCGCCCGCCCCGCCCACGAAGAGCCGCACCCGCCCTCGTTTATCGGCGTGTACGCCGTCAGCAGCTGTCTGATGTCGATGAGCCTCATGGCGTCCTCGATCGTCTCCCTGGACTTCACACCGAAACCCGAGCCCACCGCGTGCGAACTGCTCCCGGTGAAGCAGGTGCGGCAGGTGGTCACCGACCCGGTGCAGGACGACAGAGGACCGTCGATCTGTCGCTACGAGGAGAGGTCGCCCTTCCGTCCCGCGCGGGAGGTGTTGCTCGACCGGGACTGGGAAACCCCCGGACAGACGGACAAGGACGAGTGGAAGCGCATGCGGCGCTACATGAACATCCCGGGCACCTCCACCTCCGACCTCCCGCGACTCGGGGACGAGGCCCTGCTGCGGGTGTCCCCGTCCACGGACCCGTACGGCGCGCCGGAGGCCATGGTCGCCGTGTGGGCCGGGCACATGATCGCGCAGGTGACGTACAGCGAGGAATACGCCACGACCGGCAGGGTGAGCGCGGTGGCCCAGATCCTCGCCCGGTGGGTACTGCGAGCGGGCCATGTCCCGGACGACCGGATCGGTGCCGCAGGGCCCGCACTGGCCGACATCCCTCCGGCCAAGCTGCCGCGGCGGACGCGCACCGACGGCTACCGGCGTCCCGAGCAGTCGCTGTACGGCGCGGTCTGGGGTGCCGACGAGCACTCCGTGATCCAGGCACACCCCGAGCTGAGCATTCTTGTGCGGATGCCACCGGGCTCATACGGGTGCTGGCCGCAGATGGGAAAAGACAACGTCTTCCGGTGCAGCGGCAGGTCCCTGGTCGTCGACATCGTCGACCGCCCCGCCACCCAGCCGCCCGGCCCCGGTCCCGACCCGTCGTACACCGTCCGGGATCCTGGGGGCGGCCGGTACGAGATCTCGATCCGCGTGACGCATACCCCGGCGGGCCTCCGCGCGCGCGAGATCCAGGTGCGTGTTGAGGCCGACGCCGGGCAGGCCGAGGTGGCACAGAAGATCGTCAACAGCGTCTACACCCAGACGCTGCCGCGCGGCTGATCCGCCGAGAGACGAGCCGCGACCGGGCATATCGGGGTAATCAAATCATCGACCGCAAAAACAAGGATTTGGCTGGCTTACAGCGATGCGGCTACTGCGGGTTTCACGGGCCCAGGAAGTCCTGGTGCGCTCGCCCGAGTTGAGCTCGACCCGATCACGACCGTCGTTGCCGTCCCGGTACGGCCCGACCTGATGGTAGGTCATGGTGACGCTGTAGGTGCCGCAGGCAGTCGTCGAAAGCAAGGCGCTTGGAAGGCGGGAGACCCAGCGCCGTGCGGCGGCCGAGCAGCAGCGCGAACAGCTCGGCCGACTGGTTATACGGGGACCGGGTGGCTCAGTACATGACCGGGGGCAGCATCTCCCGCGGCGCCGCATCGGAAGGCGTTCAGCAGGACTCGTATACGTAGCCGCGCTTACCGGCAGGGCTGACTTCCCGATCGCGCAGGGTGATGGACAACTCCTTCCCCCACGCCCGGCAAGCAGCGGTGAAGTCCTTCCTCCCGTACTCGATGTCGAAGACCCTGGCACCGTAGGCGCGGCTGAATTCGGCACATTCCTTGTAGCGTCCGCATTCTTCGACGACGGCGAAGTCGAACCCGATGCGCGTGTGCTGGGGAAGGAGGTCAGTGGTGTTCTTCTGGCCGATGGCCAGGTTCCGCTTGTGTGCGCGGGTGGCCAGGAGACGAGCGAAGGCGGCCGCGTGCTGGGAGGTGAGTTTGCCGTCGGAGCGCTCGTAGGAGTCGAGGTTGTCCGCCTCGACCGCGTCGTAGTGCGCTGCGGCGCAGCCGTCGATCCATGGGCCGATGATGTTCATCAGGGCTTCGCGCTTGACCGGGGTCGAGATGTCCAGGAGGGGTTCGTCCCAGTCCTTGTCGACGATCAGGTGGCCATCGTCGTTCTTCAGGAGAAGGTCCGGATGCTCCTTCTTCCACCAACCGACGGCTTCGCCCGGTTGCGTCTGGAAGGCGTTGACGTAGCAAATGTTGTAAAGCCCGTCGGCAGGCCTGGCCTCACGGTCACGGGAGACAGCCCGCACCTTGCCGGCAGGCGGGTACGCGCCGCCGAGTTGGTAGTCGAAGACGGCGTCGGGGCTCGGTCGACGCACGTTCGCCGGGGCTTCGGCGTCCGGGCCCTCGGTAGTGGGGTGCGTGGTTTCCTGGGGGTCGTCGCCCCGGTCCGTTCCCGTGGCAGAACAGGCTGTGACAAAGAATGTGGACAGGACCATGGCAGCGCAAGCGGCGCGGGTGCGGAAAAGGAACACGAACGCACCCTATGTTGACACTGGCGTAAGCCTGCGGCTGCTGTGAAGGACACGTCGGCCGCCCGCACCCTCGGCGAAGCCCACGAGGCTCTTGCCGCCGCCCCGCACTTCGGGCAAGCCTTCGGCGAACTCCGCCGCACCGTCGCCGCCCTACGCCCCTACGCACGACGCGCCCCCGTCAGGGAACTGCGGCAGGGCCCTGACCGCGCTGCCCGTCTAGCCGGCCAGGAAGCGTGACGCGCCCGATGACCTCGGCCTGCCACTTCTGCGTCTGCAGGTGGAGGTGCTGCGGGGCCTCGTGGACCGCGCAGCCGTGCTCGGCAACGCGACCCGCCAGTCCCTCGACGCCTCACAGCAGCCGCTCGGGCGTCAGCTAGGTGGTCCGCCGCCCTGGCGTGAGATCGAGCCCCATGCGCCGGTGCCACGCTCCGGAGAATGACATGTGGCTGGTCCAGCAACAGACGGCCGAGCGCGACGGCCCCCTACAGGGGCGGGACCAGCCCGCCCCTGGGGCCTGATCCAGCTGAACCGGGCGGACGGACCCGGGATGGCTCTGTTCACGAGTACCAGCAGCAGTTGTTCACCGGTGTGAGCAGTGTGCGCGGTCGGCTGTGATTCGAACAGTGCGGGAGTCTGGGCAGCGCGGAGGCAGCCGACTATGTGTGAGGGCCTGGATGCCGAGGCACCTCACACCGTGGCGGTCAGCTGCCCAGACACGGTCGTCGAGTACGAGCCCGCTGACTGTCCCTATGCGCCCCTTCCGCCTCGCGCGGCGAGGGTGCTTTTTCAGGGGGAGGCTTACTTGGATTCGACTCGTCCCACCGGGTCGGGACCGGTCGTCAGTGCCTCGCACGTGGTCTGCCACGTGGGGGCGCCGGGGTGGAGTTGGGTGCGGAGGTAGGCCGCGGTGAGCCTGGCGAGGGCGGCGACTCGCTCGGGGTTCTCGTCGGTGGTCTCGGCGGCGTCGTATCCGGCGATCCCGCCGAGTCCATGCTCCGCGTCGAACAGGGTGAGCAGGGTCTTGGGGCCTGGGGCGAGGGTGTAGGGGTCTGCGTGCCAGTCCGGCCCCATGTCCGTGAAGTGCCGAGGGTCGTCCTTGTCGCCGGCGACCACCAGCGCGGGTGCGGTCATGGTGGAGAAGTCGACGGCCCCAATGATCGGCCACTGCTCGGCCATGGGCCCGTTGAGGACGTCGCCGCCCCTGCCGGGCGCGGCGAGCAGTACGCCCGCCTTGATCCGGGGCTCGACGAGGTGCACCACGTTCCCGGTGTCGGGGTCGGTGAGCCCGGCACCCAGCAGGAGGGCGGCGGTGAAGCCGCCGAGCGAGTGTCCGACGAGGGCGACCCTGGTGTGGTCGATCCGTCCGGCGAGTTGCGGCACGGCGTTCTCGATCACGTCGAGCCGGTCGAGGATGTGGGTCATGTCCTCGGCGCGGGAGCGCCAGAAGTCGGGTGCGCCGGGGGCGTCGGTGACCAGATGGCTCAGTGTCCTGGAGGTGAGGTGGGTGGGCTGGACGACGACGAATCCGCGTGCTGCCCAGAAGTTGGCGAGCGGCGCGTAGCCGTTGAGCGAGGAGAGGTTGTTCGAGGGGCCGTGGCCGTGGGAGAGGAGGATGACGGGGAGGCTGGTTCCGGTCTCGGGTGCGGAGACGCGCACCTGGAGGTCCACGGGACGTCCGGGCACGGAGAGGACGACGGGGCTTAAGGACAGGACCGGGGCGGGCGTGCCCAAGGCGTCGGCGGTGGTGGCGGTGGATGTGCTCACGATGCGGGTTCCCTTCGGTGATGCCTGCGGCCCGCCGGTCCCCTGCGACCGGCGGGCGTACGAGACGGTCAGGAGCGGCCGTTTCGACTAAGCTGAAACGGAACACTGCTCCACTTAATATCCGGAGCAGCGCTCCGCTTTGTCAAGCCGTATCGGAGGAGAACGTGATGGCCACCGAGAGCCCTGCAGGGGAGCCGTCGTCCCGGAGCAAGCGGACCGACGCCCAGCGCAACCGGCAGACGGTGCTCACCGCCGCCGCCGAGGTCTTCATCACCTCCGGCGTCGACGCACCGATCCGCCAGATCGCGGCCCAGGCAGGCGTCGGGATGGGCACGATCTACCGCCACTTCCCGACCCGGGCGGATCTCGTCACCGCCGTCTACCGCCACCAGATCGAGGAATGCGCTGGTGCCGGCCCGGATCTACTGGCCAGTGCCGACTCCCCGTTCGATGCGCTGCGCCAGTGGATCGACCTCTTCGTCGACTTCCTGGTCACCAAGCACGGACTTGCCGACGCCCTGCAGTCCGACAGCGACCGCTTCGCCGCGCTGCACGCCTACTTCCTCGACCGCCTGCTGCCCGTCTGCGCCCAACTGCTCGACGCCGCGGTGGAGGCTGGCGACATCAGGCCCGGCACGCAGCCGTACGAGCTGATGCGCGGCATCGGCAACCTCTGCATCGGGCGCGACAACGACCCCCGCTACGACCCCCGACGCCTGATCGCCCTCCTCCTCCAGGGACTCCAGCGACCTCAGGCGTCATGATGCCGACGAGCGACATCACGACCTGGTCCGTCCCCGACTTCGAGCCTCAGTGACGCCGGTAGGTTCTTGGCGGTGGCGTTGGTCGAGAAGCAGAGCCTCGTGTCGATGTCCGACGAGGCGCGGTTGCGCTGGATGGCGCTGGGGGATACGGCTCGGCAGCCGGCCGTGGTTCTGCTCCATGGCGGTCCGGGCCTGCCGGACTACCTGGGCGATGTTGCCCCCGTGGTCGCGGACCTCGCGCCTGTGTACCGGTACGACCAACGTGACACGGACCGACCCCCATGGCAGGGTCCCCATTCCTTCGCTCGGCATGTCGACGATCTCACCGGGCTGCTCGATGCGTGGGACGTTCCCAAGGCCGTGCCTCCTCATCTCGCCGCACCCGCTCCCACTTGCGCAAACGCGGCATCAAAGCAGTCATCCCCGGAGAAGAAGGACCAGGCCGCCAACCGGAAGAACAAGGGTGCCAGAGGCGGCCGGTCTGCCAGTCACGACACGGACCTCTACAAGGAATGGAACACCGTCGAGCGCCTGATCAACAAGCTCAAGGCGTGGCGAGGCATCGCCACCCGATACGACAGGACCCCGGACAGCCACCTCGCCGGACTCCACCTGCGCGCCTCGATGATCTGGATCAAAGTCCTAACCCAGGACGCCCGTTGATCACAACTCAATACGCCCCCTAGGGCTCCGACGGGTTCGCCGGCTTGCCACGGTCCCCGGCCGTACATCGCACACCAGAAACGTAAGCCGGCACGTTCCCGGTTCCCGCAGCGTCACCATCGATCCCGCCTCGTGCCTGGATGCCCAGCTATGGGCATCGCTATGGGCATCCAGGTTGCAGCCGAGCCCGCGTACCGCGCTTGCCGCCTACCTCGGCGACACCGGGCAGGGGCAGATCCTCATCGACCTGCTCACCGACATGCCGGCCGCGCGCCCGTGACGGGAAGATCGAAACGATCGTCCCGCAGTGCCTGCCGGCCGCCTCGCCGCTGGCCGCCCCCACGGTCGGCAAGCACTCGCGCTGGACACGGACCGGGGACGGCACGGCATTCCCGGCTCCCCAGTTAGGCGGCGGTTACACCTACGGGTACGGCGGCGGAGGGCCCTTCGCCTTGGCCCAGTTCATCGCAGTCCTGCTCGACGACATGACCAACGCCGGCCCCGGGTACGGCGACGCCAGGCCCCCGGCCGGTCTCAAGCACGGGTTTGCCCGAGGTACGCGCCAAAGGGACAACGAGATGATCTTGAAGCCCTGAGCACTTGGCCCTCGTATTTCAGAGGGACACGCGCGCTGTTCTGCCAGCGGCAGAACAGCGGCCGGACCGGGCTCGATGATCACTACAGTCCAGTCTCATGACGACGATTACGACGCGCACGGTCGAGTACCCGGCGGACGGTTTGACGATGATCGGGCACCTCGCTCTCCCGGCCGGTGTCGACCGCCGGCCCGCGGTGCTGCTCGGACCAGAGGGCATGGGGCTCAGCGACGTCGAGCGCCGCCGGGCCGATGCTCTCGCCGAGCTGGGATATATAGCGCTGGCCTTCGACCTTCACGGCGGGCGCTATTTGGGCGACCCCGAGGATATGCTGGCCCGTTGCATACCGCTGCTCGCTGATCCCGACCGGATGCGGGGCATCGGCCATGCGGCGCTCGACGTGCTGTGCACCGAACCGCGGACCGACCCCGACCGGATCGCCGCCGTCGGCTACGGCACCGGGGGCGCAGTCGCACTGGAACTCGGTCGCGATGGCGTCGACCTGCGCGCGATCGCGACAGTCAACGCACTGACCACGGGCCGACCGGGCGAGGCAGCGCGCATTCGCTGCCCGGTGTGGGCCGGGGTCGGGTCGGAAGACCCGATCATGCCGCCCGCGCAACGGAACGCGTTCACCGCCGAGATGCAGGCCGCGGGCGTCGACTGGCGCCTCGCGGTCTACGGCGGCGCCTTGCACGCCTTCCACCACCCGCCGGTCGACCATCCCACGGTCCCCGGCGTCGGCTACCACCCACAGCACGCACAGCGAGCCTGGCGCGACGTCGTCGACCTGCTCGCCGAGTGCCTGCCCGTGACGGAGGACCTGGGGCATGACCCAGGTAAACGTGCCGGCCCCGGGCACTGACAGTCGACTCCCCTCAAGTCCGCACAGCAGAAACGCATTCGGACGGTTACTCGATGGCGGAGACGCATTCACAACTGCTGCTGCAAATACCGGATTTTCTGCAGCAGGGCCCCTGCCGTGATCACCGCGACCTGCGGCGGACCAATCCGGCCGCCGGGGCGAGACGTACGCATTTGCTGCGGCAGTACCGAAAGGGCGGGACGGCGCGACAATCGAACCGCTGACCGAACTCGGGAGCTGGGGCGCACTTCGGTTGCCGCGCGCTCGGGTCGTACCTCTGCCCGCCCCGCCGTCGTCGTACACCGCGGCGGTCGAGCGGTACCTCACCCGGACGGCGGCGAACTGACCATCACCGCCGTGCCGGCCGTCCACGGCCCCGAGGACGGTGAGCGGGACGCGGACGGCGACGTCAACTGCCAGGTCGTCGGCTTCGTCCTCGCCGGAGACGGACAGCCCACCGTCTACGTCAGCGGCGACAACGCCTCCCTGCGCACCGTCACCGAGATCGCCCGCCGCACCGGCCCCATCGACGCGACCGTCCTGCACGCCGGCGCCGCCCGCGTCCCCGGCAAGTTCCGTCAGCGCCCGGTCAGCCTCGGCAGCGCCCGCGCCGCCGCGGCCGCCGCCATCCTTGGAGCCCCCGTCAACATCCCCGCCCACTACACCGGCTGGGCCCACTTCACCGAAGGCCGCGAGGCCCCCGAGCACGCCTTCGACGACGCCGGCCTCACCTCCGTCCTGTGCATCGCCGACCACGGCACCTGGCTCTCTCTGAAGCCCTGACCACCGCTGATCCGAAAGAGCCCACGATGCCCCTCGTACGCATCGACATGATCGGGTTCCCGCCGGTATTGCTCCAGGATTGATTCCCAATGGGGTTGTCAAGCCGGTTGATCTTGGTTTCGGAGCCGTCACAGCACCCTGGCTGTCCTTGGTGGCGGGGTGGTCTGGAAGGTGCGGCCGTCGCGGATGAGGGCCCAGAGGGCGTTCAGGCGGCGCCGGGCGAGCGCCTGGTGGCGTGCCCGGCCCCGGTCCAGGGGCAAGCGTGGTGCGACCGCCTTGCACCGCAGGGCCGTGTACTCCGCAGGATGATCCGGCTCTGGCCCTTCCCAGGGACAAGGTCAAGAACCGGTCGGGATGCCTGTGCCCGTGCGGGGGCATCTCCCAGAGAGTCGAGGAGCTCGCCGAAGAGGTCATGGCGGCGGCGAGCGCAGCCCACGGGGCGGTGCTGCGCCCGCAGTGGTTCAAAAGGATCTTCAGTGCGACCTTGTGTTCTTGGCGTGAGAGGACTTCGCCGGCTGTGAGCTGGCGCAGGTGGTGAAGGGTCTGGTGGCGGGATTTGACGACGGCTCGGTAGACCTCGGAACGGGAGAGGATCTCTCGACCGGCGGTGGATTGGCAGGCCCAGGCGATGCGTGCCCTCAGCACGAAGGCGTTCCGATGGCGTGCCCGGCGCGGCACGGACTTCACACTCTGATGGCCGGGGTGGTTGCTCTACGGCTTAGCGCTCGCGGAATCCGCCGAGGAAGCGGCGGAAGACGCCGCCTTCCCGGGGAAGCGGGGTGGACGGCGGTGGAGCGGTGGGCCGCTCGCGGGCGATCGGCTGGTCGTAGTCGGCCCGGACGATCGCGTCGACGGTCTGGTCGACGTCGAAGTCCTCGGAACCCTCGATGCACGGCACGAAGCCGACGAGGACCCCGTCCCGCATGACCTGTGCTTCCAGGCCGGCCGTGTCGTCGGTGTCCCAGACCACCTCGCGGCCGTCGCGCAGGACCACACGCACGCCGATCTGGTAGACGCCTTCGCGGGCCAGGTAGGCATCCGTGCCCCGCTGCCGCAACGCGTCCACGACTCGAAGCGCTCGCTTCTCGTCCATGCGGCCACGATAACGCCGAGGGCGCTCGTGCACCGGAGTTCCTCTGGGCTGACCGGGTTCTGACTACGCCGAGCGTGTGCAGGCCGGCCCGCGCGAGCCGGGTGTCCACGGGGAGTCCGGCCCGCTGCTGCGGCCGACTCCCTTGGACGGTTGCCGGAGGCTGCACAGGCCGATGGTCCGCACGCTGCCGCTCGTGCGCGTGTGCACCAGGCCGTCCTCGCCGTGGCGGGCAGGAGCCCCTATACGCCCGTCTCGACCCAGTTCTTCACTGCCATGACCACGATCATGCCGGGGACCGGCGCTACTGGTCGTACGCCCACGCGCGGCCGGTCTGCCGGTACTCCTCCACCGGGATCGGCTCTACACGGCCCGCATGCGGGCCGTGTAGAGCAGACCGTCGAGGTGGTCGATCTCGTGGGCGACGAGCCGGGCGAGCCCGCGCTCGTACACCGTGGTCACCTCGGTGCCGTCCGGCTCGGTGGTCACCACCGTGTTCGTCAGGGGGCGCGGGACCATGCCCCGGACGTCGAAAAACGACAGGCACCCCTCGAACTGCTCGTCCATCTCCTGCGAGCGGGTGGTGATGTGCACGCGCGCGATCCGCTCCATCGCCGCGAACAGCGTCTCGACGGTCTGCTCGGCGGTGTCCTTCTCGGCGGGCAGGTCGAAAGGCCGGGCGACCTCGGCGAGGACGGGAGCGCCGTACTGCACGACGCCGAGGTCACGCATCTGCTCGCTGGGCCGCACGGTCGTCACGTCAGCTCCCTGTCGCTCGTCTGGGGTTCGGGCCGAGCCGATCGGAAGCGCCACTCCGAACGGTACCGAGCGTGCAGGGGCGGTGCGGAGGTCGTCCAGGAGAACAACCGCGTCCCGTTCCCATCCCGCCGCACGGGGGCGGTCCGCAGCGGGGATGCCTCGGCGCTCATGGACGTCTCGGTGCCCCACACGACCGGGTCGAGGGCGGACCACCGCCTGCTCATGCCCCCCAGGGTGCGCTGCCGCTGACCGGCGTGCATCTCCCGCCTGGGCCCTTTGGCGACCGTAGCCAGACATGTGTCGCACGCCCGGGGTCAGATCCAGGTGTAGTTCTCGTCCGTGACTGCGGGCAGGGACGCGTTGGTCACGGTGGCGTGAGGACTGGTCAGGCTCGCGAGGGCCGCCCCGATGGGCGGGAAGATCGGTAGATCAGTGGTCTTGCGGTAGTCCACCCACTCGATGACCCCGGTCTCGTGGGTGCCGTCCTCCAGCTCGTCGTGCTCCTCGGTGGCCAGGGTGGCACGGGCGGATTCATCGATGTGGAGACGGTAGAGCAGGTGGAGCTTGCGCGGGGCCGGGGTGGAGCCAGGACGGGATACCCGCTGGTCGACGACCCACAGCAGTTGGGGCTCGCTCGCCTGGGCCATGTCGAGCTCCAGTTCTTCGGCAAGTTCGCGCCGGAGGGCGCTGATCAGATCCTCGCCCGCCTCGACGTTGCCGCCCGGCGGGGTGTAGTGCACGGAGTCGGGGCGGTCGCGCCGGATGAGGGCGACGTCGTTGCCACAGAAGAGGACCGCTCCGGTGCGGATTTTGATGCGGGAGAACGGTTCCGGTGCTTGGGTCGTCATGGCCGCAGTATCGCGGCGGGGCGGCCGACTCCGGGCGGGGACCGGGGAGGTTCCCGCCGATGAGCGCCGACCGCCCCGTGGAGCGGGTCAGGATGTGGCCAGGCCGGGCAGGGCGAAGTCCTTCCGCCCCTGGGCCAAGCCGATGTGTTCGATGATGCCGTCGGGCAGCATGAGTGTGTGGCGCCGCAGGCGGCAGCCCGTCGCGCGCATCACGGGGGAGAAATGGGGTCTCGGTAGTCCCCCGCCCAAAAACAACGCTAAGCCGATAGACACAGGTCAGCGGATGTTCGGTCGGCTGGGTCGGGTGGGCCCGGCGCCCCGCCTGCCTGTAGGGGGTGCGCTTTCGTCTGTACCGATGGGTGGATGTACGTTCGGTTGTCCGCCGATACCTGCCTTTCTCAAATCGGCGGTATGGCGAAGGAAGGTCTCAGTCCAGAGGCGCGGCAGACGATCGACGACACGCTGGCCGCACATGACATCATGCTCTACATGAAGGGGACGGCGGCCTTTCCTCAGTGCGGCTTCTCGGCGCGCGTGGTCGAGTTGTTGAAGGAGATGGGCGTCGACTTTCATGTGGTCAACGTCCTTACGGACCCCGGGGTCCGCCAAGGCATCAAGGAGTTCTCCGGCTGGCCGACGATCCCGCAGCTCTTTCACAAGGGGCAGTTCGTCGGCGGCGCCGACGTCGTCAGCGAGAAGCACTCGTCTGGAGAGCTTCAGAAGCTGTTCGCAAGCTGAGGGCTGGGCCCGCGGCTTTCCTTCGCGCTCAGTGGCGGCCCTATCGGCTACGCGCCCGGTGCGATCGAAGTGAGTCCGTCGCTCGGTGTGCTCGGCAGCGCGTTCACGTCCTGGACGGTGGAGGCTCGGCAAGCGCATCCTGACCAGGCAGGCTCAGGGCCGGCCACTTTCGGGTGGTCGGCCCTGAGCGCACGTTAGCCGCAACACGATCTACAAATACGTCCCCGAGCTCAAGGGCAGCCGCATCGCGCTCGCCGAGGCGACCAGCACGGCAGCACTCCCCGGACCGGCGGCACCGGCCGACTGAACATCCGCTGACCTGCGCCTATCGGCCTAGCATTGTTTTTTCGGCGAGGACTACTGAGACCCCGTGCAGCCCATGCGGGCTCGGGTGTCGATGACGATGCCGCCGGTGGTCGCCGCCTGAGGCTTGGTGGAAGCGCCGGAGAGGCTCACAGCAACTATCTGGGCTACGTGCGTTCGGCCACCCATCGCTGGAACTCTCGGTGCCGGAATTGGTACGCGCCTCCGGAGGCACGCAGCAGGCCGCCCTCGTGCGCCCACTGCAGGAACCGTCCGAGCCGATAAGGGAGTCGGCCGCGCAGGCACAGCAGAAACACCAAGTACCTCCGGCCGCCGCCGAAGGACGACACCCCGCGCAGAGCCGCAGCCATCAGGCCGAAGGACAGCACGTCGAAGACCGGCACCGACGAGAGCACCAGCACGTCCGAGAAGGACATCACCCACCAGGCCGCTGTCATGGAGAGCCCGGCAATGACGAACACGGCGCACCCGAAGAGGAGATCGCCCCTCACTACGTAGCGCCATCTCACGGCCGCATTGACATCAGGCGGGTATGTGCCGGTGAAGGTGTGGGTGACGGCCGTTCCTCGCACGATCGCCACGCCCATAAGGACCGACCAGAACACGGCGAGAGCGGGCAGAAACGAGACGACCGAGGCGAAGCCCAGCACGTCGGTGAGCCACGCGACGGGGAGGGCGATCAGCCCGCCTAGCCCGCCGAGTACGAGCCCCGCCGGCACCGTGTCGATGACAAGGCGCAGTGTCGCCCCCGAGAAGATCCGCCCCCAAGGTACGCACATCGGGAAGTCACCCCCCTGCGCGGCGACGTCCCTCGCTACCAGCACGGCACCAAGCCCGGCGGCGGCGAGCAGCCAGGACTCCGGCCTGTCCCTGACGAGCACCAAAGGCAGCACGAGCCCGAGGAAACTGAGGGCGGCCACCACAGCGTCCGCGTAGCGCACGCGGTCGACTCCTGCGATCGGCCACAACCGTGGGCGGTGGATGTCGACGCGTTCCCCGGCAGCGGGGCCGCTGTGCAGGTGGTGTGCGATCACTGCGAGCCAGTCCTGGACCCGCTCGGCGTCGTAGCGCGGCGGGCGAAGGTCCACGACGGCTGGGATGAACAGGGAGAGCAGGTGGTCCTTGAGCGCTCGCACCGTGGAGTGGGCGAAGAGTTCCGACGGGTCACCGCGCCGGTGGTAAACGGCCTTGACGAGGAATAGCCACCACGGCGTCGCCAGGGTCTCCCGCAGCACCTCGGACGCGGGCAGGCCATGGGCGAACATCTGCCAGCGCTCCTCATCCTCGAACGCCGTCGTCAGATGCGCCGCAACATGCTCGTGGCTCAGAGGGCCGATGTCGACGCCGACCGCGTGCTGCAGACGTTCCAGCCGTGGCAGGGCGTCATAGTGAGCCGTGCGGCACATCAGGACCAACGGAAACTCCGAGACCTTGCCCCCGTGGTTGCTGAGCACCTTCAATGCGGCCAGGGCGCGCGGGGCTCGGGGGTCCGGCAGTTGTTGCCCGTCCGGCCCGTACACCGGATCGCCGTTCGCGTCGGTGAGGCCAGGGTCCATCTCGTCTAAGCCGTCCAGGATGGGCAGCACGAGCCCGTTACCCACCATCCATCGTGCCCGCTCCTCGGTGGTACCGGCCCTGATCACATGACCGATCAGGAGCTCCTCGAACGGAACCCTCATGTCCCATTCTGCCAGTGGCACCCGTACGGGCACGGGGTCGTCCGGCGTACGCTGGTTGATGAGATCGCGCACCAACGCCACTGACAGCACCGTCTTCCCCGCGCCAGGGGCGCCTGTGACGACAAGGCGTGGCTTCGAGCAGGCCCGGTAATATGCGGCGATGCCGGGCAGGCCGGCGTCTGCCGAAGGGCCGCTCCCCTCGACCTGTCCACGCTCCGGGCCTCTGCCGGGGAGCTCGTCACGAGGGCGCCGGGTGAAGGTGAGAGTGAGCTGTTCCTCGTCCTTGCCTACTAGGGCGCGAAACTGTTTCATTTCGGCTGCCAGAACCTTCTTCGCCAAAGTTTCGGCAGCGCTCTGAGCAAACTTCAGCGCGTCTTCCGGCTGCGGGAGAGCCTTGCGCGCAGCCTCCCAACCGGCCAGCGCGACAGCGAGACCTACAGCCGCGAACACCATCGATACGATGGAGGAGGTGCTGCTTGCGTCCTGTCCGCCCCGCAACAGCTGTACGAGTGCCCATCCTGCCGCGCACGCGATGACCAGACCCGTGACCAGCCACCTCAATGACCTTGCCATGCGCTTCCCCCTGGCCCCAGGCAAGCAGATCTGCCGGGAAAACAAAGGTAGTTGACACCGAGGCGGTCCCGTCGCGGTCCTTCGAAAGAATCTCGAGCCAACCTCCCGAAGCCCCACTTCGACCCGCTGAGGCCCAGCCGCCCCGCCAGCTGCCGGACGTCATCCGCCGATGCTCCGAGCGAGCGTCCGGCGAGCCGTCCTGGCACTGCCCGACCCGGCCGGTGGGGTTCTCACCGGCCGGTGTCGCGCCACACCTCGGCTTCTTCGTCCTCGGTCAGCTCGTAGTCCTCCGGGTATGCGGCATCTACGCGCTCCCGGGCGGCCTGAGCGGTGGCGCGGACCTCGCGGTTCAGCCTGGTGAGCAGGACGAGCGCCGGCTCCCGGGTGATCGGGGCGACGATGTCGCGGGTGCGGGCTGTGTCCCAGTCGGCGACCCGCAGCGCAGTGTCCACCAGCAGCTGGGCCTCGCCGACAGCAACACCCATGACGTCGTCGCCGACAGGGGCGGCCGCGATCAGGCGGTTGCGAATCACCCGCGCGTTCTCCCAGCCCCGCCAGACACCTTCCTGCTGGTCTGTAGTGCTGCCGCGGCTCGCCCTCTGGGTCAGCGGCGGGAAGGCCAGCACCAGCTCGGTCACAGCGCGCCAGTCCATGGCGCGCGCCGGTACCCGGGCCTCAGCAACGATGCGGGACCGCAGGCTTTCCACCCGCCATTTCCGCGAGATGCCTGAGCACCTCGATCAACTCCGGAGAATGGACGGCATCCACTTCGTTCCGCAACCGCTCCACCTGCTCCAGCACGCTTTGCCGCGTTCGGTCACGCCGCTGCTCGGCTTAGGCGAGCACGGCTTCGGCATTGGTGAAGTCATGGACTGACTGCTCGATGCCGCCCAGGATCTCGTGCACGGGGAACTCGCCCAGGTGCCCGCCAAGAAGCGCGTCGTGCCCGTGATCCTCTTCGACACCTTCGAGGACATCGGCGACCGCACCCATCGCGATTTCGAGCGCCTCCTCCAGCGGGTGGTGTGGCCGATGCCGAACGCCCTGTTCATCATCAGTGGGCGCGCCCGGCTGCAGTGGGCCGACGAGGCCCTGCAGGGCCAGCTCGACTTCACCGGCCCCCAGGCATGGCCCGGCCTGGCCGCCGCGACACCCCGCCCGCACCCACCCCGACGGTCGGAGGTCGGCAGATCCTGTCGGCGACTTCGCCCCCGAGGACTGCGACGACTACCCTCGCCCGCCGGCTCTCCCGCGACAGCCAGCCCCTGATCATCCCGGACATCCGGGCCGTGATCACCGCCCGCTCCCACGGCCTGCCCCTGCACCTGGACCTGGCCATCGCACGCTTCCTCGAACTCCGGCGCACCGGCCGCACCCCCACCGCCGACACTTCGACCGCGCCTTCCCTGCCCTGATCGCCCGCACCCTGTCCGACCTGACCGCCGACGAACGCCACGTCCTGCGCTCCGTCGCGCTCCTCGATGCCTTCGACCTGACCCTGGCCACCCGGGCCGCCGGCCTGCCCCACCAGGCGGTCGCCCAACGGCTGACCGAACGGCCCTTCGTCGACGAGAACCCGTACGGCCTGTGACCCTTCTCCCTCCACGGCGCCATCCGCTCCACCATCCGCACCGCAGCCGACCACACCGACGACCGCTGGACGGCCGACGACTGGCGCCAGGCCGCCGAGCGCGCCCTCGCCGCGCTCGGCGACCAGTGGACCGGCACGCTCGCCCCCAGCCACATCCTGCTGATCGGCTGCCTGCGCCAGGGCCTGCGCCTTGCCCGTGACCACCGCCTGAGCCTGGGCTGGCTCGCCGAGGCCGCCTGGGCCTACGTCGGCGACTCCGTGTGGGAGCCCCTCGCTCCGCCGGCTCCCGACAAGCCGACGCCAGCGGGATACACCCGGTTGCCGATGCCCTGGTCGAGCTGCTGTCCGCCCTCGCCCGCCGCCAGCACGAACACCGCACACGCACGGCCGACCGCCTCACCGCGGTCATCGACACCGGCCTGCTCCCCGCCGACCTGACCGAGATGGCGACCTACTGTCTCGCCAGGGCCCAGCGCGATCTCGGGCGCAGCGACGCGTCCCGTGCGGGGATGCAGCGCGTCGCCGCCGGCGGGCGGCCGTCTCGCCCCGGCCGCCCGCCGCGGCCTGGCCCACCTCGCCCGCCTCGCCGGGGACTTCCCCACCGCCCTGGAGACGGCCCGTACGCTCGGCTGGGAAGGCCGGCACCACCGCGCCCTCGGCGACATCTGGTGGACCCAAGGAGCCATGGACCGCGCCACCGCCGCCTACGAGACCGCCCGCGCCGAGGCCGAGCAGCACGGCATCGCCGGTGAGCGCGCCACCGCCCAGGCCCAGCTCGCCTTCGTCACCGCCTTCACCGACCCCCAACGCGCCGACGACGAGCTCGACCTCGCACTCGCCTTCCACCACGCCGTCCGCGATGCCAGCGCCGCCTTGGACACCGCGCTCTCCCGGCTCGAAGACGTCACGCAGGGCGGCGACTACTCCTACTACACCGCCATCGCCCACTTCATGGCCGCCCGCCCGCTCCCCGCCAGACCGGGCCCACCTGCACGGTGGCTGAACGGCGAGGAGGCCACCCGCGACCGCTGGCACACCCTAGTCACCGCCCGGCGCGGGGGGACGCGGTGATAGCCCTCGTCATCGTCATGGGGGTCGTCCTGGTGGCGATCGTGTTCGCGGCGTTCTACTCAGGCTGGTGAGGCAGTGTCACCACAGCTCCGAGAAGTTGACGGCCACATTCGCGTTGGACTGGTCGATGTCAGAGAATGCGCTGCCGTTGACCTGCGCCGTGTTGGACTGGTTCGAGGCGCCATTACCCACTGCCTGCTGCTGGGTCGTGGGGGAGGTCCCGTTGCTGTCGTCCCCGACGGCGTTGCTGTTGCCGTCAACGATGATGAGGGATGAAGTGCGGTCGTTGATCCCACTGCCGAGGCTCAGTGCGTCGCTTTTGAGTGCGAGGCTTTCCCCGTCGAAGTTGCGGCCGTCGAACAGCGTGACGGTCCACCCCTTCGGGACGCGCACGGAAGAGATGGTGTCGTTGAAGCTCTCATCGAGGACGTGGCGGCCAGGACCGAGTGCGGCGCTCTTGCCCTTGTGGTTGGCGTCGGAAAAGAAGACCACTTCGCTCATGCCAGCTCCCGATTACGTGGCGCATATGCACCCACGCATAGAGTAGTCGCAAAGTGGTGCAGGGGAGGGGCTGCCAAGTACTGTGCGAAAAGTAGCACTGGGAGCCGTCCGCGTGGTTGTGCCTGGTCAGGGGTGGGGCGCGTAAGGGTCCGCGTACGGCTCGGCGGCCTGCCGAATCTGGTCCTGCGCGCTCGCCATGCGAGGGCCTGGGGCGTAGTAGCGGGAGCGGGCCTGGCCCTGTGCTTCGAGCCAGCCGAGGCGGATGAGTTCGCGGATGTCGCGGATGGCCTGCTGCTCGGACAGGTCGGCGTCGGCCTGGTAGACCGTGCGGCGCACCTTCGAGCCCCAGATGGCCGGCAGCAGTGCGTAGACCACGCGCTCGTCGAGTCCGTCGCGCTCGGCGGCTTCGCCGAGGTGGATCCAGGCGCGGGAGAGTAGGTCGGTGCGGCGTTGGGCCTGCGGGGCCTGGCGGTGGTGGGCTTCGAGGCAGAAGCGGATCCACGGGTGGGTGTCGCGTTCGGGGGTCCAGGTGGGGCCGCCGACCTGTTGCAGGACGCGGTAGTAGGCGTAGGTGATCTGGGCACGGCCGAGCCATTCTTCGATGGAGGAGAACTCCGGCGGCAGCAGGCTCTCAGACTCCCGGGCGGAGATGAGAGTGGAGACGGCACGGGACATGAGCCCGTTGCCGTCCCTCCACGGGTGGATGTTCACCAGGTTCAGGTGCGCCGTGGAGGCCCGTACGTGGACCGGGGCGTCGAGGTCGCCGGTGTTGAGCCAGTCGATCAGCTCCCCCGTCAGGGCGGGCACGTCCTCAAAGTCCGGAGCGGTGTAGGCCGGGACCAGGGGGTCGCCGGGGCTGGTGACGAAGACCGGGCCGTCACGCCGGCGGCCCGGGCGCTTGTCGAGGTGGTGGCCCTGCATCATGAAGTGTTCGCGGCCGAACGAAAGCACGCGGAACGAGGGGCTGATCCGGCACGTCACGGCCCGAGTGCGCGAGGCGTGGGATCCGGCACCGGACATCATCTCGCGCATCGGCCACGGCATGCTGACCGAGACCGAGACCTACGGCGTAGCCAGGTCCTTCCCCACCCGACACACCTCGGGCCCGACTGCGCCACCGGCATCGGTGACGAGCTCGGGCAGGCGCTGCGTCACGCCGCCGCCACCCGGGCCGGCCGCCCCGATTGACGGGACTGCTTCGCCGTCCAGCATGATTCGACGTCGGTGGCGGCTTGCCTGTCGGCCCGCCCCCGCCGGGCGGGGACGCACCGTCATGCCTTCATCCCTCAGCCGCTTCGAGCTCGGGCACCGTACAGCGCAGATTGGCCAGGACCCATTTGTCCACCTCTGTGCGGAGCATGCGCTTCAGCACGGGCAGAAGACTTACGGCTTCCAGTGCGCGGACCGACTGGACGGCGTACCTCCGCACCTCTGCGTCCTGATCGGTGAGGGCGGCCCGCAGCAGCTCTCCACGGCCCGGATCCCCGAGATGCTTGAGGCGATAGGCCGCGTCTCTTCTCACCCTCGCGTCATCGCTGCCGAGCGAGGTCCTCAGATCGCCGATGCGCAACGCACCCGACCTGACCACGATGCGGTACGCGGCCCATCGGACCTCGGAATCGAGGTCGTTCAGCAAAGGACGGACAAGGCCGACCAGATCGGGGGGCGAGAGCTGATCCAGGGCGCAGAGTGCCGCGCCCCGCACATCCGGGTCGGTGTCCAGCAGGGCGTCCGCGCCCAGCGGCAGGACGACCTCGAGGCCGAGAGCTCCGGCCGTCTGCCAGATCCGGCTTCTGACGGCGGGCGAGGGATCGCTGCGCAGTGAGGTGAGCAGTGCGGGCGTGCCCTCGGGATCGAAGCGGGGCAGGGACATCAACGACCAGGCCGCGCGTGCCCGGCGGGCGGCGGGCTGGTCGGACCCGAGGAGGGAAAGGAGGTCCTCCTGGTTGCCGGGAATGTTCTCACCGAAACATGTGAGCGTGTAGCCGGCCGCCATCTCGTCCAGCCAGCGCTCGTACCACGACAGGAAGTCGGCATCCTCGGTCACGTAAGGCGGCACGTGTCCATCGGTATTGACGTAGGCGAGGCGGCCACGGGCGGGACCACTGATGATCAGGAAGGTGTAGTCCGCACCCCCGCGGCTCACCACGGTGATGACGCCCCGGTCGAGGTCTTCGTCGTTGTCGCAATACTCGCTCCACCAGTTCCGGCCGTATTCACGGTCAGGGCCCATCGAGGAGGGCCGCTGAAGGATGTCTGGTTCCACCTCGAGGATGCCGAGGTCCCATTCGGACAGGGGCAGGAGCCCCTGGGACGGGCCCGGCCCGCCGTCGCCGATCTCGGTGATGAACCGGCGGTAAGGACCGGGCAGGGACACCTGGTGCCTCTCCTCGAACGCCTCGACCTCGGCGAGTGCCAGCGGGGGGCGTGGAGCGAAGCTCGGGGGCCACGCGGTGTCCTCGACCGTCGGACTTCCCCGGTCCGGCCGCCGGGGACCCTTCGCGAGCTTGGCCGCTATGCGGGCCAGCCGTGCGTCCACGGCGTGCTCCCCGACGACCCGCTGCTCCCCCTGTGTCCTGTCCAGTCCCATGCCGGGAGGCTATCCGCCCCGGCCGGGCCGGCCCGTGTCAGATCGTGAACCGGCCGAGACCCAGCATCAGGACCAGCAGCAACGTCAGCACCCCCAGCCCGATGCCGCTCACCCGGGCGCCGCCTCGGGGGTGGAAGATGCCGACCACCGTTGCCAGCGTGGCGAGCGGCACCGCGTTCGTCGCGACGGCCATCAGTTCGTCGCCGAAGCGCAGCGGGCCCCGGATGCCGTCCTGGCACGAGTCGCAGGCGATGGCGAACAGCGGCCCCAATATCCCTACGAAGGCGCCGGCGACCAGCACGACCACCGCGAGGACGGCCAGCCCGGTCCAGTCGGCGGCCGTACGCCGGCGCCGATGGCCGGGGCGGTGGCCCGGTGCGGGTGCGACGGAAGCGGCAGCGGTGCTGGTGTTCTCCATACGAACGACACTACGAATCCGGTCTGCCGCCCCATATCCGTCTCCGTACTCAGATCGCCGGGAGCGCAGACCTGAGTACCGGAACGTCGTGGACGGTGGTGGTGATCCCGGGCGCGGCGAGGTGAGTGGTGAGGAGCGGTTCGACGTGGTCCCATGTGCCGCCGGCCAGGCCGCACCCGATCCCGGGCAGATGAACGTTCACGCTGCTGATGGCGAACAGACTGATCAGTCCGCGCGGCGGGCCCCGGAACGGGAGCGGTTGGCGATGCTGCCGCAGCTGGCTAGAAACGCGGCGTGACCTGGCTCAACGCCATCAACAACCAGGTCGCGGGAATCGCCACGATGGTCCCCACGCGACAGCTTCTACACCCTGGACACCTTGCTGAACCTCGACGCGGGGTGAAGCCGGAGACGGTGGCCACCGACAGCGCCTCGCACTCCGCCATGGCGTTCGGCCTGTCACAATGCCCGGCTTCCGCTTCGCCCCGCCCTTCCGCGACCTCTCGGATCAGCGGTTCTGGCGGCCCGACCTGCCCGATACGAGGAGCCGACCGACGGATACGGGCCGCTGGAGGACGTGGCCTGCCAACAAGGTCAACTTGAAGAAGATCGCCATGCCCTGGCCTGACATGCTCCGCGTGGCCGGGTCGTTCATCCACCACCAGGTGAGGGCCTATGACCTGCTGCGAATGTTCGGCTGCGCAGGGCACCCGACCCCCTGGGGGCTGCTTTCGCCGAATACGGGCGCATCGACAAGACGATGCACCTGCTCGAACCGGTCGAACCAGTCGAACCGGTCGAACCGGTCGATGAACACTATCGGCACCTGATGAACCGGCAGCTCACCGTGCATGAGTCCCGCCACCGGCTCGACCGCGCGCTCTGCCACAGCGGCCGAAACCAGATCCGCCAGGCATACGAGGGCCAAGAGGACCAGCTCGCCGCTCTCGGCCTGGGTGCTCAATGCCGTGGTGCTGTGGGAACGCCCGCTACCTGGACGCCGCCGGGCCGGTTCCGCGCCGAGGGCTACGAGATCAAGGAGGAGGACGTCGCCCGCCTCTCCCCGCTCAAGGACCGCCACATCAATTTCCTGGGCCGCTACCTGTTCCACATCGCCGCCCGCGGCCCCGGCCAGGGCCTGCTCCCCATCCGGGACCCCGATGCCGCCGAAGACAGCGAGGACCTGGCAGCAGAACATCAGGGCCCACATCAGGGCAAGGAGGCTCCCGACCCACAACAGCACGGTGAGTAACACGTCGCGGTCGAGTCCGGCGGCAGGCGAGCCCCCCGACGGTGGCGACGAACACCAGGGCGGTCAGCGCGGTGCCGAGGGCGATGCCCAGGTGGATGGCAGTGTTGAACAGACCGGAGGCGGCTCCGGCGTTCTCGTGCGGGACACGGGCCAGCGGCAGGTCGGCGAGCGGGCCGCTGACCATGCCGTGGCCGAAGCCGATCTTCATGAAGAAGAGCCCGCACAGCAGGCCGTGCATCGGCTGCGCGGCCATGCCACCGGATAACTGCCTGCCCCGGAACAGGAACAGGGGCACGAGCACCCCGAAGCCTGGAATCCGCGGGCCACCGTCGCCTTCTGGCACGACTCCGTTCAGTAGTCCGTCTGCCAGCTGCGGATCGCAGACGCGACCCTGACAGCCGAGGAGGTCCCGTGTGCGGTCACCGGAGGCGTACTTCTTCCAGGTTCCCCCGCTTGAGCGGCAACGGCCTTGAGGTGGACGGCGCTACTCGGATCCCAAATCCCCCTGAACCGTCACAGCAGCGATCACGGCCTGCCGTCTGCCGCCTCGGGGCACCGCATCGCACCTGCCACGCTTACTTCGTCGACCGGAGTGCCTGCACCGCGTCCGTCAGTTCCATGAGGCGCTCATGACCGGCTGGGGGCACCTGGAAGCCCGCTGCACGGGCCCGGCCGACGAACTCGTCCGGCAGAGTCAGGTGATAAGTGGTCACGTAGAACGAGAGATCTCCTCGCCACACCCACTCACCGTCGGTGAACAGGGAACCGCCACCGACAATGCTTTCGCCCGATCCCAGCACATCGTCCACCACACCCATGGACGCGAAGAGCACGTGCCCGCCGCGAAGGTAGGCCGCGATCTCCTGCTCGTCGGGGCGGGGCGCATCCCCCACGGCATCACGGATGCTGCCCACGGAGCCATGGCTTGCAGGCCAGGCTTCTGTGGGGAAACCGAGGACCTTCATGTGGGGCAGTTCCTTTCGCTGGGTTCGGTCGAGGTGGCCTGGCCGGTGCGTGTCCCGCAGTGCCCTTCCGACGAGTCCGCGGCGGCGCAGCCTCGGACAGAGCGGACAGCCCGCGAAGAACCGCCGGAGCACCGGCGAGGAGTCTGCCGGCTCTTCCAGGATGGTGAGGTGGCAGCATGACCCACCACCAGCCTTCCTCCCCGGTCCGGCGAAGAGCAACGAGGAAGGCCGCTCGTCCGCCAGAGGCTGGGCAGATCCCGGCGGACAGGTGGGTGAGCCGGGCCGACGGCTGAACTCGGCTTCAACAGCCCGCCGGCGGAGCCGCGCCGACCTGGCGGCCGAGCCTCTCGGTTCAGCCGTCCATCTACGCCCGGGCGAGACATCGTTCCTCCGGGGGGACCCGGCCTCTCCGCGTGTCTTGTCCATGGTGTGATGCGCTGGCCGCGAAGGCGCGCCACAACTACCTCTTGCCGACTGCGGGCCCGGCCAGCATCTCTCGTCGAGCGGGGTGCCGGTGACCACCAAGCGCAGCGGGGCGGCGAGACGGGCGAGGGGCGTCGATGGTGGCGATGTCCTTGTACGGCCACCAGCCTCCGACCAGGCGTGCCGTCACTGCGTCGGCGGGAATGCCGAAGACGATGCCGGGGCGCCGTCCCGCTCGGCCTCGGTGAGGCGGTTCCGGTCGTCGACCGCGAAGGCCCATGGCACTCCCAGGTGGATGCCGGCCCGGCTGAGCGGACGGGGTCCACAGAGAGCCTGGACAATCCCTCGTCTTTTCAGCCCAGAAGGCCCTTTCGCGTCCCGGCCAAGATCCGGACACCGCCGCAACTGAAACGGACGCAGGTCGGATATCGGCCACCGATCAGAACTGAAGGCGATGGATGACTGAGGCGCCGGGTTGAGCGATCTTATGCGAACTAATCGCCTTAAAGCGGGCGATGGCGGATGAAGAAGTATCCAGACGATGGCATACGGATCGGCTGGGTTTGAGCCAGCAGCTTCAATTCCCTTTACAAGCAGGCACGAGCCAACAGAGAATCTCTCCCGTTCTCAGGCATGGAACTCAAGGGAGGGGATTACGTGAACTTCACCGGTAGATCCATCCTTTTCGCCGTCGCGGGCGCAGCCATTGCGGCTGTAGGCATTGCGGCGCCGGCCACCGCGGACGCGCCCGCAACTGCCGGCGCCGCCACCTCCGGAGCCACCTTTACTGTCCACCACCGCGGGGACGGTGCCCAGCCGCCCGCAGGGCTGGGCAATCCCTCTGAATGGGGTGTGGCGACGTTCCGAACGGACGCTTCGGCGAACTCCGCCAGACCGTCGGAGGCATGCGTCAAGCCGTCCAGCGGCGGCACCTGGTGTTACGGCTGGTACACGACAGAAGTCAGCCCCGGCGTATTCAACAAGTACTGCTACTCGAATTACTGGCACAAGACGAGGGGGCACGCGTCCACAGTGAAGATCGCAGGCAACACGCGACGTGATCACGCCGCGGCCGACGAGACGTCCAACGCCCACCTCACTGCCGGCCTTGCCTACACCTGCTCTACCTACTACAGCGTCGATTAGGTTCTGATCTCTCCGATTCAAGGGATAACTCCCCGGTGGGTTCGGTAGATTGGTGCGCCACTCAGAGTGTGATCGGCCGCCCGCGCATCCTCGGAGTGGCGCCACCTCCCGCTCGGACTTACCCGTTGAACCGGGGAAGGGAAACCATGCGCCTTACGCATGCTCGCATTGTTCCGGTCACTGTATCTCTCGGGGTGGGTTTACTGCTTGGCCTAGTGGGCCCCGCCGCCGGGAAATGGGATAACCCCGTTTGCGTTGCCTTGAGTATCGTTTTTTCCAGCGGTTGGCCCTGGGCCTGCTATGCGTTCCTGGTAGGGTATTTTCGTCGATCGAAAATCGAGTCGGCGTTGCTGTCCTCTACGGGGTTGGCTATCGGCGTGGTCATGTACTACCTGTTCAAGGATGCGAACCCCACCATTCCGGCCGGAATGGAACCCGCCACTTCCATTCCGGCCGGAATGGAATCCGGCGCCTCCATTGAGGGGCAAGTTCGTGTGTGGGGATTAGCGGCTTTCGTGTTTGGTGCGCCAGTGGGACTCCTGGGGAATATAGCGCGGACGCCCGGAGTCGGGGGCCTTCCGTTCCGTCTGCTGGTTCCATTGATCGCCTTCTTCGAAGCCACGCAGCGATTGAGTACAGAGACGGTCTCGCAGGGTACAGTTTTCGTGATCACCTGGAACGTGACTCGCGTAGCAGCATGCGTCGTCGCCGTGGCTCTCATGGGACACACCATGTGGAGCTGGCGCGTTCGACGTAGCCGGGCCGACGGGCGAACGGACGTTGCAGCACCCGCACGGCGCCTCTGACCCCTCGCACTGACGTTATCCACAAGCCCGAAACGCCCGCGCCGCTGCTTGAGCTTGTTGATGCACCGCTCGACGGCATTCCATTGCTTGTATGCCTTGCCGTCGAAGGCCGGCGGGCGGCCGCCGAAGCGGCCGAGCCGCTTGCGGTTCGCGGCCGGATCCAAGCGGCCGCCCGCGGCCGTGAGAGCAACCGCCCCGGGGGCATGATCCGGTTCCGGCCCGTGCCCGGGGCCTGCGCCTTTCCTGTCCGGGCCTGTCCGGGACAGTCCCGGACAGGGCGCCGGGTGCGGTTCCTCTTGTCCGGGGGCCCCGGAGACCTCAGCATCTCGGCTGCACGGCAACGTTCGTTCGCATGCCCGTTCGCTAAGCACCTGGGGGTCTCATGAGAATCACCCGCACTACGGCAGCGGTGGTGTCCTTCGTGTCCGTCGCTGCCGCGGCGGGCCTGTCGGCGGTGCCCGCGGCGGCCGCGCACGCCGGACCGCAGGGGGCGCAGCGCGTCAGCGTGGACGAGTACGTGAGGTCGGGGGGTGACCCTTCGGCCTTGCGGACGGGGGCGAAGGCGCCTACGTGCTGGAGCAAGCAGTTCACCGACTCGCTCTCCATCTGGTTCCCGGTCAAGGGCGACGTGAAGTTCGCCGTCTACGGCTACACCGGCAAGTGGTGTCTCAGCGGCAGTTCGCTGTGGCGCATGGCCATCATGAACGCGTACACCCAGAACACCGGCGCCGGCACGGTGATCTACGACTCCAAGTCCCACCGCACGATCGGCCGGACAGTGTGGAACAACAAGTACGCCATCGGGGTCGAGCAGTTCGGCATGGCCGGGACGGTGTCGGTCCTGAGCTTCACCAAGTCTTTCTCGTTCGACCGGTGCATCCGTTCCTGGGGCGACCGCAGCGGCCGGAGCTGGCAGAGCGGGTCCTGCAACGTCACATGAGACCTATCTGCCGGTAGCCACCCGAGGGCCGGACCCAAGCCGTGGCCGCCGCGCACGAGGACGCTCATACCTACGACGCGCCGACAGGACCGTGAGCACGTTCGGAGAAAAGGACAGGACGGACGGGGAATCGCACCAGCGCAGGAGATCTTTACCTTCTGGGCGAGGAAGCCGTCCGTCCTGTCGCGCACCGTGGTGCCCATGCAAGCGCCGGTCCGCTTCCGGGCCGATTCCTGGGCGAACGGCGCCCAAAAGCCAGGGCAAGTGCACCGCTTGTCGTGCTGGGGCCCGGTCGCTGGGTTCCGCTGCTGGTTTGCAGATACGACCGGAGCATGTTCTCGGACATGCCCGCGTGCCGACCGGCAGTGCGCGGCGATCAGCAGGTACGCCATGTTCGAGCCGCTCTCTCGTGTCACCTCCAAGAACGAGCCGGCTCCGCGGTCCACTCTTCACCAGCCGCACCGGTCGCGCCCTCGGCGGTGACGCCGACACACGCCGCCAACAACGATCCTCTTCCGAAACGCCATCCTCCGCAGCGTCGCCGCCCTCCACCCCGCACTAAAAGAGGTCGTCCCTGCCCTGTCCACCGACGCAACCGCCCGCTCCCCCACCCTTCGCGGCTCGGCCGGGAGGCATGTCGGATGCCGTTCGTCCTGAGCCGGAGGCCGAGCGGGCGCCGGCGTACAGGCAGATGGGCCGACGCCCGGCCATCATCGGTCTCGTCCTCCTCGTGCACGTCTTCATGGTGGCGATCCCGGTGGTGGCGGGTATGGAGACAGCCTCGACCTTCTGCGACAACCGCGACCGGTGCACCGAAGCGTTGGCAGAAGCGTCAGATGGTGCCGGCCGGTGACGGCGACCTTGGCCGCAACGGGCATCATCGCCGCCCTGCTGCCCAGCCGTTTGGCCGCACCACGTTCGCGATGACCCGTCTCCAGTACGCGCTGTTGGCCGCCCCGTTCATCCTGCTCCTCAACGCATGTCCCGGGTTGTCACGCAGTCCGCTCCAGGGCGCAAGGACGTGTGGGAATGCAGCGGTCGTCATCCGGCCCGTGTGCGGGGGCTGCGTCTCAGGAGCGGAATCCGATGATGCCGAAGCCGGGCCGGGCCTTCGCGTGCTGCATCCAGCCCAGGCACTGCATGACGGCCTCGACGACTTCGGGCTCCAGCGGCGGGGCCTGCCCCGACTCGTCGACTGCCCGCTTGGTGGCCTCGAACTGTTCCAGCGCCTGGGTGATGGCCTCGTGCGTCCACTGGCCGCAGCTCGGCGTGTAGGTGTACGGCAGGGGGTCGGGCAGTCCGCCGTGGCTGAGCGCCGCCACGGACACGGCGGTGATGCCCAGGGCGGTCAGGCCCTGGTCGACCACCGACAGCCAGTCGCCCCGGTGCGGTGTGAAGCAGGAGTTGTCCAGGAACGAGCCGGTCAGTGAGCACAGCCGGTCGTAGGCGTAGCCGTACTGGAAGGCGTGGTCCTGGTCGTCGCTGAAGGGGCCGCCGTAGACGACGGCGCGCAGTGCCTCGTATGCCGTAGGGGCGCCTTCCTTGATGGCGTGGCTGAAGTAGTCGTCGTCGCGGGCCAGGCTGTCCCCGAAATTGGTGCGGATCACCTCAAGCAGCTGATCGTCGCGGGATCCGACCAAGGCGCGCGTAGCGGTCACGTCGAGCAGGTAGATGCTCAGGGAAGAACTCATGAGACGGAAATCTAGAGGGAGCCACTGACAACGCTGCAGCCAGCAGCTGACCGAGGCGCAGCCCGGGTCTGAGTATCCCGGCCCGTCCACCATGAGCACCGGTACGCATGCTCCCGGCTTCTTCAGGGTGATGAGGTGGCTGCATGATCCATCACCAGCCTTCCTTCCCGGTCCGCCCGGGAGGTATCGATGAACGCTGCCTGTCCATCGAAGACCGGGCAGGCGCCGGCGGGCGTATCGGCGAGCCGACGCCTGGCCATCGTCCAGCCTCTCCTGCTGATCGAGGCAAAAGCCGGTACCGTAGTGGCGTGGTATCAGCGGCGTCCGCCAGGCCGGGCAGCCGAGGCCGGGCCATCCAGGCACGGCCGACGGGCGTTGCGAAGCCCACCAACCGCGGGCACGGTTGGCGGGCTCCTTGGAAGGAACTACGGCATGCAGTCCCTCACCAGTACCTATGGTGAGGGGCTACAGCCGGGTCATTTCGCCTCCAGCCACCACCGGAGTGCCGCAATGGCGGTGGCGCCCAGCATGGGCGCTGACCAGCGGTAGATCCGGTAGAGCCGGGCCCGTAGGCGAGACCGGTCCTTCTTCATTCGATGGCGCACGTGCTGCGCCTTTCTCCCGGGGTGGGCATCGCCCACCGGTCACCCTCTCGACGGAGGGCTGACCATGGGCGCGGCCACCCGGTGCTCCCGGGGGCCGCGCCCCAACCAGCCCCCCGGAAGGGCAGGCTGACCGTGGCGGGCGCCCCGGAAAGACCGGCACGTCACTGCGTCATCGCCGCGAGCATAGCCGTGACCACGCCCAGGCGATAACGGAACGTGGCAACTCGGCTACTCGTTGTACTGGACATGGCGACCTGGTCGGCAGTTCGCTTGCCTCCCCTGTGCCCGGCCCGGTCTCGCGGTGCTGCCCGGCGGTGGGCACGGACATCAGCAGTCGCTCCTGCTGACGCTCCGCGCGCATTCCGCTTCGCGTGCGTGATGCCTGCGGCCTCCGGTGCCCGGGTGAAGTCTGAGTACGGGCGCGCGTGCGCCTGCAGGAAGGGACCCGGCGAGAGTGACTCTCGGCGGGCCGCACGATGTGCGCGGTGGCATCTGCGAGCGTGGGCACCCTGCTCGACGGGGCCGCCGTCCGAGCCGCCCACCTCGGTGGCGATCCAGCCCTCCGCATCCGACGTCAGCACGGCCCGCGCCCAGCGCCTGGAGGCCCACGGCACCACCTGGTCCTTCCAGCGGACCGCTACACCTGCACGCTCCCCACCGGGATCGGTCACCACCCGGCTGGCGCGCTGCGGGAGCTGGACGGTACAACGACGTGGACGGTCTGCTGGGGCTGCTGCTGGGCAAGGAGGCGTTCGCCCGCTTCCCGGACCACGACGTGACACCGTGCACCGGATCGGCGCCCGCACCGAGCAAGGGTGACCAACGAACCAGCCTTCTCGCCGAAGGCCGAGTACTGAGGCGAGGCCGGGCTGTCTGACGGCACCGCCCACCGCCTTGCGACACTGGACACCATGGACAAGATCAACCTGCCGCACCAAGGCTGGCGTCGCGCCAGCGTGCCGGTCAGCCACGCGCCCGACGGCACGGCGACCATCCTGGAGTTACAGGGCAACGTCCTGTCGTCGTACTTCGTTTACGGACTCGTCGACACCCTTGACCGGCTGCAGCAGGGGGACATGCTCTGCACCCTCAACAACTCCCGCCAGCGCGTACGCGCGGTCGTCCCCAAGGCGTACACCCATGTGAAGCTCCGTGCCCCTTCAGGAGGGGGCGGCGGCCTCCTGCGCTGGAAGCTGGGATTCCGACCGTCCACCACCTGCGCCGAGCTCAGCGATGCGGCACACGGCAAGCACCCCGACGTCCTGCAATACCGCGGACCGGCCGTGAAAGCGAGGTTCGAGGTCCATAAAGGTGGCTACGCGTACCTCCACCATCGCTCCTCCGACGGCGGAAAACAGCAGCTGGAGTACGTGTCCCTGGGACCGTACAGGGGCACGGTCGAGATCCCCGGGCCCGGGCTGATCGAGGTGGACTGCCTCACCGCCTGGTCACTCACCCTCACCCCCCTACAGGGGTAGTTGATTCTGTTCACGCGAAAAGTCAGCACTTCGACACTGGTTCGGGAGGCACCACGCCGTCCGGACCGGACGAGAACGCTCACGAGTTTCGGCAGCGTCGGGTTCTGCCAGCACGGCCGATCGTGATCACTGACCGCTGTCGCCGATCGGCGCGACCTGGAAGCCTGAGAGTCCGGCTTGAAGCTGCCGCAGCGGAAGCCTCTACCGTTCTGAACAGGGCCGGAGATTCCGGCCCTGTGAAGCAATCCGTGGGGGCGGCGACGGCCTGGCCGACAGCGGAGGTCGCCCGGATGTCGGGTGTGACGGCCCGGACACTGCGGCACTACGACGAGATCGGCCTGCTGCCGCCGGCCTGGATCGGCACCAACGGCCACCGCTACTACGAGGAGCGCCACCTGCTGCGGCTGCAGCAGGTCCTCGTGCTGCGGGAGCTGGGCCTGGGACTGCCTGAAATCGGCCGGATCCTGGCCGCGCAGGTCGACGAGCTGGAGGCCCTGCGGGGCCACCACCGTCGGCTGCTCGCCGAGCGCGACCGGCTGGATGCCCTGGCCGGCACCGTCTCCCGCACGATCACCGAACTGGAACAGTCCAGGAAGGACGGCACCGACATGATCAGCATCAGCCGGCCGGAAAATCTGTTCGAGGGCATCGGGCCCGCCCGGTGCATGAAGGTCCTGAGCGACTTCCCGGAGCTGGTCGGGGCCGCCGAACGCCGCACCTCGGCATTGAGCAAGGCCGAGATCGAGGCCGACGAGCGCGAGCGCACGGCGCAGATGATCCGGCTGGCCGAGCTGCTGGCCACCGGTAGGCCCGCCGGCGCCGATGAGGTGCAGGCCGAGATTGACACCCAGTACCGGACGCTGGCCCGGATCCGGGCAGCCACCGCCGAGGAGTACTGCGCGATCGGGCGTACCTGCGTGGAGAACGAGCACTGGCGCGCGGCGTACGAGTCGATCGCGCCGGGCCTGGCCGCGTACCAGCGGGCCGCCATCGAGGCCTACGCCGCAACCCGGCTGCGCTGAACCGGGAAGGGGCCGCCGCCACGGGGGTGTGGCGGCCCCTGTTCGCACCCGGGAGTCTGGACACACGCCTCCCCCCGGGTCATCGGCTCCGTACCTTCCCTGCCCTGTGCCACTGAACCTGAACCGACTGCCATCGACGAGGGGCTCAACGCCCTTTGTCAGTGGAGTGCGCTTTCCTGTCCGTCATGGAGCTCACGCAATCGATGCTGAACGAACTGCTGGAACAGATCGCCACCCCGAGCGGATCCCTGCGCCTGTCGCCGGACACCGACCCGCACATGCTCGTGGACAGGCTGGCCGACCGATACGGGGCAGGACGGATCCTGGTCCTGGACGGCTCCACGGACCCGACCGTGGACGAGTCCCGTGGCGCGGCTCTTCTCACTGCCCTCGGGGCCGGGGCGAGACGATCCAGGCCTGGGCCTACGGAGGTCAGTGGATCGGCGCCGGGACCGCGCGGGACGCGCAAGGGGTCGCCCGGCCCGTGCTGGCGGCCGCACCGCGACGAGTACAGCTGCCGAGCCCAGGGGGGACCGGCCGGGACGAGGACTGGGTTGAGCGGCTTATCGCCATCACCGCCTGGGCCTCTCCCCCACAGCAGCCGGACGTCGACTGGGCGCAGATCGAGGCAGAGGTGGGCACGCCCCTTCCCAGCGACTACCAATGCATGGTGGAGACGTTCGGGGAAGGCGCCTTCGATGGATACCTCGTGGACCTCCGCGAGAGGCAAGGTTGTCGTACGCGGCGCGGGCGACGGGGTCGTCGCCCAGGGCTCGGGCGAAGTCCGCAGGCTCGACGACGACGCCCGGCTCAGTGCCGAGCTCCAGCTCGACCTCGACCTCCTCGCCGATCGCGACATCCACGGCCCGCCGGTTGGCGTTGCTGAGGCCGAGCAGGTGGCGGCCTCACATGATGGCGACCCTGCTCTTCCAGGAATGCCCGTTGACCGTGATGGTCACTGGCGGCCGCGCGCCCCCGCCGAGCGCCGCTACCACCTCGGGCGGAACTTCCAGGCCCCGCAATAGGCTCCAGTGGCTCGACGCGGGCCCAAAACTTCATGATCTTTCTCCTGTTGTTCTGCCGGCTCGCCGCGGATCCGGCTCACTTTGGATCCGGCCCGCCCGGCTCCGATCGCCGCTCCCGCGTCCCACACCGGACCATCGCCGTGTCCTGGACGGCTGTGAGGCAGAAGACCGCGGCTACTCGGCGTAGGGCTGGTCGGTTCCCGGGGCGCTGCAGCCGAGACTCCAGAGATAGCCGTCCGGGTCGGCGAAGGTGCCGCCGTACCCGCCCCACGGCAGAGCACCGGCGGAATTCAGGATCGTGGCGCCGGCGTCCACGGCGGCGCCGACGAAGCCGTCGACGGTGGCCGGCCCGGACACCGTGACCGCGACTCACCGTAGGCGGCCCCGGGGGGCCACCGCCCGGTACTGCCGGGGGGCGGCGGCGTGGTGCGGGGCCGGTCGGTCAGTTGGTGAAGTCGTAACGGACTCCTGTGAGCTGCTCCGACAGGTCCCACAGGCGGCGGGCGGCCTCGGGATCCGTGGCGGACTCGGCCGGCTGTACGAGGGTGGGGTGGCCCTTCGCCTCGTTACGTCCGTCGGGTCCGATGAACTGCCCGCCCCTGGCATGCGGGGAAGCCGCCGCGTAGAGCTGGTTGAGCGCGCCGGTCTCGACGTCCTGGGCGACGAGGCGGTTGGTGACCTTGAGGATGGCCTTGAGCAGCCCGGTCGGCCCGGAGGACTGGAGGTTCGTGGCCGAGTAGCCGGGGTGGGCCAGGACGCTGCGGACCTGGACGGCGCTCGTACGCAGTCGCCGGTCCAGTTCGAGGCCGAACAGCACGTTGGCGTACTTGGACTGGGCGTAGAACCCGCGCGGTGAGTAGGACCGTTCGCCGTCGAGGTCGTCGTAGTGGATGGCTCCGTTCTTGTGGAGGGTCGACGTGACCGTCACCACGCGCGGGTCGCTTCCGGTCCGCAGCCGCTCCAGCAGCAGGCCGGTCAGTGCGAAGTGCCCCAGGTGGTTGGTGCCGAACTGGGACTCGAACCCCTGCTTGGTGAGCGTGCGCGGCGGCATCATGATCCCCGCGTTGTTGACGAGTACGTCCACGGGCGTGTCGAGGGCGTCGGCGAACGCGTGGACCGAGTCCAGGTCGGTCAGGTCCAGGGCGCGCAGCTCCACGGTGGGCTCGGTGAGTTCGCCGCGGAGCCTGTCCAGCGCGGCTCTGCCTTTGTCCGCGTTGCGTGCGGTGAGGATGACGTGGGCGCCGCGGCGGGCGAGTTCTCGCGCGGTGACGTAGCCCAGGCCGCTGTTGGCACCGGTCACGATGACGGTGCGGCCGGTCTGGTCCGGGATGTCGTCCGCCGTCCAGCGGGCGGGGACGGCGAGAGCGGTGGTCATCGGGCGTCTCCTCTTGGTTGCTGCGGGGTGCGGAGGAGGTCGTCGACGCTTGCCGCCAGCAGCCGGTGCAGGTGGGCGCGGTCGACGGGGAGTTTGCGGATGGCGTGCAGAGCGGCGAGGCCGTGCGCGGTGGCCCAGATACGGGCGATGCGGTCGTCGTTGGGGTCCGCGATCCCCAGGGCGTCCGCGATCACGGCGCCGACCGCGTTGCCCTCGGTGACGGTGTCGGCGGCGGGCACGTGGACGCCGCCGAGGCCGTACATCACCTGGTAGACGTCCGGCTCGTCGAGCGCGAAGTCCAAGTAGGCGGCCGCTGCGGCCTGGACCGACGTGCCGCCGGAGCGCATGGCGCCGGCGAGCCGGACGAAGCCGTCCTTGACGAAGGCCAGCAGGATGTCGTCCCGGCCCTTGAAGTAGCGGTAGGCGTAGTTGGCGGAGTAGCCGATCCGGTCGGCCAGGCGACGCATGCTCACCGCTTCCCAGCCCTCGGTGCGGGCCAGCTCACGAGCGGCTTGCAGGATCTCGGCCCGCGTTTCGGCGCGTTCCCGCTCCCGGCGCTGCCGGGACTTGGAGGGCTCGGGCTCCTGCCCGGGGGGCGTCATGACGCGTCGCCCTCTTCCCGGCTCGGCGCGCCGGCGGGTGCGCCGGGCGTGTTCATCGGTGCGAGCAGGCCCAGCTGGGTGAAGAACTCGAGGGTGTTGAGCTCGTCCCAGTGCTCGACCGCCATGCCGTCCCGTACCCGCCAGATGTCCAGCGACCGCATCTCCACCGGCCGACCGGTGGGCTCTTCGCCGAGCAGCGACCCGAGGTGGGTGGCACGGTAGGTGAACCTGCCGACCACACGGTCTCCGTCGACCAGGACGTCCTCGAGGGTCACACGGGTGTCGGGGAAGGCGGCGAACCAGCGGCCCCAGAAGGCCCGGTTGGCCTCGCGGCCGTCCTCGACGTACGGGTTGTGGTTGACGTAGTCCTCGGCCACGAAGCCGTCCACGGCATCGGGGTCGTGACCGTTCATCAATGCGGCGAACGCGTGCGCGACAGTCTGCTGAGACATCGGATCCTCCGGTCGTCGATGTGGTTACACCGTACACGGTGTGTACGGTGTAACCAATAGTGGATGCGATCTTGAGGCCGCCGCCAATACCCCTCCGCACCTGCAAGCGAGATCGCGACGGAAGGCCACAAGGTCACCCGGCATCAAACCGGCCGACTTCCACCACCTCCGGCGCGATGTCAGCACTCGCGGCACAGCGCAGCTGCCACCGGACGTCCGCGGGGAGGCGACCGGACGTGCGGGCCAGCGGGGCGAGACCGGAGGTCTCCTCCCTGCGCGAGCGCCGCCGGGCCTGTACGCGTGGGAGTAGTTGAGGTGCAGGAGGTACCGGTGAGATTGATCTTGCTCGGGCCCCTCCCCATGCCCTGGCGACGGCGGACACCACGGCCTGCAGAACGGCCCTCCGAAGCCGGAAACAACAGGGCGGAGTTTCGCCTGCGAACCACCCCGGCCGTCAGTGAGGGTCGAGGTTGCGGACCGCTTGAAGAGCTGCGTGGGGAGTCCACTGCAGCCCTAGGGGCGGCGTGGGGTTCGTCAGGCGCCGTTCGTTCATGGCACCCCGAGTTGGCCGTTTGTTACGAGGCCACTGTGCTGGTCGCTGAGCCGAAGGAATGGCTGTGACCAGCGGTGACACCGCCCTCATCGATCACCTTGTAGCCGGGGACAGAAGGCCAGCGGACCGTCAGCACCACAGACTCTTCCTCCGCGAACCAGGAGTGGTCAACGCCCCGGCCCCACACGACGTAATTCCCCTGCCGGGCCAGGAGAACACTGCGTCCAGGCAGCTCCACCCGGAAGCGCCCGCTGATGAGGACCAGCAGCGCGGTGCGCTCTTCGCCCGTCACCCACTGCCCCCGCTCATCGCCCTGCGGGTGGACGCCCCATTTGATCTCCACGGCCTCGCTGTGCCGAGGGTCGGAGGCGTCCTTGAAATGCCCCAGCAGCCACCCCCGGTCCAGCGCCGCGTCGCTGCCCGCATTGCCCACATACACACTGTCAGTCATGGCTCCGGAAGGTAGCAGCCGACCTCAACACTCACAGCAACAACAACCACCACTTTCGCAACACGCCCAAATTCCAGCGACGAAACCGTCAGGCGGCTCCTTCCCCCCATCAGCCTCGCGCCGGAGCAAGCGCGTCGCGAGCCCGTCGACAGGCACCTGGCCGCCGGGGGCCAGCTGCAGATGGGCCGTGGCGAACTCGCCCAAGAGGCACCTGGACGAACGATGCACAGGTCGGACGGCTTGGGGGACTGAATCGGGCGGTGCTCATCGGCATCATCGAGCGACCGGATTCCCCCAGGGGAACGTCCCCGGCCGCGCCGGTGGCGGCGCGGCCTCGGACAGGGCAGGCGGCCCGCGCAGAACCATCTGAAGCACCTACACCCGTCCAGCGTTCATCATCGGCGCAGCGTGATCGAATCCGCTCCTGGCACAATTCCCTGCTCAAGCAGACTACTGTGTGCCATTTGTGCCGGCCCGGTACCCCGTAGCCACTGCGGAAACCGCCAGCTGTGCCGCTGAACGTATTCGCCGGCCATTGCAAGCGGACTCGAACAGTCCACTCCACGTCAATGCCCGCGTTCTCGAAGGGAGCCCGGTAACCGTGACCGACCGGTCCGTCCTGCGTTACGCCGACCAGATCACAGCCGCCGATGTCGACGCCCTGGAGACATTCCTGTCCGCCCGGGTCCGTCCGCTGATTCCCGGACTGCCGGACGGCGACGCTCCTCGTGCCGCCCGCGGCTTCGCCACAGCGCTCACCGCACTGGCCGGGTCACTGCGCCACAATGTCCTCCACCAGCTGCCGGACGAGGAACCCGAGCGCTCTCGCCGTGCGCTGTAGGTCTGGAACATCTTGTGCATGATGGCCGCGCCCTGGTGTGACGCCGAGGGGTACGACCATCTTCGGTGGAGGCGGTTGGCATACGCGAGTGCCGCAGACGAGCAAGACTGGATGACCGTGGAGGAATGCCGGTAACAACCGGGGTGGAGCGCGTCGTCGACGCCGAGCCCGGCCTTCACCCAGCCCGCCGGCTGCGCCGCGCTGGACCTGATGGGCGAGCGCCTTAATTCGGCTGACCGTCTGTGTTGAGACTGGGCTTGGTTCCTTCCGGGCGCTGCAGCTGTCCGTTCCTTGTGCCTGGTGTAGTGCGCTGGTCGCCGAGCGCTTTGTTGGCCGCGTTGCTGAGGTCGAGGACGCTGCCGGAGGCGAGAGAGACGAAGAAGGAACAGCGCATCGCGCAGCCGTCGGCCCCGCACAGATAATCTGCGCTGATGAAGCGGATTCAGCGGGCCGCCGGCGCGGTCGTCGGCTCAGCGGTGGGTGATGCCCTGGGCGGCCCCTTCGAGTTCGGTCCCCAGGGGGCCTTCACCGCGCGCTTTCCCACGCCGGGTGCCGGTGGCGAGATGAGCGGAGGCGGTGGCTGGGACCCGGGCGAGGCCACTGACGACACGCAGATGGCCGTCCTCGTCGCGGAGTCCCTGCTGGAGCGGGGCGAATTGGATCTGCCGGATATCTTCGCCCGCTTCCGGCGGTGGGCGGCATCAGAGCCCAAGGACATCGGCTTGCAGACCGAAGACGTCCTGACCAACGGCATGCCCTGGGATCTCGCCGCCGCGACCCATTTCCAGGTCAACCAGCGAGCAGCGGGAAACGGCTCCTTGATGCGGGCCTCGACCTCCGCGGTCCACTTCGCGCCCGCCGGCCAAGAAGCCACCATGGACGCGGCCCGCCGCATCGCTGCCCTTACTCACGGCGACCGCGCGGCCTGGGAAGGCACCGCGATCTTCCACGAACTCATCCGCATCACGCTCGGGGACAACGACCCCCTCGCCGCGCTCCCGGACATCCTGGCTCTTGTCCATCCCGACCACCACGAGCGCTACGCCACAGTCCTCGCCGCCGACTGGCACCCCGATCAAGCCACCGAGTTCAACGGCGCCGTCTGGCCCTGCCTGGGCTCCGCCGTCTGGGCCCTGCGTACCACCACCGGCTTCGAAGACGCGATACGCGCGGCAATCGACCTCGGCGGTGACACAGACACCGTCGCCGCGGTGACCGGATGCATCGCAGGGGCGTACTACGGGCTGGACGCGATCCCCGCCCGCTGGACCCAGCCGCTCCATGTTCCCCTCCCGGGATTCGAGGGGCGGGTGCTGCACCTGGCAGATCTGCTCCACCTCGCACACCGCCTCGGAGGCTGAACCTCGACGCCGCCCTCGGCCGTTGATGGGGATCTTGGTTATGGCTCTGACCGCGATTGGTTGAAGGCCGCGGTAGGACCTCAGCGCTGGAGGTATGGGTGATCGCCGTCGAGCTCGCTCCGCGCCGCCTCCATGAAGGCATAGCGACTGTCACGCTTCGCGGGAGACTGGCTGTTCGTAGCGGCGTCGCGCATGTACTGGTGCAGCGCCTCGGTGTAGTTGTGGGCGCTTTGCGCTGTCTCGTGCGAGCAGGTCAGCTCGACCGACTTCTTCGCCAACCACAAGTCGTGCAATTGCTCGTCTTCGGGGGCATCGGTGGTCGGCAGTCCGAGATTCCTGCGGTCCAGCACCAGCTCGACCCGCTGTGCAGCAGCCAGAAATCCGAGGATGGCGTCCTTGCGCTCGTGATACCGCGCGTCCGCTCGACGCTGCTGATCACGTTGAACCTCGAAGCGCGTCGCCAGATGCTGGCCAACGAGAGTGCCCAGCGTCCCCAGAAGGACGCCGACCAAGGCGAGAACTGTCCCGCCAGCAGCTCCATCCATGCTCACAGCTTGCTCGACGACGGCCAGCTCCTCAAAGTCATGGCCGGACGAGAACCCGGGTCCGGAGGAGCCGGAAAGAGGGTCGGCCATACATTGCTCTCTTGAGCGTTTTCACCCGGTTGACGTGGCCTTCGACCACACCTGAGCTCCAGGGCACGGTGAGGCCGGCGGTGACGGCGTCGAGGTCGTGGCGGAGGAAGCCGGCGAAGCCGCTCATGGGTTTCGGGGCGTCCTGCTCGGCCTGGTGGATCCACTCCCCCAGGAAGTGTCGACACTGGTGGCGGACGAGGTCGGCGAAGGTGCGGGCGAGGTCGCAGGCCCGGGCGATGTCCGGGCAGGCGAGCCGGACCTGACGCAGCCGCTCCTCCTGGCTCTCGGTGAGTCTCTCGTGGGGCCGCATGATCCATGAGGTGATCTTGCGGAGCTTGGGGATGTCTGTGCGGATCGGTTCGGCGGTGCCTTCCCGACAGGTCTTCTCCACCGCGGCCGGCAAATTCTGAGGCAGATGCCACCTGCCGGCGACCTCCAGGGCGCCAGGAGCGGCTTCCTTGACCTCGCGGGTGTAGGCGGTGGCCCGGTCCCGGCAGATGATCTCGGCTCCGGGATGCTTTCGCAGCCGGGCAGCGAACGTCTCCGAGGTGCGGTCGGGCAGCACGTCCACGACCTGCCCGGCTTCGACGTCGACCAGGATCGTGCCGTAGGTGGGGCCTTTGCGGAACGCGAACTCGTCGACGCCCAGCACTCGCGGAGCCCGATCCGGCACCGGTGGTGCCTCCAGCAGGTCCAGCAGCCGGGTCCGTCCTGCGGCCGGCCGTAATCGTTGGCAGAGTCGTTCGTCGGCGCGGCCGCCGAGTTCGGCCGCGATGGTCCGCAGCCACCCCTTCAGCCCGATGCTGGAGCGGCGGTATCGCTCGGTCAGGCCGTCGACCTGCTCGGCGAATGCCTTCCGCGAACAGTTCCTCCGGTCGCAGAAGTACCTCCGGACCCGCAGCCGCACGACGACGCGTTGGTCGTTCGGAGAGCCGTCGCTGGTATGAGCTGTGCACCCGGCTGGCACGGTGCCAGCAGTCCGGGCACCGGCTCGGCCGGCTCGTGGACACCGCCTCCACCGCGAGCCCGTCCGGAGCCCGACTGACGCGTTCCACTCGCACACCCAGCCCGGCGAACAGCACATCCTTGACCACGTCGACCGTCACAGAGGACAACACTCCGAAGAAACGATCTTGCGTTCCCGTCGCCGACCTGGGGATTCACGGAACTCCGGTCAGAGCCGCGGGGGTCACCCGGGTGGTACGGCGGGGCCGTGCGGGTGGGGCCATCCCTGCTTGCGCAGGGAGCAGGCTGCGTGGCCCCAGTACCGGGAGTCCAGCGCTACAAAGGGGGCCGGGCAGGACACAGCCGGATGACGTCCGACTTGTGACTGAGCGAGGTCGGCCCCGCAAGAGCGAACACCTTCGCATGGCGCCATGGTGCGAAACCGCCGCCCGTCCCCCGACCCAGACCTTGCTCCACCTATCGATATTCGATAGATTCCCATCGTAGGTCGATGGAATGGTGGGTCATGGGAAAGCTGACAGTGCGCGCGCTGCGCGCCGTGCTCGGGGTCGTACTCACCGGCACCGTGTGCGTACAAGCATTGATGATGTGGGCATTGGTCAGCGGGAGCGACCCGGAGGACGGCTCGCTCCCGCTGACCCCGCTGCGCGTGATCACCATCCTGGGCATCGGCACGGCCCAGGTCGCCCTGGTCTGTGTATGGCGACTGGTAACGATGGTGCGACGCGGAACCGTGTTCTCCCACGCCGCCTTCCGGTACGTGGACGTCATCATCGGCGCGATCGTTGCGGCTGCTCTCGTGTGGTTCACGGTCACGGCCCTCAACGCGCCCGGCCAGCGGGACGACCCGGGCGTCACCCTCATCATGGGCGGGATCGGCGTGGCCATCCTGGGAGTCGCGCTCATCGTGCTCCTGCTGCGGATGCTGCTCGCCCAGGCCGTCGCCCGCGACGTGGAAGCGGCCCAGATGCAGGCCGAGTTGGACGAAGTGATCTGATGCCGATCGTCGTCCACATCGACGTGATGCTGGCCAGGCGGAAGATGTCCGTGGGCGAGCTCGCAGAACGCGTGGGGATCACACCCGCCAACCTGGCAGTACTCAAGAACGGCCGTGCCAAGGCAGTACGCTTTGCAACGCTCGCTGCGCTCTGCGAGGCGCTCAAGTGCCAGCCAGGCGACCTGCTGCGCTGGGAGGCCGAGGACACCACGGGCGAATGAACCCGATCGCTGTGGAGGTCGCGCGCTGAAGCGCGTCGTGCCTCCCCCACCGGCGCCACCGCCCTCAGCCGGCGTCAGGCCGGGGGGACCAGGCGGTTGTCGTGGGCGAAGACCACGGCCTGGATCCGGTCGCGGAGTTCCAGCTTGAGCAGGATCCGCCCCAGATGGGACTTCACGGTCGCCTCCGCGAGGTACAGGGCGGCCGCGATCTCGGTGTTGGACAGGCCGCGACCGACCTCGACGAGCACCTCGCGCTCCCGGGCGCTGAGCCGGTCCAGCCGCTCGTCGCGGACGGCGGTGCCCCCGTCGGCCAGGTGCGGACGGAAGTCCTCCAGCAGGCGCCGGGTGATCCGCGGGGAGAGCACCGCGTCGCCCGCCGCGACGTTGCGGATCGCGGTGAGCAGTTCCTCGGGCCGGGTGTTCTTCAGCAGGAAGCCCGAGGCCCCGGCGGCGAGCGCGGCGAAGGCGTACGCGTCCAGGTCGAAGGTGGTCAGGATCAGCACCCTGCTCCCCGGGGAGACCTCGACGACCTGCCGGGTCGCCTCGATCCCGTCCGTCCCGGGCATCCGGACGTCCATCAGTACGACGTCGGGCCGCAGCTCCCGGGCGAGGCGGACGGCCTGGGCGCCGTCCGCGGCCTCGCCGACCGGCGCCATGTCGGGCTGGGCCTCCAGGACCGTGCCGAAGGCCATCCGGAGCAGTGCCTCGTCGTCGGCGATCACGATGCGGATCGTCATGCGGCGTCCGTTCCGCCGCTGTTGAGCAGGAGCCGGGTCCGCACGCCCCAGCCGCCGCCCGGAAGCGGTCCGGCCCGCAGCGTCCCCCCGTAGGCGGCCGCGCGCTCGCGCATGCCGGGGATGCCGTGGCCGGACGCGGCGGCGGGAAGCGCCGGCCGGGGGCCGCTGTCGGTGACCTCCACGCCGACGCTCCCGGACGAGCACTCGACCAGGACCGTCGCGCGGGTACCGGCGGGGGTGTGCTTGAGGGTGTTGGTCAACGCTTCCTGCACCAGGCGGTAGACGGTGAGTTGTGCGATGGCCGGCACATGGGCGTGGCCGCCGCGGACCTCCAGGCAGGTCGGCAGCCCGGCGGCGGCCAGCTGGTCGGCGAGCGCCTCCAACTGGGCGATGCCGGGCAGCGGGTGGCGCTCGGCGTCCGGCTCGTCCGCCCGCAGGACGCCCAACGAACGCCGCATGTCGGTGAGGGCCTGCCGGCCCGTCTCGGAGATCTGCAGCATCGCCGCGGTGGCCCGGTCCGGGGACCTGTGCTGCGCGTAGACGGCGGCGTCGGTGAGCGCGACCATGACGGACAGGTTGTGGGTGACGATGTCGTGCATCTCGCGGGTGATCCGGGCCCGCTCCTCGGCGACGGCCAGCAGCGCCTGCTGCTCCTGGTGCAGCGCCAGTCGTTCGGCCCGCTCCTGCACGGCGGCGAGGTAGGCCCGGCCGGTCCGTACGTTCACCCCGAGGACGGCGGCGGCGACCACCATCGCGGAGAGCGCGACGAACGGGGTCAGGAACGCGCCGTCCGGTGCCCAGCGCAGGCAGGCCAGCACGGCCCCGCCCTCCACGACGGCGGCGGCGAGCAGCGTGCCGCGCCGGCCCGTGTGCGCGGCCGCCGTGTACAGGGCCACCAGCAGGGCGATGTCCGCGGGCAGTTGGACGTCGACCAGCCACTGGACGAAGGCCGCGGCCACCACGGCGGCGAACACCGCGAGCGGGGCCCGGCGCCGCCACACCAGGGGCAGCGCCAGGGCGGCGGTGAGCGCCGCCGCCACCGGCAGCTCCCGGGCCGGGTACGTGGTCACGACGTTGAGCAGGAGCAGCGCCGGCAGCACCGAGTCCCACACCAGGGGCGGTATCCGGTCCCGGTGGCGCACCGTCACACCTCTTTGCCGATCGGTCGTCGTGGCGGCCCGGCCGGGGACGCCACCGCGTACAGCCGCAGCCTAGGCCGCGGGTCCGCCCCGCACATGAGCCCGGCGTCGGAGCGCACCGGGGCGGGGTACGACCACAGGAGGAGAGCCGCCACCTCCCGCGGTCGCAGGCCGGCCGCCGGTCGGGGGTGCCCGGTTGCCACTGCGGTCGCACCGCAGCCCGCACCGGTTGCGACCCCGGTCGCAGTCGGCGGCGACCCGGGGCCGATGCGGCGGCGCGGACCCGGCGCCGAGCATGGCCGGGTGACCGAAACCATCCCGGGGCTGTTCCTGTCCCTTCCGGAAGTCCTCGTCCTGCTGGGCGCCGTCGCGCTGCTGGTGGCGCGCTGGCTCCCCCCGGCCGCCCGCCGGCCCGGCACCGTCGCGGCCGGGGCGGTCCTCCTGCCGTCGGCGATCGTGCTGGGCATCGTGGGGATCCGCTGGCAGATGCTGCCGGTCCTGGCCGGCGCCGCCGTCGCCTCGGCGTTCTCCCTCCCGCCCCTGCTGCGGCGCCGTACCGGCCGGCCGGCGCGGCGGGCCCGCTGGTGGCTGGCCCTGCCGGGATCGCTGGCCTGCGCCGGCCTGATCGCCACCGGCCCGGTGGCCGCCTGGGCCTTCCCCGTGCCCGTCTTCCCCGAGCCGACGGGCGACTTCGCGATCGGCACCCGGGTGGTGCAGTGGACCGACCCGCTCCGCCCCGAGAGCTTCACCGCCGATCCGGACGACCGGCGCACGGTCGTGGTCCAGCTCTGGTACCCGGCACAGAAGAGCCCTGCAAGCGTCCCCCGGGCCCAGTACCTGGGTCGCACCAAGGACGAGGCGCGGACCGTCTCCGAGGCCCTCGCCGACGGGGTCGGCCTGCCCGGTTTCCTGGTCGACGGCGTCCCGAGGGCCCGCAGCCGCGCGGTCGTCGACGCCCCGGTGGCCGGCGACGGAGAGCGGCTCCCGGTCGTCCTCTTCTCCCCGGGGTCGGGCGGGGTGCGAACCCAGAACACCGCCTGGGCGGAGGAGCTGGCCAGCCACGGCTACCTGGTCGCCGCCCTCGACCACCCGTACGACTCCGCCGTCGTCGTCCTCGCCGACGGCCGCACGATCCGCGCCACCACCGCCTCCACCGGGGACCGCGACAGGGACGAGGAGCTGGCCGCCGGCTGGACCGCCGTCCGGGCCGCCGACCTCGGCTTCGTCCTCACCCAGCTGGAGCGACTGGACCGCGGTGAGAGCGCCGACCCGCTGACCGGACGCCTGGACACCGGCCGCGCCGCGGTGACCGGCCACTCCCTGGGCGGAGCCGCCGCCCTGCAAGCAGCCAGGAAGGACCGCCGGTTCGACGCCGTCGTCGACCTGGACGGCTACCCCCACGGCCCCACCACGCCCGCCCTGCAGCAGCCGACGCTCGCGCTCACCCAGGAGATCACCGCCGGCACCGACCCGCGCTACCTGCCCCGGCTCACCGAGGCCCTGGAGCACAGCACCGCGACGAGCTACCGGCTCGCCGTCCCCGGCGCCGGGCACCTCACCTTCATGGACGGCCCGCTCTATCTGCCGCCGGTGCCCTCGATCGTCGGCACCCTGGGCCGCACCGAGAGCCCGCGCGTCGTCGCCGCGGCCACCCTCGCCTTTCTGGACGCCACCCTGCGGGGCCGCCCCGGCGACCCGGCCGACACCCTCCGGGCCTACGGCACGGTCTCGTCATCACGGGCCCGGGGAACCGCGACGCCGACCCCGTGATCGGCCCTGCGCGCGTGCGTCGATTGATCTGCTCGTTCTTCCCGGTACGGGGCGGGGAGAACGCGGTGATCTGTCGGACGCGGAGTGGAAACGGTTGCGGCCGTTCCTGCCGGTGAGTCACGGTCGGTGCGGGCGGTGGCCTGATCACCGGCAGGTGATCGACGGGATTCTGCACCGGGTCCGGACCCGGGTGCACCGGCGCGATCTGTCTTGAGCGGTTCGGGCCGTGGAAGACGGTCTATGAGCGCCCTCGGTTGTGGTCGGCCGACGGCACCCGGGAACGTCTGCTGCAGCAGGTCCAGGCCGCGGCCGACGCGGCCGACGGCCACGATTCACGCTTCGTCAACAGCACGAAGCGGCTGAAAGCGCATACACCCCTCGGTCTCCGTCTTCAACACCCGATGAGATGATTCCTACCCAGTGTCAGCAGGTGTGCACTCAGCAGTAGATGCGCGACCGCCCCGGTTATCAGGAAAGGCCATGAGACAGTGATAAATGGGGCAACGCCCTGCGGTGACGCCGATGGGGTCCTGGCTGCCGAGCCGGCTCAACCCGGTGAGCAGCTGCGGCGACTGCGGCGCGAACGGGGAGTCTCGCTCCTGCAGCTGTCGCAGCTCGCCTTCTACAGCAAGGGGTACCTGAGCCGGGTCGAGAACTGCGAGAAACCGCTCACCCTGGGGCTGGCCCAGGCATGTGACCAGGCACTCGGCACCGACGGCGCACTCGAACGCCTCGCGCGGGCAACGGAGGCCAAATCGTCCCGCGGGCCCCATTCACCGAACACCGGTGTCTGCCCGTACCGCGGGCTGTCCTCCTTCGGCCCCGACGAGGCGCAGTGGTTCTTCGGGCGAGAGGAAAGCGTCGCCGATCTCGTGGCACGGCTGGCCGAACGGCTCACGGGGCGTGAGAGAGGGCCACTGATGGTCGTGGCTCCGTCCGGGGCCGGCAAGTCATCACTGCTGCGGGCGGGGCTGCTTCCGGCGATCGCGCGAGGTGCACTGCCGGCGCGGGGTTCGTCTGCGTGGCCGACGGCGGTCCTCACCCCGGGCGAGCGCCCTTGGGGGACGCTGCTGGTTCAGCTGGCGGCCATGAGCGGCATTGCGCAGCCTGTCCTGGCCGACGCGTGGGAGAAGAGCCCGGAGTCATTCGTGGAGGCGGTGAGATCCGGGCTGCGCCTACCGCACGGGGACGATTGCGAGGGTGGCAGCGGCGCGGCCCACGGCGGCGCGAGCGATGTGTTGACCGCTGGGCATCCCCTGGCGGGCGGGGGTTCCGGGGGCGAGATCGGGCTCGTGCTCGTGGTCGACCAGTTCGAGGAGACTTTCACTCTTTGCCAGGATGACGAGGAGCGAGCCGCCTTCGTCACCGCGCTGTCGACGTTGTCGGCCGACGTCGCACCCCTCGCCCTGGTCGTGCTCGGAGTACGAGCGGACTTCTACCACCGCTGCCTCGCCTTCCCCGGCCTGGCACTCTCGCTGCAACGAGGGCACGTGGCCCTGGCACCGATGAACGAGGGGCAGCTTCGCGATGTCATCACCGGTCCGGCGCAGCGGGCCGGGCTGGCCGTCGAACCTGGGCTGGTGGAGATCCTCCTGCGCGACGCGGGACTGACGCCCGGCGCCCCGGGGCGCGGTGGTTCGCTGCGTGCCGGTGCCCTTCCGCTCCTGTCCCATGCCTTGCTGTGTACGTGGCAGCACCGCGACGGGGCGTCCCTGACGGTGGCCGGCTATCAGTCGACCGGGGGCATATCGGGTGCCGTGGCGTCCACGGCGGAACGTGCCTACCTTTCCCTGGCCTCTCCTCGTCAGGAGGTTGCCCGCCGCGTTCTCCTGCAGCTGGTGAATGTCGCCGGCGAGCGGGTGACGAGTCGGCCCGCACGACGGGCGGACCTCCTGGATCCGGAAGCGGACGCCGGCGCTGAGGACACGGCCGCCGTGCTTGAGGTGTTCACCGGTGCGAGACTGCTCACCCACGACGCCGACCGGGTGGAGCTGGCCCACGAGGTGTTGCTGTGCACATGGCCCCGGCTGCGCCGCTGGGTCGACGACGACCGCGCCGGCCTTCACCTCCACCAGCGGCTGGCCGAGGCTGCCTCCGCATGGGAGGAGGAAGGCCGTGACGGCGGACTGCTCTACCGCGGCGCCCGTCTGGCCGCCGCGAAGGAGTGGGCGACCGCTCCGGGGCGCCACACCACGATCAGCACCGCGGCACGAGCGTTCCTGGACGCCAGCATCCGTCACGACGACGTGAAGAGGCGGGCGAGGAAGCGCCGACTGACGCGTCTGAGGACGCTGGCGTCGGTCCTCGCCGTGCTGCTCGTGCTGGCCCTGACCGCCGGCACCGTGGCCTTCCAGCAGTGGCAGTCCGCCCGGAACAACCATCGTCTCGCCCTGTCGCGGGAATCGGCTGCGAGAGCGGAGCTGCTCGCCCGGGAGTCCCCCGAGGCCGCGATGCTCTCGGCGCTCACGGCCTACCGTCACGCACCCACCGTCGAAGCCCGCAGCAGCCTGCTGAGCACGTACGCCCGTCACCGATCCGACGACCTCAATGGCCACCGGGCCACCGTCAACACCGTCGCCTACTCCCCCGACGGGCGCACCCTGGCCACCGGAAGCGACGACCACACGGTGAAGCTGTGGGAGGCCGGCTCGGGCAAAGCCCTGGCCACCTTCCGGGGACACACCGACAGCGTCAACGCGCTCGCGTTCTCCCCCGACGGACGGACGCTCGCCTCCGTCAGTCACGACCGCAGCGCCAAGCTGTGGGACGTCGCGACGCACAAGACGCTGGCCACCCTCCTGGGCCACCAGGGCGCCGTCCTCAGCGTGGCGTTCAGCCCCGACGGACGCACCGTGGCCACCGCCGGCCACGACCGCACCATCAGGCTGTGGGACGTGGCGACACACCGGCAGACGGCCGCACTCACCGGGCACACCCAGCAAGTGATGGGCCTCGCCTTCTCCCCCGACAACCGGACGCTGGCCAGCGCGTGCAACGACCACACCGTCAAACTGTGGGACACCGCCGCCTCGAAGGAGTCAGCGACGCTGGAAGGACATACCGACGCGGTGATGTCCGCGGCCTTTTCACCGGACGGCCGGACGCTGGTCACCGCCGGCGTGGACCACACCGCACGCCTGTGGGACATCACCACCGCTCGTCCGCTCGCCACGCTCACCGGCCACACCGGGACAGTGGCACGCGCCGCGTTCTTCCCCGACGGCCGCACTGTGGCGACTGCGGGCCACGACCGCACCGTACGCCTGTGGGACACCGCCACCGGGGAGACGACCGCCACCCTCGCCGGCGACCAGCCCCTCAATGGGCTGGACATCAGCCCCGACGGCCAGCGACTCGCCACGGTGTCGGCGAAGCCATACGAGCCCGGCGTCGGCGAGCGCACCTCCGGTCCCGGGCCCGACGCCGGCATCTGGGATGTGGCTGACCGCCGGATGACGACCGCTCTGGGCACCTCCCAGACACCCTTGCAGGTGGCGTTCGCTCCCGACCGCCGAACACTGGCCATCGGCGACGCCGACGGCACGGTAAGCCTCTGGGACGCCAGTGGACGCCAGCTCCTGGCCACTCTCACGGGGCACACCGAGGCCATCACCGGGCTGGCGTTCACCCCCGACAGCCGGACACTCGCCAGCGCCAGCACGGACCGCACCGTACGGCTGTGGAACGTCGCCTCCCGGCGCGCGGAAGCCACCCTCACCGGCCACGAAGGTGCCGTCCTCGCCCTGGCCTTCAGCTCCGACGGCCGTCACTTGGCCACGGCGGGCGCGGACCGTACGACACGTCTGTGGGACACCCGCTCGCCTCGGCCGGACGCCGTGCTCAGCAGGGACACCGACAACACGGTCACCCTTGCCTTCAGCCCGGACGGCCGCACCTTGGCCACTGGCAGCCTCAACGGCTCGGTAAGGCTGCTGGACATGGCCTCCCGCCATGTGGTCGCCGTCTTTCCCGGACAGTCGGCCACCACCTGGGCGGTGGCGTTCAGCCCCGACGGCCGACTCCTGGCCACCGCAGGATCCAACGGGGACATACGTCTGTGGGACACCGCCACCCACCACCGGACCGAGACCCTTACAGGCCACACGGGAGTCATCAAGGCCCTGGCATTCTCGTCCGACGGCCGCACCTTGGCCAGCGGCAGCGCCGACCGTACGGTCCGCCTGTGGAGCACCGGCACTCACCGGACCATCGCCACCCTGACGGGCCATGACGACACCGTCGTCTCCCTCGCCTTCCTGTCCGACGGTCGTACGCTCGCCACGGCGAGCCTGGACCGCACCAGTCGCCTGTGGGAACTCGCACCGGACGACGTCGCAGGCCGCATCTGTGCCCTGAGCACCACCCAGGAGTGGCACACCCTCATCGCCGATCTGCCCCCTGGGGCACCCTGCCCGTGACACCCCGCAGCCGGTCCGCCCGGGCAGGCGCGTACCGGCTGCCCGCGCAGGCAGAACGAGGCTGAACAAGCAGGCCGTCAGCCCATCATCGGGGTACCCGTTCCCGGCTTCATGGTCTTCTCCGCCATGGGCACCTGGAGCTCACCGCTCTTGTCGTAGCCGGCCAGCCGATAGTGACGAGCAGCAGGCCGTCCAGCAGCCGCCCATCAGCCCTGCGTATGCCCCGGTAGCGGGCCCGCCGAGCTCGCGGCATGGGTCCGCCGCCTTCAGAGCGTTCGGGCTCGCTGCCCTTGACGGCCGGGTTCAGGGTGCGGGGGTCAACAGCCTGCGGCCGCCCATACATGGCGGGCATGCCGCGGGTGTGGGCAGGTCCGGCCGGGAGCAGCTGTGAGGGCTGCGGGAGCCGGGCTTGGGAGGGGGCAGGTCACGGCCGCCTCGCCGATGAATCTGCCGGGTGCAGCGGTGCACGCAGATGCCTCGGGCTGTGACGGTGCCCGGGGGCTCGTGCGGCCTCCTGGTGGCGTCCGGGCTGGTCCGGGCTACGGCTCCTGGGCGGGCGGGCGCTTCATGCGGTCCTGAGCCGGGGTCGATTGTCAGTGGTGGGTGAGACGGTAGGAGCACCGAGTCGGAAAGAGGGGGAACGGTCATGTCCGTATGCCAGAACTACATCAATCACGTTGCTCTTGTGCTGGATGCCAGTTCGTCCATGTCACGCCTGAGCCGGAAGGTCATCGAAGTCGCCGACCAGCAGATTGCCTATCTGGCACGCCGGTCGGAGGAACTGGACCAGGAGACCCGCGTGACGGTGTATGTCTTCGCGGACCAGGTGGAGTGCGTCATTTACGACAAGGACGTGCTGCGGATGCCGTCCTTGAAGCAGCTGTACCGGGTCGGTGGGATGACGGCCCTGCTTGCGGCCACGCTGAAGTCGCAGCGGGAGCTGGCGCAGACGGCTCAGCTCTACGGCGATCACAGCTTCCTGACGTTCGTGCTGACCGACGGGCAGGAGAACGCAAGTCATCGCTGCGTGGATGCCCCTGCCGGAAATCCGCGTGAACTGGTGCAGGCTGTGGCCACGATGATCGCGGAGCAGGAGGACAACTGGACGCTGGCGGTTCTTGTACCGGACCAGATGGGCAAGCGCGAGGCCATGCAGTGTGGTTTCCCGAAGGACAACATCGCCGTCTGGGATGCTACGAGCACGCAGGGCCTGGAGGAGGCCGGGCAGGTGATCCGGCAGGCCACCGAAAAATTCATGGCGGGGCGTGCACAGGGCATCCGGGGATCGCGTGCAGTGTTCTCCACGGCTGCAGAGGCGGTCAACAAGAAAACCATCGAGGCAGCCGGTCTCACCCCGGTGGATCCGTCGGAGTACCAGCTGATTCCAGTGGCTCGTGACGCGGCGATCCGGGACTGGGTCATCGAATGCGGGCATGCTTACCGTACGGGTTGTGCGTTCTATCAGCTCAGCAAGTCGGAGAAGATCCAGGCGCGGAAGCAGATTGCGGTGCTGGAGAAGAAGACGGACCGGGTGTATACGGGGCCGGAGGCCCGGGCCCTGCTCGGGCTGCCGGACGTGGAAGTCCGGGTCAGGCCGGACCACAACGACGACTTCACGATCTTCGTGCAGAGCACGAGTGTGAACCGGAAGCTGGTACCGAACACGCGGCTGCTACTGATGAACTGATGCCTTGGGTGCCGTCGCCGGTCCGGCAGGCGGGGCGTTGTTGAGCGGATCCCTCACCGGCTTCTTCTTCGTCCGGTCAGCAAGGTGATCAGACGGGGCGCCCGGCGAAGCGGGCCAGTTCCTCGGCTGCGCCGCCTGGCAGTCCGGCGACCGCTGCCTCCGGCAGACTCGTGACCACCGTGCGCAGCCGCTCGCGGAGGTCCGGCAGCACCACCCAGGCGGAGGCAGGGGCTTCGACGGCCGCGAGCAGCAGGTCTCCCTCGTAGAAGTACGCGTCCAGCAGTGGTTCGTCGGTCAGCAGGCGCACTGCGAGGGGAAGGACGTACGGCAGGGCCACCTGCTGCGAGATGAGTGTGCGCAGGTCGGCCGGTCTGAGTTCTCGCAGCGGTATGCACCGCAACTGGTGCACCGTGCGGACCAGGTGGGTCGCATCGGCAGCCGGAGCCGTCCAGCGGGGCGGGTCCAGTTCGTCGAGGGTGCGGTCGAGGTGCAGCAGATTGTCCATAGGTGCATTCTCAGCCCTGGGACCTCATTCGTCCGGCCGCCCGGCCTCCGCCCTGGTGGCAGGAGTGCCGGATGCGGGGTGGGGGGCGGCGGGCCGGCGGCGACAGCGACGGCCGCGCTCCGAGAGAGCTCGACGTCCACGGTCCCAGCGGCTACGGCCGCGTCCTGGACAGCGCAGACGTCACCGCCGGCAGGAGTCCCGCGGTGGCGCGGCACATCGTCGGCCGGGCCCCCGGCCACCGGCCACCGGCCACCGGCCACCGGCCACCGGCCACCGGCCACCGGCCACCGGCCACCGGCGCGAGAACGGCCCGTCAGGCGCTTCGTGCGGGCATCCGCTTCTGTCGGCGATGGCGGCGGAGGTGGTGGTGGTGTTCTGGTCGGGGCGGTGCAGATCGCGGGGGCGGCGATGGCCGGGTTTGGTCCTGCTAGTGGGTGTTTGCGCGTGCCTGCCGCCACATTGACCAGAGGGTCGGGCCGCCTCCGGGTACGTGGATCTCGTCCCGCACGGTGAAGCCGAAGCGCTCGTAGAAGCCGATGTTCGCTTGCTTCGATGATTCGAGGTATGCCGGCAGCCCAGCCGCATCCGCCCTGGCCAGACCTGAAAGGAGCAGGGCAGCGCCGTGGCCGGCGCCCTGGGCTGCCGAGTCGGCGCCGAGTACCGCCAGGTACCAGTGGGGTTCCTGGGGAGTTGCTTTGCCGACCAGTTCCAGCATTTCTCCCAGCCGGGCCGCGTGCTCGCCCAGCAGCCCGCTGATACGGGCCAGCGTCGCCTCGTCAGGGTGCTGCTCGGCAATGCCGGGCGGTGTCCAGAAGGCCGCTGCCGCGGTCGTGCGTTCACAGTGGCCCAGCGGGCCGTACTTGTGCGTGAGCATGATGTCGAACCACTGGGCGAGACGGTCGTCGCGCCCTTCTTCATCAGGGAAGAGCCACAGCATCATCGGATCGTCCGCGAAAGCGCGGGCCAGGATGCGGGTGATGTCAGAGGTGTCGCCAGGCTCGATGGGCCTGGGGGTGTTCGGTGACTGCATGCGGTCAACGTAGGTTCCACGATCCTTTTGGTGCATCGGTCATTCTGCCGATTACCCAGGCACCCTCCGGTGCCGGCCGTTCAGAACCCCGGTCGCCGGCCGTTGCAGAAGTGCGTGGGGACCGCGCAGATGCTGTTCCTGGCCGGGCAGCGCGGTCAAGACCGAGGCAGCGGCTGACTGCGAAAGCGGGCCGCCACTGGCCTGCGCCGTGCCGGGCCGGTTCGTATTGGGGCCGCCGGGCTGGTCCAGCGGCACCGTCGATTCGCATCGGGCCGCTGGATCTGATCTCCGGTCTGTCCGGTCGAGCGTGAGCATCCTCCCGGCGGCGCCGAACATTCCCCCGGAGAACCTGCTCCTCGTCGCGGACCCCCGATGATGGCGCAGGAGACGGCCGGCCCCCGCAGCAGCAGCCGGTCGGCGGCGGTCTGCACCATGGCATTGCGGGCCGATGCCCGGCGGGACGGCGCCAAGCCGTGTGCCGGCGCCGCCGTATGGCCGGGGCCAGCTGATGTGCGGGGGTCCGCTGCACCGCGGGCGTGTGCGGCGCAGGGCCGGTGGTCGACGCCGTCAGGGCTCGCGGCGGGCTGCGGCAGCCGCGTTCGCTGTGCCGCACGGGACCGGGAAAGGCGGAGCAGAGGTGAGAACGCCGGGAGAGAGGCGCATCAATCATCGTCTTATCCCGGCAGGCCCGGGTTCAAGGTCCTGCGCAGACTCTGGAAGGAAAGGTCACCGAGGAGCGGTGACAGGGGTGAGCGCCGGTGCCAGAGCTCGTCGAACCGGTGCAGCTGTGCCCTCAGCTCGCGTGCTCCGCGGCGTGAGAGCGCCTGCATGATCATGTCGAGGAGGATGCGGGCCTCAAGAGGATCGCCGCAGCAGTCGTACAGGCAGGCGTGCTCGTCGTGGTGTGTGAGGTCGCGCAGGGGAAGGCGTACGTGGTCCTTCCACAGCCTCACAGCCTGGCCGGCGTCGCCCGGGTGGAGATAGGCGCGGGTGCGTTCGAGGCGGGAGATCTCCGCCAGCGTCCGCGCGGACAGGCCGTCGATGACGACGGACGGGCTGTTGTACGGGGCGTACGGTCGGCGCCGGCGTGCACGCGCGGCGCGGACCTGGTCAGGGCGCCTACGCGGCATGGCCCTTTCGGTTGATCGGCATGCCGGGCAGGATGCCACGTCCGGGCGTCAGCCCGCACCGGAATTTCCCCCTTCCTGCTGATGCGGGGTGGCGACGGTACGGCATCCGTCGGCCATCCAAGGCATCGGCAGGGCGCAGGGGCCGGATCCCGGTGGCGCCACCGAGGGCGCACGCATCATCATCCCGGCGTTCCCTCAGCCCGGGGAGGAGCCCCCTGGCAAGGGCCGCCTCCGCCTCGTGCGCGCCGCTCGTTGCTGCGCCGCGCGCACCAGGCCACCGGGCACCGGACCGAGGCGGCCTTCGGCCACCCGTGACCGGCGACACTCCCCCACAACCGCTCCGATAGCATGTTCGGCCTCACAAGCATCGCCCTCATCGCCCGTCCCGCACCGGAAAACCATGCCGTCCAGCACGATGAGTAACCCATTTAGCCAATATCCAGCAAATCGGCCAAACAATTGATATCTATATCATCGCGGGTACTTTCGCGAATTAACAGCAGAATGACGTTCGCCGCAGGGCTCCGGCCCCGGGCGATACTGTGGGCCACCGCGGCTGCAGTGACCCTCGGGTTCCTCATCACGCTGGAAATCGCCGCACGTCACTACGGCCTGCCGGGCCCGGTCACCAACCAGGCGAAAGAAGTAATCTTCGCCCCCAAATCAGGGCCACTGCTGTACGCCAGCATGGCGCTGATGATGGTGGTGCTCACCTGGCGGCAACGGTTCATCGCCGCCGGCGCCGCAATCGGCATCGACGTCATCTTCTTCCTCGTGCGGTGGGCCGCCGACGCGAAGATGATGTTCGGCAACGGCGCACTGTGGGTCATGCTGGGCTGTGCGGTCATCGCCCTCACACGCCGCACCGGCCAAGAACGCACCCTGCTGCTGAAGGGCGTCGGACTGGGCCTGCTGCTGGTGGCCGGCCGCAAGACCGGCGACACCTGGCTCCTCATCACCTCCAAGACCCGCCCGAACGTGCTCGACGCGTATGTGGCGACCGCCGACCACGCACTGGGCAACCCCTCATGGCTGGCAGGCCGGATCGTCAGGGCCACCGGCACCGTCGGCACCCATATCCTCGACTACGTCTACATCCAGCTCGCAGTCGCCGCGGTCGCCGTCGCGCTGTACCAGCTGCGCAATGTGGCGGCCGAACGCCGCTTCCCGCGCCACCACCTGGTGCGCACCTTCCTGGTGATCGGCCTCCTCGGCCCGGCCATCTACATGATCTTCCCCGTCGTCGGCCCCGTCTTCGCCTACGGCACCGGCGCCTTCGGCACCGGCGGCGAACACTGGGCCATCGCCAACATCTGGCCGAACACACCACCACCCCTCAGTGCGCCGCACCCGGTGCTGTACGACGACATCACCCCGCGCAACTGCATGCCCAGCCTCCATACAGCCTGGGCCACTGCCATCTTCATCCACACCCGCAAAGGCCCACGAGCCCTGCAATACGCAGGCACCTTCTGGCTCGTCGCCACACTCGGTGCAACACTCGGATTCGGCTACCACTACGGCGTGGATCTCATCGCCGGCGTGGTGTTCGCGGTCACGACCGAGGCGGCCCTGCGCTCACACGAACGCGGCTGGGACCGGAGGGCAATCCAGCTCGTTGCATACGGCACAACGGTCTTCGCTGCGCTCCTGGCGTCATACCGCTACCTGCCCGTGCTCATGGCCGAGAACCCGTGGTTTTTCGGACCACTCCTCATCCTGGCAATGACCTCAGTGCTCTACAGCTACGCGCGGACCACCAAACACTGGGAACCGACAGCACTCAAACCCATGCCTGCACGACAACAACCGGAACCGCAACCAGAACCAGAACCAGAACCAGCCTGAATTTCTGTTGCAAAGGTCGTGAGCCCACCCCCTCCCGGCCTCCGGGCGTGACCCCGGCCCGTCGTCCGTGTTGATGGGGGTGGGCCCGTACAGGCCCCCCATCAGCACGGGCTCCTCGCGAGCGCCAAGGAGGGCACATGAACACCGACGCGTACAAGCACTGGCAAGAACTCCAGGTCTGCCGCCCCAGCGACGTCCCGCTGGCCACACCGCTGACATGGCTCGCCGAGAAGCACCAGGAGCACGCCGACCGGCTGACCAACCGCCTGCTCCCAGCCGAATTCCGGCAAGAAGAGCAGGGCACTGCCGATGACGCCCTCGCGGTGCTCGCGCTGCGCGAGGCCATCCGCCGCGAGACGGACTACGGCCGGGGCGCCCACCTCCGCGACGCCCTGCAGCTCGGCGCCACCTGGAACCAGGCCGCCGCCGCCCTCGATCTCACCCCCGACGAAGCCCGCCGGCTGCTGCGCGCCTGGGCCGAGGGCCAACGCCACCAGTACACCGAATCCGAAGAACGCGGCGAACAACCACTCGGCCTCACCACCGAACAGCACACCGCCGTCCTCGCCCTGACCGAGCTCGCCGACGACGAGCCGGCCACCGGGCAGCCCGAGACCGGCCAGTGATCAGCCCCCGGATCGATCGTCAACCTCGTCACTGCCGTCGGCACCGGCCAGTCGGGGCGGCGGTCACTGCTTCGGCAGCCGGTCGAGGCGCTGGAGGGTGAGACCGTGTTCTGCGAGCGACTCCGGGAGGCGGGCCAGGGTGGGCAGTTGCTCGATGTGGTGGACTCCGGCGGGCAGAGAGCCGCTGAGCAGTTCCCGGGTGACATGTGCGGCCACCAGTGCCGTGATGCGGCTTTGCGCCTGTCCCGTGAGGACGTACGCCACGCGGCGGTCGCCGCGGTGGGCGTCGGCTCGCAGGACGAATCCGTCGCCTCCCACGTGGATCCGGCGGAAGACGGCGGTCAGGGCCCGCCGAACGGCCGGCCAGCGGGCGGCTTGCCGCAGTGCGAAGAGGGTCGCGGTCAGCGGCCTGGAGTCCAGGCACAGGCGGGTGGTCACCCGCTCGACGCCGAGGGTGCGGGGCAGGGTGTGCTGGTCGGAGAAGGGGAACGGGTGCGCGGTGCGCATGCCGTAGCCGGGCAGCTCGGTCCTGAGGGAGCCGGCCGCGGCCGGTTCGGGGAGGTGCTCGACCGTCCAGCGGACCGCGTCGGCGCCATGGCGTTCACCCGCGCCGAGCAGCACCGTGAGGTCGATCCGTTCGGCTCCCCCGACGGCCTCATGTGCGCGACGAGCCAGGAGGTTGGTCAGGCCGGGGGCGGCTCCGACGCTGAACACCCCGGTGGCTCCGGCGCCGGCCGCCACCTCGTGAAGGTCTGCCACCTCGTCCAGCAGGTGCCGGGTCGCGCCGATGTCCACCAGATGCACACCGCGTTCGAAGCAGACGCGTGCGACGCCGGCGCCGGGCGGCTCCACGCACATCACGACCGCCGTCACGTCCCCCAGCTCTCCCAGCGTCCTCCGAAAGGCAGCCGGATCGGTGACGTCCACCCGCAAGCCGCCCAGACGCTACGCCCTGGCCGCGTCCCGCCCACCCACGACGACCCGCCGCGGGAACCAGCCGGCGAGCGTCGACGTCACCGTCGCTCCCACGGCTCCGTAGCCCCCGACGACCAGGACCCGCCCCGACTTCACTGTAGTCACACTCCAGTGAAATACACTGCAGTGTCATGTGCAGTCAAAGTCCTGAGGCAAGGGAGAGCCGGTGGCCGCAGCCCTGACCCGCGCGGAGAAGGCCCGCCGCACCAGGCAGCGGATGCTCGACGCCGCCGCCCAGCTCTTCACCGAGAAGGGCTGGACGGGCACAACCGTCGAGGACATCGCCCGCACCGCCGAAGTCGCCGTGCAGACCGTGTACTTCACGTTCGGCAACAAGCGGGAGCTACTGAAAGAGCTCCTGGACACGGCCGTCGCCGGTGACGCTGACCCGGTTGCCACCCTGGACCGGCCCTGGGCCCGGCAGGTCATCGACGAGCCCGACCCCACCACCCAGCTCGCCCTCCAGGCCGCCGGAGCCCGGCACATCCTCGACCGCGCCGCGCCGGTCCTCGACGTCGTACGCGGTGCCGCGACAGCGGACCCCGAGATCGCCGCCCTGTGGCGCGCCAACATCGCTCAGCGGCACGCCGTCCAGCTCCGCTTCGCTCAGGCCCTGGTCACAAAGACAGGCGGAGTCCTGCGGCATGGCAACGACAACGAGTCGGCAGCGGACATCACGCTGACCGTACTCGGCCCCGAGAGCTACGGCCTGCTCGTCACCCTGCGCGGCTGGACCCCCACCCGCTGGGAGGAGTGGGCCACCGACTCCCTCGCACGCCAGCTCCTTCCCTGAACACGCAGCGCAGCACCCGCTGAGGCAAGGCAGTTGCGGCGGTCCCTCATGTCCTCGGGACCTTGTGCTGTTCAGTGCTCGGGTGCTCAGGCCGACGGCCGGTGGCATGGCTGGGCACGGCCGGCGGAACGAGTGGTTCCCGGCCAAAGCCCGTCCGGCACCGCTCCGGCACTACCGAGTGTGCGCGCCCGGGGGTAGCGTCGCCCTGCGCGATGATCGAACGATTTTCGACAGGAGGGCACATGGGAATCCGCTATCGGGTCGCGACCGCCGGCATGGCTCTCGCCCTCGCAGGCGGGGGTGCGGTGGTCGGGGCAGCACCCGCTTCGGCCACCGGCAAGACTGCCGCGTCCTCGTTTTCCTGCGACGCCTGGCAGTACCAGCGGGGCAGCAGGGGGCATGGCGCGTCGATCACATGCCACGGCAGTTCCTTCACCGGGTACGTCGTCTGTCACCAACCCAACGGCTACCTGTACGTCCGCTTCGGCAACCGGGCTCGGTCCGGTGGCACTTCCACCGCCTGGTGCGACCTGAACGCCGAGGTCAGCGAGGCCGGGGCTCTGCCGATCTGATCGGTGCGGAGGGGCCACCCCCGGGGGTGCGTCCCGGGCGGACGCGAGGACGACGACCGCTTCGGGCCGCCGAAGCCCCGGGAGTGGCTCAGCTCCGGCTTTGGGGTCCTGCCCCATGGGCCCCCGGGGGCAGGCGGTTGACGGGGTCGCCTCGTTCCCTGACATTGCGCCTCTGCACCTCTCGCCTCGTTGACGGGGGCCTCGGCCCGGCCGGCCTCCGACCACCGTTCCCCGACCGGCCGCGTGCCTGGCCGTACGCAGCCGAAAACCTGGCGACATCCGGCACCGAGCGCGCTAACGTCCGCAGGCGTGTCCCCTGAACTTGAACGTCCCCCGTTGCAGGCCGACGAGCGCACCGCGCTCCTGGGCTGGCTGGATCTCCAACGGCAGATCCTGCGCTGGAAGTGCGAGGGCCTGAGCGAGGCTGATGCGCACCGCTCCGTCATCCCGACCTCGCCGGCGATGACGATGGCCGGGCTCATCAGCCATATGCGGTGGGTCGAGCACACGTGGCTGGAGGTGCTGTTCCTCGGTGGTGACGAGAGGCAGAACCCGTCCTTTGACGAGACGAACGAGGACGGCAACTGGCGCACCGACGGCCTCACGCTGAAGCAGTTGCTCGCGGCTTACGAGGCCCAGTGCGCCCGGAGCAACGAGATCGTGGCCCAAGCCTCCCTGGACGACGTCGGTCGCCATTCCGGCTACCGCTCGGGCAGCGCCAATCTCCGCTGGATGCTCATCCACCTCGTCGAGGAGACCGGACGGCATGCCGGGCATGCGGACATCGTGCGGGAGCTGCTCGACGGGGCGAAGGGGTACTACTGAGGACGAGTTCGGTGTGGTGGTCGCCCGCTCGATGTCCCGCCGTCACGGCAAGGGCATGAGCCGGTAGAGGACGGTGGCGACCAGGTCGCGGGCGTGCCCTGCGTCGAGTGGCCCCGGGCGGAACAGGACGCGGTACATCATCGGGGCCACGACATGGTCCATAACGGTGTCGGCGTCCGGTACGTGTTCGCCGCGCTGCACGGCCCGGGTGAGGATCGTCCCGACCTGCTCGCGCGCGTATGCGGAGCACCGGCCGGCGTTGGATCCGTCCGGGTCGCCCGCGAGGGCGTCCCGGACGTAGGACCGGCCGGGCCCGGACGACATCTCCTCCAGGAAGCCGGCGGCCCAGTGCTCCAGGTCCGCGCGCAGGTTCCCGTGGTCGGCCGGAGGGGACTCGGGCCGCAGCCGCTCCACCGCGACGTCCGAGAGCAGCTCCTTCAGGTCTCCCCAGCGGCGGTAGACGGTCGACGGCGTCACTCCCGCCCGCGCTGCGACGAGCGGCACGGTGAGAGCGGCCTGCTCGGACTGCAGTTCGCGCACGGCCTGGTGCACCGCTTCCTGGACACGGGCGCTTCGTCCGCCGGGGCGTGCCGCTGGTCTGGGACTCATGACACCTACCTTAACGCGAATTCATTGCGCGAACCGCAGGCGGGGAGTGCCAGGTTGCAGGGGCGGCCACCCTACCCAGCCCCACTGAAGGCATGATCTTTGCGTGAGTGGCGGGACGCGGACTAGTGTGCGGCTAACGCAAAGAAGATGCTTTTAGCTCTCACGGAGGACCTCCCCATGGACCGGCCCGTTCAGTCTCCCCAGCCGCCCGGCCAGACCTGGACGGTCGGTGGAATCGTCATCCATCGCATCGACGAGACCGCCCTCCCGCCGCAGACCGGTGCCTGGCTGCTGCCCGCCGCCACCCCGGAGGTCGTCACCGGGCAGCCCTGGCTCCGGCCCGACTTCGCCGCTCCCGACGGCACCCTCCGCCTGGCCAGCCACACCTTCGCCTTCGAGGTGGACGGCCTCCGGGTCCTCGTCGACACCGGCATCGGCAACCACAAGCCCCGCGCCAACCCCGCCTGGAACCACCTCGACACCGACTACCTCCGGCGACTCACCGACGCGGGCTTCCCGCCCGAGAGCGTCGACCTCGTCGTCCTGACCCACCTCCACACCGACCACGTCGGCTGGAACACCCGCCGCGCGGACGACGGCTCGTGGACCCCCACCTTCCCCAACGCCCGCTACGTGACCTCCCGCACCGAGTGGGACTACTGGGCCGGCATGGCCGAGCACATGGACGACGGCCGCCGGCAGATGTTCCTCGATTCCGTCCACCCGGTCCACGACGCCGGACTCCTCGACCTGATCGACGTACGGCACGAGCCCACGGACATCGCTCCCGGTCTCCGGCTGCTCCCCACCCCCGGGCACACGCCGGGTCAGGTCGCCGTGGAACTCCGCAGCGCGGGACAGGCAGCAGTGATCACCGGCGACTGTGTCCACCACCCCGTGCAGCTCGCGCACCCCGGCATCACCAGCTGCGTCGACATCGACCCCGCCCAGGCCGTCCGCAGCCGTCGCGACCTCCTCACCACGCTCGCCGGGACGGACGTCCTGCTGCTGGGCAGCCACTTCCCGCCCCCGACCGCAGGATTCGTCGTCGCCGAGGCCAACGGCCACCGGCTCGTCCCCGCACACTGAGCACGGGGTTCAGCCCCGGTAGGCGCGGGCGAGTGCGAGGGAGTCCTCGTAGATGCGGTAGGCGGTGATGCGCCCGTCGCGGACGGTGAAGCGCATGACGAACTCGTCGTCGTACACCGCCCCGGTGGCGTGCATGCGAAAGACGAACCGGCCGTTCACCAGGACCTGGTCCGGGCCGAACGCCGTCATCCCGTACAGCTCGAAGTCCTTGCGCTCCCCGGCGCCGGCGAGCAGGGGGAACCACTCGCGCATCGCTGCGTGGCCGCTGCGCGCGCCTGCCCAGGAAACCAGCGCGGCGTCACCGGGAACGAACCACTCGACCTCCGCATCGAGCAGAGCGAACACCGCCTGGGCACCCTGCTCTTCCACCGCGAGAACCGTCGCATGACCCCCACCCCCGCAGGCGACGCGGTGCTCGCCCGCGCCCGGGTGATCCTCGCCGAAGCCCAGGCCGCACGGGAGGACGTACACCTGGCTGCACAGGGGCTGCGTGGACGGCTGACCATCACCTTCGCCGGCTCCGGGATCAACGGCCCGCTCGGCGCCGCCCTGCGCACCGTCCGCGAGACGCTCCCCGACGTCGAGCTGCGCCTGGTGGAGAGCTTCGACGACGCGCGGATGTCCACCGAGGTGCTGGAAGGCCACTGCGATCTCGCCGTACAGCGACTGCCCGCACAGGACGAACGGCTCGCCGTACGCGCATGGTGGCGCGAGCCCCTCACGCTCTTCCTGCCCTCCGCACACCCACTGGCCGCAGGCAACGGCGAACTGCCGCTCACCGCACTCGGCGACGTGCCCCTGGTCCTGTGGCCGCGGGAAGCCTCACCACTGTCGTACGACGAGATCACCGCCCTGTGCCGACAGGCCGGGGTCACCCCGCGGATCGCCGCCGAGGCCCACACGGTGCAGACGCTCCTGGCCCTGGCCGTCGCCGGCTTCGGCGCCGCCGTACTCGCCGACTCGTACCGGGTACTGCACCGCACCGGCGTCACCCCACGCCCGCTCGCCGACGCCACCACCTCCAACTTCCTGGTGTGGCGCCGCAACACGGCCAACCCGCTGGTGACCCGTTTCCGCGAACTGATCCGCTGGGGGGCCGGGGACCCGGAAGCGCAAGGGCGGTAGGGGCCCGGCCCGGGAGGTTCGACTACGTGAACATGCGGTCGCTGCTGGTGGCCATACGATGGGTGGCGCCGTGGCGGTTCACCCAGTCACGGATGAGGTTGATGGCGTTGGCGCACTGCCAGCCGTTGTCGTACTCGTGTTCTCCGGTGAAGTTGCCGTAGCCGGCGATGATGCCGTCCACCCGTGCCTCGCCCAGCAGCTTGTCGACGTACCACGGGTCGTTGTAGGTGGTCGTCCAGGACAGCGTGGCGGCGAGCCGTCCGGCGGCGCGGTCCCCGGCCCCCTTCTTCAGTTCCGCGCACGTGCTGCGGCCGGCTTCCGTGCAGTTGCCGAATCCGTTGGGAATGTTGCCGTCGCCGTAATCCATCACCCGTCGCCCGGCCGGGAACCCGGAACCGGACCGGTTGAAGGCGTTCAGGACCTGATCGCGGGTCCCGGTGGTCGTGATGCCCTCCAGTTTGCCGAGCTTGCCCTCCAGGCTCTTCCAGCCCCTGCCGCCGACGTCCGGGGTGCTGCCGCCGTGGTACTCGTAGAAACCGTAGAGCACCTGGATTCCGGCGGCCGTCAGCCGCTGCGCCTTGTCGCGCAGCCCGGCGACGCTGCACGTACGGTTCGGTGCTTCTCCGCAGTAGTTCGGGTCCTTGATGTCCAGCCAGACCAGCGCCAGCCGACGCCCTGCTTGGGCGTGGGAGAGAATACGGTCGATCATGCTGTCGAAGCTGGGGCCGTGCCGGGTGTCACCGGCCGAGGAGCAGTCGTGATAGGCGCGCCATTCGTTCGGGTTCCACCAGGCGCAGACGTCGACCTCGATGGCGTTGGCGCCATGCTTGAGCGCGGCGTCCACGCCGTCCAGGGTGTCGACCCGGTGCGCGATGGCGTAGATCGCCTGACGCTGATCGGCTGCCGCCGCCTGGGTCGTACCGAGCGCGGTGGCTCCGATGATGCCGCACAGTGCCGCCACCAGCGCCAGTAACCTCCGCGGGCCGGCGCCATGTCGAAGGTGAGTGGTCAAGGAAGGTACTCCTTCATGTGTCGGTGTCCTGAAGCGGACAGCCGATCTCATCAACTGCGGGTTGACATGTGATAGATGGGCAATAAACGAATTCCGGGTGGAGACGGGCCATGAGCGGCAGGTAAGCACGCTTAGGGTGTTCCGCATGCAATTTCCTGTACATGCTCTTGCCCACCGGCCGCTGACGGCCGGGGCCGTTGCTGAACTTGTGGGTCTGCCGGCCGCGTCCCACGTCTCCGACAGCTTTGACGCCGTCGATGCCGTCGATGCCGTCGATGCGGAAGTGCAGCGGCGGGGGTGGGACTGGGAGCACAGCCTGGTGTGTGAGTCCTTCCGCACCGCGGACCAGCATGTGCTGTGTTCCGACTCCGACAACCCGTTCGGGGACCCGGACGCACGGACCTTCCTGGTCTTCGGAGAGCTGTACCCCGTCGACCCGCACGACGAAAGCATGGCCAACGGATCGTGGTTGTACGGTCTCATGGACCGCTGGCAGGAGCAGCCCGGCTGGAGCGGCCGCAGGCCATGCACAATCCAGGACTGTGAAGCCGTACTCGCGCAGGCCGCGCAGGCGGTGACCGAACACCTCGGCGCGCCCCCTGAGCGGACGATTTCGTCCTCTGCGACCGTGGTGACCGGGCCCGCACTGACGCACCGCATCTGGCGCACCTCCACTCACGCCCTGATACTCGGGCCGGCAGCCGACAACGGCCCCTACGGCTACCTCACCCATGTGCAGCTGTCCTGCACCCCCCTCACCTGTGGCCCCGATCTTCCCTCCACCGACGACGAAGACGGCTTGGTCGGCTGGATCACCGCGCACATCGACTGGTGATGCCGTGTCGGGGCACCGGATCCAGGCGCATGTCTGTCCGGCATCGGGGTACTCAGCAGGCCCCGCCGTGTCCTGGGCGGGGCCTGCGAAAGAGCCGCACGAACGGGAGGTGGGCGAAATGGCCCGGGACAAGCGCAAGAAGGCCAGTTCCGATCCGTACGAACGAGCGCGGAGCGACGAGGAACCCGGATCGCACTCGGGAAAGGAGAGCCGCGCGCGTGAGCGTTCCATTCCCGGAACGGCCAGCGCCCGAGAGGGCTACCAGAACGAGGGCGGTACCGCGCGTGGCGATGCCCTCGGAGGCGTCCAGGGGCGAAGCCGGGACGCGGAGGGCAAACGCCCTGGCAAGGGTAGGTCCGGCAAGGACCGGCCGTCATGACGGACCGGCGCCGGGGCAGCATCCCCCGGGACATGCAGGACCAGCAGGCGCGTGACGACCGCCAAGGCCAGGTCCCGAAGACCGGCAGGAAGGCCGACGACCGGCGGGGGACCAGAACCGGCCACACCAAGGATACCGGCAAGGAGAAAACCCGGCGCCCCGACGACACGACCGGCCAGGCAGCCCCGCCCCCGAGCGAGCCGCCCGACTGACGTCGCGTTCCCGCAGCAATCCGGGCCGGAGACCGCTTTCCGAACGGGCCTCCGAGCTTTTGCCGACCGTTCGGCCGCGGGCGCGATCAGAGGTGGCTCCCCCGCATGGGGGAGCATGATCGTTCGCGCGGACGACGCCCTGTCGTCGAGGTTCGGCGACGGTGGAATCGTGACGATCAAGCTTTCTTTGGATGACGCAGTGCGTCCGGCCCCGGGCTGGGTGCTCCGTCTCCGTTCCCGTCCGGGCGTGTGGCCCGGGTTCGCCGTTGCGGCATGGGGGTTTCTGTTTGCGGTGCCCAGTTTCGTCTGGGCGTTGGGTGGCACCTTCGGTGCGCAGTCGACGGTGGCTCCGTCGCTGGTGAAGCTTGCTCATGACCGGGTGCCGTGGTTCCTGGCCGTCTTGTGGGTGACCGGTTTTCTGAAGCTCTTCGGGGCTTTGCTCGGTCTCGGCCTGACGCGCCGTCGTGACACCTGGGCGGGGCGTTTTCTGGTGTTCTGCGGCGGCGGTGCGACCGTGCTGCTCGTCTGGCACGGATGTCTGTTCGTCGTCCACGGAGTGCTGGTCGAGGCCGGGGCGCGCGCTGTCTCGCCTGATCTGCTCGGGTTGACCCGCTGGTACCTCTACCTGTGGGGGCCATGGTTCGTTGCCGGTGGTCTGGCCTTTGCCGCGGCCGCCACACGCTATGTCCGCCTCTACGATGGCCGGCGCGAGCTGAGGCTTTACGGCTCTGTGGGGGCGCTGGGCGCGTTGCTCCTGTCTGTGGCCTCGATGGTCACCGGGGTCGGCTGACGGCTCTCCCGCCCGGTCATGTGCCCTGAGCCGGGGGCATCCCGCCCTTTTCATCTGCCTCCCGCAGAGTCTGTGCTGTGGCCAGCTCTCGGTAGGCGGTGCTGCTCAGCAGCAGTTCGTCGTGGGTGCCGGAGGCGATGACGCGTCCGGCGTCGAGGACGTAGATGCTGTCGGCGTTCTGCACGGTCGAGAGGCGGTGGGCGATGACCAGCAGTGCGCACTCCCCCGAGATGTCCCGCATCACCTGGCTGAGAGCAGCCTCGTTGATCGCGTCGAGGTGGGAGGTCGGCTCGTCCAGCAGGAGCAGCGACGGCCGGGTGAGCAGGGCGCGGGCCAGGGCCACGCGCTGGCGCTCGCCCCCTGAGAGGGTTGTCCCGCGCTCGCCCAGGACGCACGCCAGGCCGCCGGGGAGGCGTTCGACGACGTCGGTGAGGTTGGCCAGCCGCACCACACGGTCGACCTGGGCCGCGGCGGCGTCCGGAACCGCGTAGGTGATGTTGTCCCAGAGGGTGCCGTGGAGGACGTGGGTGTTCTGGTCCACCAGGGCGATGCGTTCGCGGCACTGCCGGCGGGTCAGCTCCGATGCGGGCCGTCCGTCGAAGAGCACGACGCCGGCCTGGGGGTCGTAGAAGCGGGCGGCCAGGGAGAAGATCGTGGTCTTGCCGGCCCCGGAGCGTCCAACGAGCGCGACCTGGCCGCGGTGCGGTACGCACAGCGATACCCCGCGCAGCACCGGCCGGCCGGGGCGGTAGGCGAAGTGGACGTCGCGCAGCGTGAGGGCGTCAGGGGTGCGGGTGGTGGCCGGGGGGTTGCGCCGGGCGTCGGCAGTTCCGGAGGTTCCAGCGGTTCCAGGCGTTCGGGCAGTTCCGGAGGTCCCAGCCGTTCCGGCGGTCTCCCGGGGCAGGGTCAGGGCCTCGTCGACGCGCTGGTAGGCACCCATGCCCCGCTGGAGGAGGCCGATGGCCCGGAAGACGGACGACAGGGGGACGACGAGGTAGGAGGCGTAGAGCAGGAACGCCAGCAGTTCGCCGAGCGAGTCGGCGTTGCCCACGCGCATGCCGCCGATGACCAGGACGACGAGGAAGGAGCCCTGGACGGCGAGTTCGACGGCGGAGCTCATGAAGGAGGCCAGCTTGGCCGTGTCCACTCCGGCGCGGTACGCGCTGTCGACGCGGGTGCCGATCCTGGCCGCCTCGCGGTCCTCCGCGCAGGTGACCCTCACCATGGGCAGTGCGCCGAGGGCCCGTTCGAGGTCGGCGGCGATGCCGCCGATGGCCCCCTGGGTGCGTTCGGCGGCACCGCGGATGCCGGACAGCAGCGAGGTGACGAGGACGGCTGCCGCGGCCACGGTGGCGGCGACCAGCAGGAGCAGGACGGGGTCGAGCCAGGCCATCAGCGCCAGGGCCCCGGCCGAGACGAGCAGGCCGGTCAGCAGGTCGACCAGGGCCTGGGCGGTTGCCTCGCGCATGACCGTGGTGTCGGCAGTGACGCGGGAGATCAGGTCGCCGCTGCGATGCCGGCCGTACTCGCGCATGTCGAGCCGGAGCAGGTGTGCGACCAGGCTGTGGCGCAGGGTGCGGATGACGCGTTCGCCCATGCGTTCCAGCAGGAAGCGGCTCACCGCGCCGGTCACGGCCTCGGCCAGGAACAGTCCGGCCAGGAGCAGGAGGGGCCCTGCGACGGGTCCGTGGCCCGCGGCGTCGACGACCTGCCGGGCCAGCAGTGGCTGGGCCAGTCCCATGGCCGAGGCGGCCAGGCCGAGCGCGCAGGCGACGGCGATGGCGGGCCGGTGCCCGGCGGTCAGGCGCACCATGGTGGCCAGCGCGCGGGGGGTCGCGCGGCGGTCGCCTGCCACGGGGGCCGGCTCGGGGGTGACCGGTTCGCCGGGGCGGGGGCCGGCCTCCTTGGTGAGCTGCTCCGTCACGGCGCGCCCCGCCCGGTGGGCGCCACGGTCAGCAGGCGGCTGAAGTAGTCGTCGGGTACGCCCTCGCCCACCGGCCGGCCTTCTGCCTCGATCCAGGCGTGAGCGGCGAAGGGCGGCACCACGCGGACCCCTGCGCACCAGGTTGGCCACACGCCCCACAGACGGCACACCAGCGCTGCGGCCACCGAGCGCGGCAGGCATCCCCGCGGACCGGCGCAGTACAGGCTGACCGCGCACACCGCGTCCCGGGCGGCCTGCGCCCGTTCGCGGCCGGCCGGTGCGGCGCCCCGGCTCAGGACGGTCAGCAGGGCACGGATGCGGTGGGGGCTCAGCCGGGCCAGCATCAGGGCGGGCAGCAGGACGGCGCGGGCGGCCAGGCGGTGCCCGAGCGGCACGTCGGCCGGGCGGGCCAGGGCGCTGGGTGTGCTCACTTGGCCAGCCCGCTGGTGCGCAGGTGATCGGTCAGCGCGGCGACGTCCCGGGCCGCCTGGTCCCGGTCGATGTCGAACTCCGCGAGGAGGGCGTTCACCGCGTCCTCCTCGTCGCCGCCCTCCAGCAGGGTGCGCACGACGAGGGTTCCGGTCGGGTTGAGCTCCCAGTACGCACCGCTGCGCTGGTCCAGCAGGATGGTGCCGTACTTGGTCGTGGCGGTGCAGACGTCGGCGCCGAGCTGCAGTGCCATGTGCCGTACCCCCTCTTGTCGGGTTTTTCGGGTTTCCTCGACTTCTCTTTCTTGCGTGCTGTCGCTCAGGCCGGTCGCCGGGGTGCGTCATGGCCGGTGGTGCGTGCCAGGCTGCGCAGCCACACTTCGCAGGCGATGGTGGAGTAGAGGATCGCGTCCTTCAGGCCGGGGGCGTTCGGGCGGTGGGCCAAGGTGCGCAGGGCGTCGCGGTCGACCAGCCCCATCCGGGCCAGGTGGGAGTCCTCCCAGAGGGCGAGCAGGTCGCCGCGGTGCTCGCGCAGCCCGTCGGCGGCGTCCATCGATGCCTGTGCCTTGCTGGTGCGGCTCAGGCACTCGTCGGGGACGATGCCGCGCATCGCCGCGGTCAGCAGGGGTTTGTAGGCCCACGGGGTGACGCGGTCGGCGGGACGGACGGCCAGGGACGCCTCGATGACCCGGTCGTCGAAAAAGGGCGAGGCCATCGGGAGGCCCGCCCGGCAGGCCATCGTGTCCCACTGGCGGACGATGCGGGTGCAGCTGCGGATGGCCTCCAGGTCGGTGTGCAGCCCGCGGTCGGGGTGCAGCGGCCGAACGTCGGCCGCCGCGTCGGTCAGCGCGTCGCGGACGAGCGCGGCGGCGTCGTCGGTGACCCAGTCGAACAGCCGGGGTTCGGCCGACCAGCCCAGCGTCCCGCTGACCGGTGCGGGAAGGGGGTCACGCAGGCGGCCGGCGGCGTGGGCGAGCCAGCGGTCGTACGGCCGGGAGTCGGCCAGGGCGCGCGCCGTGCCGGGCAGGGGCCAGGTGAAGAGGACTTTGAAGCCGCGCAGCCGGCCGAGGGCGAACAGCGGCCGGCGGCGCAGCAGCCGGTGGTAGTACGCCTCCGAGCACCAGGCGATGTGGTCGCCGCCGATGCCGGTCAGGTGCAGCCTGCTGCCGCGCTCCCGCAGGCCGGGCAGGTGGTGCAGCACCCGGGCCCGGTCCATCACGCCGATGGTCGGCTCGTCCATGGGGTCGTCGATGTCCAGCAGGTCGGTGTAGACGAGCGGGGAGGCGTGGGCGTCCCAGACGACGTGGTCGACCTCGGGCAGGTGTCCCACGGCGCGTTTGGCCCATTCCAGGTCGTCGTCGGCCGGGTCGCGGCCGGGCCAGGTGCTCGCCACCACACGGGCGGGCGAGCGGTCGGCCAGGAAGCAGACGGACGTGGAGTCCAGGCCCCCGGAGAGGTCGCAGCTGACGACACCGCCCTGCCGGGTACGGGCGCCGACCGCGTCCGTGAGCGCCTCGCGGAGCAGCGGTGCGCCGTCGGCGAGGGCGCGCACCGGTTCGGGCGGTGTCCACCAGCGGGATGTACGGGTGGTGCGCCCGTCGGCCGACACGTACAGGGCCTCGCCGGGGGGCACGGCGCTGACGCCCTGCCAGACGGACGTCTCGTACAGGGGGTGGGGGACGGGCCACAGCAGGCGGACGGCCACCTCGCGCGGGTCCGGCCCGGCGCCGGTGGCGCGGGCGAGGAGCCGGGCGTCGGTGGCGGCGATCCGGAGGCCCTCCAGTGACGTGTGGAAGACCAGGCGCAGGCCGGAGGCCGTGCCCTGGACCCTGACCCGGCCGTCGAGGGAGGCCACCAGATGGAAGCTGCCGGGCAGGGCTCGGGCGAGGGCGTCCAGTTGGGCGAGGTCGGTCAACCGGTCGGCGTGGCGCCGGAGTGCATCGGCGTCGACGGGGCAGCAGCCCAGTACGGCGAGGGCGGTACGGCGGGTGGTGACGGCGACGCATTCGTCGTCGGCCCAGTGGCCGGTGATCCAGGGCCTGCGGGAGGGGTGGTCGAGGGTGCGCGTTCCGGGGCGGCGGGGCAGAGAGCGGGCCGCGGCCAGCGCGCCCTCACAGTCCGGGAGGACCGTGAAGTACGCGCCGCCGCAGCCCGCCTCCGCATGATCATGCGATGACGCCATGGCGTGCGATCAGCTGCCCTGCCTCAGTTCTTGCTGAGGACGAGACGGTCGTTGCCCTTGAACTGCAGCAGACCGGTCTCGGTCCGGAAGTCGCCCCGCCGGACCAGGGTGGGGGCCTCGTACGCCTTCTTCATGAGCTTCTCCTCATTCACTGGGAGGATGAACCAGTCCTGCATCAGACGTAACTCCCGCCTGATGCAGGGAGGTTCGCTGCTACGGAAAACGTAGCACCGGAACCCGGTAAGCCGACCATACGCTCATATGCGTATTCATAGAGCTATTCGCATATATATCCGCAGAAATGGCTTTCGAACCCTGTGTTCCGCTACTCCCCCAGGGGTCGAAGCGCCTTGGGGTGCAACAGGTAAGGCGGCTCACTGTTCCGGAGACCCGGTCTCCGTCAGTTCTCCTCCGGCCAGCCGTAGCCACCGCGTCACGCCGATCTCCTTGAGGAACCGTTCGTCGTGGCTGACGATGACGAAGGCTCCCTGGTAAGAGTTCAGGGCGCTCTCCAGCTGTCCCGTGCTGACGAGGTCGAGGTTGTTCGTCGGTTCGTCGAGGAGCAGCAGGTGCGGAGCCGGCTCGGCGTACAGGACGCAGGCCAGGGTGGCCCTCAGCCGCTCACCGCCGGACAGCAGGCCCACGGGCAGGTGGGCCCGGGCGCCGCGGAAGAGGAAGCGGGCCAGCAGATTCATCCGCTCGGCGTCCGTCCGGTGTGGCGCGAAGGCGGCGAAGTTCTCGGCGACGGGACGGTCCATGTCCAGCAGGTCGAGGCGCTGGGAGAGATGGGCGATCCGCCCGTCGGCGCGCTTGATCTCTCCGCCGCCAGGAGCGAGGTCGCCGTTGATCAAGCGCAGCAGCGTGCTCTTCCCCGCTCCGTTGGGGCCCGTCAGCGCGATCCGTTCGGGGCCCCGGATGGTGAGGTCGAGGCCCCGGCTCCCGAACACGGGCCGGTCGCCGAGCCGGACCTGCAGGTGCTCGCCGAGGAAGACGTTGCGGCCAACGGGGACGTTGGTGTCCGGCAGGTCGAGGGTGAGGCGCTGTTCGTCGCGCAGCGCGCGCCCGGCCTCGTCCAGGCGCGCCTTGGCCTCGCCTACCCGGGTGGCGTGCATCTGCCCTGCCCGCCCCGCCGACTCCTGTGCACCGCGCTTCATGTTTCCGGCGAAGATGCGAGGAAGGCCGGCGTTCTTCAGGTTGCGCGCGGCATTGCTCTGGCGGCGTTCGGCGCGTTCGCGGGCCTGCTGCATCTCCCGCTTCTCCCGCTTCAGCTCCTGCTCGGCATTGCGGACGTTCTTCTCGGCCACTTCCTGTTCGGCGCGCACGGCCTCCTCGTACTCGGAGAAGTTGCCGCCGAAGAGGCGCAGTTCACCTCGTTCGAGTTCGGCGATGCGCTCCATGCGGTCGAGCAGCGCACGATCATGGCTGACCACCAGCAGGCAGCCGTTGAAGTCCTCCAGCACGTCGTAGAGCTTGTGCCGGGCGTCCACGTCGAGGTTGTTGGTGGGCTCGTCGAGCAGCAGCACGTCGGGCCGCTTCAGCAGCTGGGCGGCGAGGCCGAGTGAGACGATCTGGCCGCCGCTGAGCGTGCCGAGGCTGCGGTCCAAGGCGAGATCGCCGAGGCCCAGGCGGTCGAGCTGGGCGCGGGTGCGTTCCTCGATGTCCCAGTCGTCGCCGATGGTCGTGAAGTGTTCCTCGTCCACGTCGCCCGACTCGACGGCGTCGATGGCCTGGATCACCGCGGCGACACCCAGGACCTCGGCCACGGTGAGGTCACCGGTCAGCGGCAGGCTCTGCGGCAGGTAGCCGAGGGTGCCGGCCACCGACGCAGACCCCGTCCAGGGGCGCAGTTCGCCGGCGATCACCTTGAGCAGCGTGCTCTTGCCGGAGCCGTTGGGGGCCACCAGCCCCGTACGCCCCCCGCCCAGGGCGAAGGAGAGGTCCTCGAAGACCGGGGTGTCATCGGGCCACGAGAAGGAGAGGTTCGAGCAAATGACGGCAGCGTTGGACATGAGGACGACCTCGTGGAAGAAGAGGGCAGGAAGAAATCACTGCCCGGGCAGACAAGGAGAAGGGGACGACTGAGGGACCACGGCGGCGGCGCTCACATGCGTCTGCCGGTGGTCGGTCACATCCGGGTATCACCCGGAGATGTCGTCTTCACCCGCCATGTCTGCTACTCCTCACTACATGACCAACGTCCGGGCCAGGCTAGCAGATCTTCGCGGCGCCCCGTGCCTGGGTGGGCGTCAGGTGCCATTGTGAGGCGCGGAGTTGCGGTGATGACCGATTGAGCGGACCGCTGCTGCAGTACTGCTTGTTCCGGCTGCGTCCGTCGCCGATGCCGGCGGAGCGATCAGCACCACGGAGCCGAGCCCGGCCGGACTGTCACCGCGTGTTACCCTCGGATGTTTGCACAGCCGTGACGGCTGGCGGTTCCGTGCGCCGGTTCCCCTCTGTTCGTCTTGTTCGTCGGCTACTCGTTCCTGCCGGGCCTTCCTCGGTACGTCCCCCTGCGGAAGGCTCTCCATGAACCACCCGGACCGCCCCGGCACCTCGCACGCCTCCTTCGCCGAGCTGGACCTGCCGGCCGCGGTGCTGCGCACGCTCACCGAGCGTGGTCTGCGCGAGCCCTTCCCGATCCAGGCGGCCACGCTCCCCCACTCCCTCGCGGGACGCGACGTCCTGGGGCGCGGGCGCACCGGGTCGGGCAAGACGCTCGCCTTCGGTCTGGCCCTTCTCGCGCGGACGGCCGGGCGGCGCGCGGAGGCGAAGCAGCCGCTGGCTCTGGTCCTGGTGCCCACCCGGGAGCTGGCCCAGCAGGTCACCGAGGCGCTCGCGCCGTATGCCGATGCGCTGCGGCTGCGGATGGCCACGGTCGTCGGCGGCATGTCGATCGGCCGACAGGCCGCTACGCTGCGTGACGGCGCCGAGGTCGTCGTCGCCACCCCCGGCCGCCTGCACGACCTGATCGAACGCGGGGCCTGCCGCCTGGGACGGGTACGGATCACCGTCCTCGACGAGGCCGACCAGATGTGTGACATGGGCTTCCTGCCGCAGGTCACCGAGGCGCTCGACCAAGTGCATCCCGACGGCCAGCGGATGCTCTTCTCGGCGACCTTGGACAGCGACGTCGACCACTTGGCCCGCCGCTACCTCCACGACCCGGTCGTCCACTCGGTCGACCCGTCCGCGGGTGCGGTCACGACGATGGACCACCATGTGCTGGTCGTCCACGGCCCCGACCGGTACGCCGTCACCACGGAGATCGCCGCCCGCGACGGCCGCGTACTGCTGTTCCTGGACACCAAGCACGCGGTCGATCTGCTCACCCGGCATCTGCGGGCCAGCGGAGTGCACGCCGCGGCCCTGCACAGCGGCAAATCCCAGCCGCAGCGCACACGGACCCTCGCGCAGTTCAAGAACGGCCAGATCACCGCCCTGGTGGCGACCAACGTCGCGGCCCGTGGTCTGCACGTCGACGACCTCGATCTCGTGGTCAACGTCGACCCGCCCACCGACCCCAAGGACTACCTGCACCGCGCCGGCCGCACTGCCCGGGCCGGCGAGTCCGGGCGCGTCGTCACGCTGGTGCTGCCGGGCCAGCGCCGCGAGGTGAGCCAGCTGATGGCCGGGGCGGGCATCGAGGCGACGACCACCAAGGTGCGCTCGGGTGAGGCGGCGCTGAGCCGGATCACCGGGGCCAAGGCCCCCTCCGGCACCCCGCTCGACGGCGGGCCCGCCGCACCCCGGGCCAAGAACACCAATACGCCCTTCCGCGGCCTGGGCACCAGCAAGGACACCTCCCGCCACGCCGGCGGCAAGTCCCGCAAGGCCAGCGAGGCCCGTATGCTCGCTGAAGCCCGCAAGGCGGCCCGGGTGCGCCGCGGCGGCTGAGAGCCGCTGCCCCGGCGGCCGCTGCCGTCCGCGGACGATGCCTCCGCTGCCCGGCCGTGAGAGAGCGTGAGGGAGGAGGCCGCCGTGCCGGTGGGGCCCGACCCGGGTGACGCGCGAACGGAGCTGGTCGTGCTGGTGGGTCTCCAGGCGTCGGGAAAGTCGACGTTCTACGCCCGCCACTTCGCCGGCACGCACGCACTGGTCAGCAAGGATCTCTTCCGCCGGGCCCGGCACAGACAGCGCCGCCAGATGCGTCTGGTCGACGAGGCCCTGGCGGAAGGGGTGCCGACGGTGGTCGACAACACCAACCCCTCACCGCACGAATGGGCGCCCCTCATCACGGCCGGCCGCGCGCACGGCGCCCGCGTGGTGGCGTACTGGTTCCCGCCCGACGTGAGGGAGGCACTGGCTCGCAATGCCGCCAGGCAAGGACCGGAGAGAGTGCCGGACGTCGGCGTGTACGCGACGTTGAAGCGGCTTCGCCGGCCCCGGCGGGCGGACGGCTTCGATGCGGTGTACGAGGTTCGGTTCGATGGTCGCGGAGGGTTCCTGGTGGCTCCCACGGAGGATCCCGGGCCGGCCTGCGACGCGACGTGACCGGTCGCCCGGAGCACTCTCGCCAGGACACCCTCGGCTGGCCGGCCCGTCACGCCCTGCCCGGCCCGGTCTCGAACCGGGGCGGCTTGAGGCCGGTGAGGCATCCGGTGTTCGGGGCGGTCGGGTTGTCGAAGAAGGAGGCGGTGATCTCCTGGGCGCAGTGTGAGGTGGCGAACACCACGTGGGGCTCGTAGGGGACCGTGACGACGGTGGCGCGGCTCAGCGTGCGGGCGACGTACGGCCCGTTGGCCGCCCCGGTCTGGGAGTCGAAGCCGCCGGACAGGGCGAGGGTGGGGATGTCGCTCCGCGTGACGTCCCGGATCGAGCGCGGCGCCGCGGGGACGTTCCAGACGTGGCAGTCCTGACGGAGGAAGGGAAGCTGCGGGGCCTGGGCCAGTACCGAGCGCGGGAACGACGGGAACGCGGCCCGCCCGCCCCGGAGCGCCTCGGCCCGGCTCTCGTAGGGCACCCACTCGCTGCAGAAGATGCCGTAGGAGAGCCCGTGGGCGACCCTGCCGACGGCCTGGGGGCTGAGCTTGCCGCCCGCCCACTGCTCGGCGATCCGCTGCGGTTTGCCGTGGGCCAGTTCGTCGAGGGAGCGGGGTACGCCCGGCGCCACGTGGGTGGCGGAGGTCAGCCAGTTCACCAGGGCTCCGCCGTCCAGGACGACCTTCACCGGCTGCGGGTGGCCGGGGACCGTGACGGTGGTGGTGACCGGGTGGGCTTCGAGTTTCCGGACGAGGCGCTCGAAGGTGGCGGACAGGTTCGGGTAGCGGAGGTTGCACGCGGGCTGCTCCGCACATGCCTTGAACAGGCCGTCGAAGCCCTGCCGGGCGCTGCTCCAGGTCAGTGCCGACCCCGCCGTGGACGGGGGCAGGATGCCGTCGATGCCGACCGACCGGATTCCCTGGGGGTGTTGGCGCATGTAGATGAGTGCCAGGTGGGTGCCGTAGGAGATGCCGAACACGTTCCACTGGTCGATGCCCAGCGCCACGCGGAGGTCCGCGTAGTCGGCGGCGCTCTCGGTGTCGTTGTAGGCGCTGAGGTCGGCGCCGCGGCCCGCCAGCTGTTGGCGACAGGTGCGCGTCGCCTCGACGTGCAGGCGCTCGGTGGACGGCGCGCCGTAGACGAGGCCGACCGCTCGGGCGTTGAACCGGTCGATGTTCGGGCAGGTGAGCGCCGGCTCGGCCGAGTACGTTCCCCGCTGGGACATGAAGATCACGTCCCGGTCGCGGTTGAGGCCGCCGTCGACCGCCATGCCCGCCTCCCCCACCGCGTCGTCGCCGGGTCCGCCGGCGAGCCACACGATCGGGTCGGGCTTCGGTGTACTGGTGGCCGCCGGCACGATCGCGACCCCGAGGGTGATCGTCCGGCCGTGGGGTCTGGAGCGGTTCTCGGGCACGGTGAGGGTTCCGCAGCGTGCCCCCTTGAGCGCGGGTACCGGATCTGCCGTCTTCGGGCAGGGACCCGGCACGAAACGGGCGTCGCCCACTGTGCGGGTGGCCGTGCCGATCCGGGCGGCGATGGTGGTGCCGTTGCCGTGCTCCGCGTGAGCGGGCGTCGTCAGCAGGCCGGTGACGAGGAGTCCGGTCGCCACGCCGGCCGACGTGGCGTGGAGCTGTCGCGCGGTGCGGCGGCGCCGGCGGGGCGCGCGGTCGAGTGTCATCTGGCCTCCCGGTCACTTGGGGACGATCGTGAACGGCTTCGGCGCGAGGCCGGCCACGCAACCGGTGTCGGGGGGCGCGGTCGGGGACGCGAGGAACGACGCGAGCACGTGCTGTGCGCAGGGCGACTGCGGGACCACCCAGTGGCCGATTCCGGGGATCCGCACGGAGGTCGAGCGGGACAGCGTACGGGCCGCGTCCCGTGCCAGGCTCGCCCCGGTCTTCGTGTCGAACGTGCCGGAGACGATGAGCGTCGGGACCGCGCTGACGGTGGTCACGCGCTGTGCGGCGGTGCGGTCCGGAACGTTCCAGATGCGGCACACCTCGTGCTGGAAGGGCAGTTGCGGTGCCTGGGCCAGGACGGTGTCGGGCCAGCCGGGGAAGGCACGGCGTCCCGCGTTCAGGACGTCGGACGGCGAAGAACCCGGGACCCACTCGCTGCACGCCACCGACTCCGTCAGCCCGTGGGCCCACTCGCCGATCGCTTGGACCGAGCCGGCCGCGCGGGCCTGCGCGAAGCGCTCCGGATGCCCGTGAGCGAGTTCCCCGATCGCCGCCGGGACATCGGTGGCCGGGACGGAATGGGCGACCAGCAGGTCCAGCAGCGCACCACCGTCGAGGACGACCTCGACCGGGTCTCCGCCGCGCGGCGGCCGGGCGCTGAGGGTCAACGGCTGTGCCTCCAGCCTGCGCACCTGCTCGGTCAGCGTACGGGGCAGGTCGGGGTAGCGGCTCTTGCAGCGGGGCTCGGCCGCGCACGCCTCGAAGAGGTTGCCGATCCCCTCACGGGCGCTGCGCCAGGTCACCGGCAGCACGGTGGTGCGCGGAGGCGCGACCGAGTCGATCGCGACCGCGCGAATCCCCCGGGGGTGTCTGCGCAGGTACGTGAGGGCCAGGTCGCTGCCGTAGGAGTACCCGTAGACGTTCCACGAGGGGATGCCCAGTGCCGTTCGCAGGTCGGCGAAGTCGGCTGCGTTCTCGGTGGTGTTGTAGGAGCTCAGGTCGATGCCGTCGGCCGTCAGGCGGTCCCGGCACGTCTTCACCGCGTCCAGCAGGAGCCGTTCCGTCGACGGTGCGGCGTAGGGCAGCCCCACGGCCTTTGCGTTGAACCGGTCGATCTCCGGGCAGGCGAGGTGCGGCTGCCCGTGGAGGTTTCCGCGCTGGGCCATGACGATCAGTTCGCGGTCCCGGTTCAGGCCGGAGTCGACCAGGAAGGGAATGTCGTCGAAGGTGTCGGCCCCTGGGCCGCCGGCCATGAACACCACCGGGTCCGTGGCCGGTTTCGCGGACGCGGCCGCGATGACCGCCACGGCCAGCCGGATGGTCCGGCCGCCGGGGCGGGCGCGGTTCTCGGGGACTTCCAGAAGGCCGCATCGCGCGGTGCTCAGTGCGGCGATCGGCTCAGATGTCGCCGGGCAGGGGCCGGGGACGAACCGGGGCGGGGCCGCCGGCCGGGAGCCGGTGGAGGGTGGTGGTGCGGCGCCGCTCGGTGCCGAGGCGAGCGCCGACAGGAACACCAGGGCCGCGGCAGTGGCCGCCACATGGGTGAGTACGCTGCCGGACCGCCGCCGGGCGCGCCGGCCCTGCGCTCTCGTCCGTATGGACCTGCCGTTCCCCGGAGCGGATGACGGGCCTATCGGACCGTTGCTGTCCTCTGCCATACGATCCCGCTCCTCTGCCGACGTCCACGGCTGCCCGACCGGACACGACCCCAGCAGTTCGGGCGAAACGCACGATACGGACCATACCGGGTGGCGTGAACCCGCGCACACGGGCGCCGGGGCCGGTCCTCACGCCCGGGTACGGCCGGGCCGGGGCGCCTCGCCGTCAGACGGTTCCCAGGTCGGCGGACACCCAGTGTTCCGGCTGCATGCAGATGACGACGTGCTCGCCGAGCCGGTCCTGGTCGTACGCGACGAAGTCGGCGACCTTGTCCTCGGGGAGGTACCGCGCGGCCATCTCCCACGATCGCTCCCTGCTGTCCGGCACCGTCCTGGTCACCGGCCCCTCCACCGACACGTAACGCACCGTCGGCTCGGTCTGTTGCACCATCAGGCTGAAACGGCCCGCGGACCGAATCGCTCGCGCCTTCCGGGAGTCAGGCCCGGTACGCACCCACAGTTCGCCGCCCGGCGTGTAGTGGTACCAGATGGGAACCGTCAGCGGTGCGCGGTCCGGTCGTTCGACCACCGACAGCGCACCGATATGAGGTTCCGCCAGAAACTGCTCCCGTTCCTCCATCGACAGCGTCATGCGCCGACCATAGCGGCGACCGGCAGGACCCGCAGGTACGGATCAGCAGGGATCGCCCGGCACGCCTCGACCACCTGGCGCCTGCAGCCGGGACTACGGACACACGCCCGCGCCCGGGCGGCCATCCGACGTCCCCGCAGAGCAACCCGCCCGGACCGGTGGACAGTTGAACTCACGGACGAGGTGAACGGTGCGGACACACTCGGCGAAGCGCCCGGATTCACAGGCACCGGGGGAAAGCCTCTGACCTGGGGTGGAGCAGGCCGGAGACTCTTCGCTCTAGCGCAATGCGCACATCGGCAAGGTGAATCCTTTGCGGGGAGAGCAGCCAAACTATGAACCACGCCACACACGAATACCTTGCACGCCCTGTCATGCACACCTAGATTTTTTCCCGCAACCTCAACTGCGAGAGGGGGTGAATGGCATGTCGGACGAGACTTTCCTCGGTTCGCGCGATGGCGGCGACGAGACGACCGCAAAGTGGGAGGCCTAAGCCTCTAAGCTGGGTGCCGCTTCCCGCTCATCCCGGGCAGCGGCACCCAGCTCGCTCTTATTTTCTCTCCACTGGCATGAACGCTGGCTGCCAGATTCCAGCACCTGCACCAATGCACGATTTTTCTCCAAGACCACGAAGGAGATCCGCGTTGGCATCCCACGCATATGAGGCGAAGGTCAAGGAAGGGATCTCCTTTGCCGAGAAGCTCGCCGAAGAGGGAAAGATCGCAGACCTTTGCGACATGTCGCGCGACCACAAAGAGTGGCCGGTAAGGGCCTTTTGTATCGCGCTGCTCGGTGAGCATTTCGCCGACAACAAGGACGCGAAGGAGGCCATCGCCTACGGCACCCACGACCCTGTCGACCAGGTGGCCTTCACGGCCATTCGCACGGCGGGTGAAAAGCGCGTCGATACCGCAGTGCGCGATCTCATCTGCATCTCGGGATGGCCCAGCAAACTGACCCGCGATCACACCAGCAAGCCGGTCGGTTTCGGTGCCGCCTATACCAAGCGTGCTCTTATTTCGATCTTCGGAAGCGATGATCCGGACACGCTGCGCCGGCTTGAGGACGAACATTTCGCCGGGCTGCGCGAGAAGGTGACGACCGGAAAGCGCCAGCGGAACAACGACGACGTCGTGCTCGTTCCGGGCGGACCGTTCATCGCCGGTGCGTCACAGCAGCAGATCCAGGAAGTCTACAAACAGTTCGGCTCGTTCAAGATGAACGACCAGGACAACCACTTGCGGGCCGTCGAGTTGCCGTCCTACTACATCGACCGGACAGCGGTGACGAATCGACGGTACGCGGAGTTCCTCGCCGACGCACGGGGCACCGAGGAGTTCGACCACCCTGATCAGCCCATCGGCCACGATCACACCCCGGCGCACTGGCACGACCCGCGCTTCAACCCCGCTGACCAGCCGGTGGTGGGCATCGACTGGTACGACGCCTGGGCGTTCGCCAAGTGGGCCGGCGGGCGGCTCCCCACCGAGGACGAATGGGAGAAGGCGGCCCGCGGCACGGACGCGCGCATCTTCCCCTGGGGCAACGAATGGGATCCCGAGTGTGCCAATGAGGTCTCGCGGGCCTTCGGCGTCTCGCCCAAGAACCGTGCCGAACTCGAAGAGCTGCTCCTCTCGGCCCACGCCGAATACCCCAAAACTCCGGTGCTGCCCGCGGACGCGTTGCCGGGAAGCGCGAGCCCGTACGGTGCCCTCAATATGGCAGGTAATGTGTGGGAGATGACCTCGACAAACTTCTACACCAAGGAAGACATGGATCCCTTCCTCAAGGGGAGGAAGCCGGTCGAGTTCATGAACAGGAAGGAGGCGTTCTTTGTGCTGCGCGGCGGAACATGGACCTCGCCTCCGGTGTGCCTGACCACGTACTATCGCGGAAAAGACCTGATCACCGACCGGCACAACGAGATCAGCTTCCGCTGCGTCTATCCCGCATAACGGCAGAACGATCAGAGGTACCTTGCTGTGCCCACTCTAAGGATCAAGCGACAGGCCGGCGTCCTCGAACCCATGAAGGACACACCGTTCGACGTCGAAGAATTCCTTCGCCAACCGCTGGTCGCGCGTGTCGCCACCGGAAAACGGATCGTCCGGCCCGTCTGGTTCCTCTGGGAGGACGAGTCCTTCTGGATTTTCAGTGGGCAGTGGTCCCGGTTGGCAGACCGGATTCGTTCCGACTCGGCCTTCGAGCTCGTCGTCGACACCTGTGACATCGAAACCGGACAGGTTCTTCAAGTCATCGCGCGTGGTCACGGATCAGTCGTGGAGTTCGATGTCGAGCGTGCCCGCCGCAAGCTCATCAGGTACCTGGGTCCGGACGAGAGCCGATGGGACGCACGCTTCAAGCCGCCGAAGGGCGCGGCCGCGAAGGGCATATGGTGGGTGAAATTGACCCCCGATAAACTCTGGATCTCAGATCAGTCGTTCAAGCCTTCCACCGGCGGTTCCTGAAACCTCCTGCCACGCAAACCCACAGGTACACAGGGTGAAGTCCACATGCCGCAATCCGCACAGCAGGAGATGTCCTACAGCCAGGCGCTGAGGAATCCACGCCTCGCCTTCTTCCTCTGCGGCGTCGGCTTTTCCAGTATCGGCGACGGCATGCTCATCGCCACGATTCCACTGGTGGCCCTCAAGGTTCACGGCAGCCTGCCGGCCGCATTCGCGGTGTCCCTTGCCGCAGCCGCGTCCTACGTCTCCTCCACGTGTCTCGCCATACCGTTCAGCCTGGGCAGGCTCCGTCTCCCCGTGAAGGTTTCCTTGATGGCGGACTGCCTGCTGCGCGGCATCACCCTGGCCGCTCTGGGTCTGACCGCCGCCGGCGGATCCCTCGGGATCGCAACCCTGATCGGTGCGCTGCTCGTGGGCTCGTGTCTGCGGTCCCTGGCGGCCTCCGGCACCAGGCTGGCGGCGGTCGGCCTGGTGCCGGGCCATGGGCGGTACGCGGTGAACGGACTCCTGGCCACGGTCAAGGAGTTCGCCCTGTACGTGGCAGGACCTGCCCTGGGCGGAGCGGTGGCCGCGCTCTTCAGTCCGGAGTGGGCCCTGGTGATCGACGGGGCGACCTTCCTCCCTCTGCTCGTCGCCACGCTCGTGGCGATACCGCGTGAACCGTCGGTGTCCAATGGACGGAAGAAAGCGGAATCCGGACTGAGCGTGCTCCGCAGACTCCCCATCACATGGCGACTGCTCGTCATCGTGTTCTTCTACAACCTGTTCTACATGCCCGTGGAAGTCGCCCTTCCGTTGTTCGTCGACGGTCCGCTGGACGGCAGCGGCAAGGCCCTGGGAATGGTATGGACGCTGTTCGGTGCCGGCGCGATCCTGGGCGCGCTCGCCACGAACTACCTGCGGTCGGTACCCCAGCGGCCACTCCTCATCGGCATCATCGCGGGCTGGGGCGGGACGATGGCCGGGCTGGCGAGTGCGCAGAGCGTACTGACGGCGTCGATCGCGTTCTTCGTCGCGGGGGTCATCTACGCCCCGTTCACACCTGTGGCGTACTCATACCTGTACACCTTCCTCTCCGAGGAAGAGGAGCAACCGGTCATCACCCTGTGGTCCACCATCTCCACGTTGGCCGCTCCGCTGGGCCTGGTGGCAGCCGGTCCGCTGGTCTACGCCGTCGGTGGAAGAGGCAGCATCTTCCTGTCGGCCTTCATCACCCTTGCACTGTCCCTGATCGCCCTGCGCATTCTCGGATCGCAGCCGGGGCCCGTGCTGCAGCGGTCGGACGGACATGCCTGAGAACAGCTCAAGAAAAAGAGAGACGTCAATGGACTACGACATTGCCGCGTACGGGGAACGGCGTCCGGACTATGACGCCATGGACTGGGCCCTACGGCACGACGAAGACGAGGCGAGCCGCTTCCTTGCCGAACTCGCACCGGGCGGCGCGGCATTGGAACTGGGCATAGGGACGGGGCGGGTCGCGCTGCCCCTGGCCCGTCGCGGCCTGAAGGTGGTCGGCATCGAGGGCTCCCCCACGATGGCCGCCGGCCTCGAACGCAACGTCGGTGACGAGGACGTCGAAGTGGTCATCGGAGATTTCGCCGACGTGCCGGTCGCCTCCACCTTCGACCTCGTCTACTGCATCAGCGAGACGTTCTTCCTTCTGCCGACCCAGGAGAGCCAGGTCCGGTGCGTACAGAACGCGGCGGAACGTCTCGCCGACGGCGGCCTGTTCGTCGTCCAGGCCATCGTCCCCGATCACGACCTCTACTGCGGGAAGCAGAGCACCGGCACACGGCAGGTGGGCGAGCAGAGCGCGATCATCTCCGCGCGGCGGCACGACCGGGCAGAGCAGCGGGTCGAACTGCAGAGCATCGTGCTCAAGGAGAGCGGGAATACGTTCTACCCCATGCTGTACCGGTACGTGTGGCCCTCGGAACTCGATCTGATGGCGAAACTGGCAGGACTCACTCGTGTTTCACGGTCGAGTGGCTGGCGCAACGAGCCTTTCACCGCAGCGTCCGGTGAATACGTGGCGGTCTACCGCAAGAACTGATTCCGGCAGGCGCGACAACACTTCGTGGTCCCTGTGCGGTTGAAAGGTGAGGGCTGACATGCAAACCACACTTCCCAGACTGCCGTTTACGAGGCGTGGTATTTTCGACCTGCCGGAGGAGCTCCGCGCGATGCAGCGCAGCGGTGCGCCGGCGAAGGTGCTCACGGCCGCGGGGGACGAAGCATGGCTCGTCACCCGCTATGCGGACGTGCGCCCCCTTCTCGCGGACACCCGGCTGGGCCGTGCTCACCCGGTTCCCGACGAGGCGCCCCTCCTGAGCAAGTCGGCGCTGAGCACGGCGGGGCCCGTCGGAAACTATGCATCCGAGCGGGAGGACCACGCCCGGTACCGGCGCAGGCTCACGCCCGCCTTCTCGGCGAAGCGGATGAAGGCGCTGCGTGGCCGGACCGAGGAGATCCTGGCGGGCATTCTCGACGAGATGGCCACGCTCTCGGGGCCGGTCGATCTGCACAAGACCGTCTCCATGCCGCTGTCCTTGCTCGTCATCTGTGAGCTGCTCGGTGTCCCGTACGAAGACCACGACCGGTTCCAGGCGTGGTTCGACGGCATCTCGAACATGACGGACTTCGAGCGGTCGACCGATGCCCGCCAGGAGATGTCGGAGTACATGCGCGAGCTCGCGCAGCGCAAGAGCGCCGCCCCCGGCGAGGACTTGATCAGCGATCTGGTTCTTTCCGGAACGATGGATCTGTCCCCGCAGGGTCCGGGCGGCGTGGCCAAATTGGATGATCTCTCCTACGTGGCCGCGTCGCTGCTCTTCGCGGGCTACCGGACCACGGCGATCAAGGTCGACCAAGGTGTGGTGCTGTTGCTGACGCATGATGAGCAGCGCACCGCCCTGTACGACGAACCGGCCCTGGCGGACGGAGCGGTGGAGGAGGTGCTGCGGTATTCGTCGCCGGATCTTCCGCTCCTCAGGTATGTCCGGGAAGACTTGGAGATCGCGGGGACGAGCATCAAGCGGGGCGAGGCCGTTCTCCTGTCGACGCTGGCCGCGAACCGTGACGGTTCCGTCTTCCCGGACCCGGAAGCCTTCGACATCACGCGGAATCCCAACCCGCATCTGTCCTTCGGTCACGGACCTCGCCTTTGTGTGGGAGCGACGCTCGCCCGCGTCGAACTCGCGGCGGCCTTCCGGATGCTGCTGAGGCGTTTTCCCGGACTCCGTCTCGCCGTTCCAGTGGAAAAGATCACCAGGCGGAGCGGAGTGTTGATCGGCGGGCTTTCGGAAGTCCCTGTGCGGTGGTAGGCAGAACGCTTTTGTCAGATGACGGTGAAGTATGGAGGCTCCATGTCAGCGGCTGTTCTCGTGATGGGCTGCGGCCCTCGCTCTCCCCATGGCCGCGATCAGATGCAGCGTCTGTACGCGCAAGCCCGGGATCGTGGCGTGGAGCTCGTCGGCGCGGAGAGGCCCGCTCACTTGGCCGATGCCGACACGTCGCTCCTCTCCTCCGTTGTCGCCTGTGACGTGGAAGACCCGGCCGCTGCCGTCGAGGCGTTGCGGGCCCTCGATGCGACATTCGTGGGTGGACTGGCCTTCCGTGATCTCTGCGTCGAGCCGCTTGCCGCCGTGGGAGAGGCGCTCGGCTTTCCGTGTGTCAGCCCGCTGACCGCGCGTACCACCCGGAACAAGGACCTGTGCCGGGAGCAGTTGCGGCAGGCCGCACTGCCGCAACCCGCGTCACGGTTGGTCAACGGTCGGGAAGAGGCGCTGGAGTTCCTGGGGAAGACCGCGCCCGGTCCGTGGATCGTCAAGCCACGGGACGGGATGGGGAGCGCCGACGTCGACCTGGTGCGTTCTCCGGACGCGTTGGACGCGGCGCTCGCCGGACGCCCGGCGGGCGTGCCCTTCCTGGTCGAAGAGTTCGTTTCCGGTCCCGAATACTCTGCCGACGGTGTGGTCCTGGGCGGCCGGCCCGTCATCGTCGCACTGGCCCAGAAGTCCTTGGGGCCGCGGTTCGTGGAAACCGGTCACCGCATCCCTGCCGACATGTCCGCCACACAGTCACAAGACGTGCACGAGCAGGTGGAGACGGCTCTGCTCGCGGTGGGCCTGACGCACGGACTCTTCCATGTCGAATTCTGGCTGACGGAGGACGGCGTCGTTCTGGGAGAGATCCACGCACGACCGGGTGGGGCCTTCATTCCGACGATGGCGGAATACGTGCGCCCCGGGCTGGAGCTCTACGGAATGTATGTCGACGACGCCCTGGGAGCCGAGCCGGTCCCCTTGCCGGTCCTGTCGCGAAGCGCCGGTATGCGGCACATCATCGTCGAACCGCCCGGCCGGCTCGTTTCGGTATCGGGGTGGGAGGATGCGGTTTCCGCTCAAGAGGTCATTGCGGCGCGTCTCTCGGTGAAGCCCGGGGACGAGATCACGCCGGTGTGCTGGTCGGCGGACCGGCATGGCTTTGTCGTGGTGGAAGGTGCGTCAGGGGCGGACGTCGACGCCCGGCTTGACCAGATCCAGGACCGGATCGTCTTCGAGGTGACGCCGACGGGGCAGCCGACCGGTTCCGGGGACGCGTAGGCACCGCCCGCACGACTCCGTCCGGCAAGGACGAGCGGACTCCAGCCGTCACCGGGCACCTCACCGGTGACGGCGCGAGCTGCACCCGCGCAGGGGCGGCCCACCAGGCGGCGGTCGGTCGCCGGCACGACAGTGTGCCGGTCCGCCCGACCGCCGCAGGTACTGCTTCAGGCTGTGCTCGCCTTCGGCTACGGCGTCACGGCACGATCGTCCAGCGCTGACGGGTGTCGTCGCTGCAGGTCGCGATCGTCACGTAGCCCGTCTCCCGTGCCGACGGCACCAGGCACAGGTGCGCGGCCTCGTTGCGGAAGCGGAGGGTGCCGTCGCCGTACATCTCGGCCTGCCAGCGGTGGCCCGTCCCGTCCGTCTTGCTGCCGCGGCCGGTGCAGTCGTGCAGCACGGAACGCTCACCGGGACGGGGCTGGGCGCTGTCCAGGACGTCGACGCACAGTCCGCCGCCGCGTCCCTTGAGCCGGACGAGGTTGTCGCCGCTGCCGGCGTACTGGACGTCCCACCGCTGGGTGTTGACGTTGTTGTGGCCGCGGGTGATCAGTGGGGTGCCGTCTCGGGTGCCCCCGCCAAAGGTGTCCAGGTACAGGCCGTTCCACGCGCGCAGCCGGACCCGACCGTCGCTGTCCTCCCACGCGCGCTCGGGCACCGCGCGGGAGGTGTCCCACCACTGCTGGGCGGGCATGTCGCCGCACGGGTAGGCCACGACCGACGCCTCGTTCCCCGTGCCGGTCAGGCACAGGTTGGGGTAGCGGGAGTTGTGCCAGCGCAGCGGGCCGCCGGGCGTGCCCGGGTCCTCGGGGTGCCACTGGGCCTCCGGCGACTCGCACGACAGCATGAGGACGGGGCCCCAGGGCATGAACGGATTGACGCCGGGGCACGCCTCGTCGGCGGCGAGGGCTGCGCGGTCGGCCAGGGCGCCGGACGCGGCCCGGGGGCTGTTGCCGTGGGCGAAGCGGTACCAGTGTCCCCGTACGCTGTCCACCCGGAACCGCTGCCGGGCGTTGTACGCCTGCAGGCGGGTGGTCACACGCCCGGTGTTGTTCGGAACGTCGAGAACCAGCCCGGTCTGGGCGTTCTCAAGGGCGGAGGAGAAGTTGTGAACCGGGCCGTCGGGCGCGGCCGGTACGGGGCTGGGGGCCGGTTCGAACTGGACGGGGTAGTGGTCCGAGCCGCGCCCCGCGGGGATGTCCGCGTTGAACCGGGGCGTGCCGCGCGTGATGGCGTAGTCCAGTTCGCCGCCCCGCTGGTGGGTGGAGCGGTGGGGCCGGGCCAGTTGCTCGTCGGGCCGCAGGCGGAGGGTCTGCTCCCGGGCCTGCCGGTCGGTGCGGTTGCGGATGTCGAGGTTGAAGTCGCCGACCACGACCCAGTTCTCGCCGGCCCGGGTGGCGGCGCGGATGCGCCTGAGCAGAGGGGCCACGTCCGTTCCGCGCGCGTGGACGTTGTAGTAGACGGTGTTGCCGAACCGGACGCCGAGGGCGCGGCGGTAGCGGTACTCGTTGCGGGGCTCGTCCCGGTTGTACAGCGGGTTCTCGATGATGCGGACCTCGTCCGCGCGGGCGTGGGTGACCACGGCCAGGTTGACCCGGCCGCCTCGCCAGCGGTCGCGTCCCGTGGCGCTGTCGCGCTGCGGGTCGGTCTGGAGGAAGTACACGTGGCGGGTGTGGTGGCGGTACCGCCACACCGTGTGGTTCACGTGGTCCGGCAGGCCCGCCGGGAACGGGCCGGGGATGCGGATGGACTCGCCGACGCCGTGGCGCTGGTGCGCCGCGGGGGGGAGGCCCGTTACCAGCCTCCTGGAGGGCGACCACCCGGTGACGCATCGTCAGTGGGCCGACCTCGCCGTTCCAGCGCAGCCCGTTGTCGGAGCCCTGCATGTTGTAGGTGGCGAACGGCAGGCTGCCGGACGGCGGCTCCGCCTGCCGTGCCGGCCGGTCGTCCGCCCGCGCCGTGGAGCCACCCGGCCCGGGGGCGGCACCGACGAGCAGTCCGGCCGCCATCAGCGCGGAGGTGAAGACCGCCGTCAGCCACGATCTGCGCGGTCCTGAGCGGGCCCGGGCGCGGGGCGGTGGTAACGGTAATCGCATCGTGGTCTCCTCATGGAGTGGTCGGGTACGAAGAACCGCAGGAACGATCCGCCCACGATTGGAGGGTTCATGTCAAGGGCCTTCGGGCGCCACACGCCCGCCGCGGGCGGACCTCCCGGCACGCGTCGCCCCTCGGGCCTGCGCCTTCCGGCAGGCACGACGTCGTCCACGAGCGTCACCGGATCGGGAATGGCCGGACGCCTGCCCCGACCCTTCGCGCCACGCGGGGGAGGTGGCGTCGGAAGGCATATCACCGGCCGGCGCCTGAAGACTGATCAATCCAACGGTGCGCGGGGTTCCAGGACTCTGGTGACGAAGGCTGCCAGCTGAGCCCGCATCTGTTCACGGGTCATCCGCCGTTGGCCGACGAGGTGTTCGACGAGGTCCGCGCGGGTGGCGGCAAGGAGCGCATGCGCAGTGAAGCCGCCGTCGGTGAGTCCGGGAATCTGTTCCAGGGCGGCCTGGAGCGTGCTGTGCCACCGCTCGTAGTGCTCGGCCGCATAAGGGCTGTCGCCGCCGGTCCCTTCCAGTGCCAGGGCAAGGTGACGGTTGTCGATTTTGAAGCAGAGGACGGCGTCGAGGAGGGCGGGAACACGCTGCAGCGGCGGGGTGGCCGGACCCAGAGGTGACTCCCCTTCCTCGGTGGCGCGCCTGATCGGTGCGAGCCGCATCTCGTACAGCGCATGGATCAGGCCGGTGCGGTCGCCGAAGCCGCGGAAGAGCGTCGCCTTGCCGACACCGGCCGCTGCAGCGACGTCGGCCATGGTGACGGACTCAGGGCTCTCGCAACGGGCGAAGAGCGCGTCGGCGGCCGCGAGGACCGCCTCCCGGTTGCGAAGGGCGTCGGCGCGTGGCTTGCGTTCGGGCTGTGCGGACCGTTCGGGCATGAGGCTCCTCCTTTACAAAACGGACCCCGGGTCCGTATCGTCGGGGCCACGGAGAAACGGACCCGTGGTCCGTATCGTACGGGAGGGAGTAACCCATGAGCACGAGCACCGCCCCGGGGGATCTGTACCGCCACGGCCTGCGACTCCTGCTGGACAAGGACATCGCCGCCTGGGTCGACCTGTGGGACGAGAACGGGATCTTCGAGTTCCCCTTCGCGCCGGAAGGCCGGCCCAAGCGGCTGGAGGGCAAGGCGGCCGTCGCCGCATACATGCGCGGCTATCCCGACCACATAGACCTCCACGACTTTCCCCACGTCGAGATCCACCAGACCACCGCCCCGGAGACCATCGTCGTCGAGATGCGCGGTGTGGGCCGGTGGGTGGGCACCGAAAGCCCCTTCGACATGTCCTACATCGCCGTTGTCACCGTCGAGAACGGCCTCATCACCCACTACCGCGACTACTGGAACCCGCTCGTCGTTCAGAACGCGGCCGCCGACTTCACAGGGAGCAACTGATGACCGAGCCTCAGGAATTCACCCTGGTCATCGGGGCCACCGGCACCACCGGCAGCCGCGTAGCCGCCCGGCTGGCCGCCGGGGGCCGCCGCGTCAAGGCCGCCAGCCGACGCGCCACCCCCGTGGACGGATCGCGTCCCGTACGGTTCGACTGGGACGATCCCACGTCCTTCGCGGGCGCCCTTGAAGGCGTGGACCGGGTCTATCTCGTCCCGCCGCTCGGCGATCCGGACCCGGCAGCCGTCATGCTGCCCTTCCTCCGACAGGCCCGCACCGCAGGGGTCCGTCGTGCCGTCCTGCTCAGTTCGTCGGCGATCCCTGGCGGCGGCCCGGCGGTGGGACAGGTTCATCAGGCCCTGAGCGGCCTGTTCGACGAGTGGGCGGTACTGCGGCCCTCGTGGTTCATGCAGAACTTCACCGGCAACCATGCGCACGCCCGGACCATCAGAGCGGACGGGACCATTTACACGGCAACCGGTGACGGCCGCGTCGGATTCGTCGACGCCGACGACATCGCCGCCGTCGCCGTGCACGCACTGACCGAGACGCAGGCCCCGAACACCGACCTGCTCATCACCGGCCCCCAGGCACTGAGCTACGGCGACATCGCCGCCGTCCTCACCCAGGTCACCGGCCGGACCATCGCCCACTGCCGACTGACCTACGAGCAGATGCGCGACCGCCTGGCCGCCGACATCCCCTCCGAGTTCGCCGCACTGCTCGCCGGCATGGACCGCACCATCGCCCAAGGAGCCGAGGACCGCACCACCGACACCGTCCAGCGACTGACCGGCCGCCCACCCCGCAGCTTCCGCGCACTCGCAGAGCGGGAACTGGGCCGGCTGCGGGGCTGACATCGTCGCTGCGGCGCGCCCCGCACTGGCCGTCACCGGCACGCAGGTCCGGGGCCGGGTACCAGCCGGACTAGATGCCCATCACGTACCACCGCCGGGGTGAAGGGCCTCGAAGGTACAGGTGCCGCCCCCGTCCTACGGGGCGCGCGTACTGCTTGAGTGGCCCGCCGTTGGGCAAGGTGAGGCACGCCTCTTCGATCAGCAGGGCCTCGTGGTCGGTCATGCGGCAGCGGTGAAGCCGGTCCCGCTGCCGATTGCCGCCGAGCATGGTGATCTCCTCCCCGTGGACAGCCATGCCCGCCGGTGCGACCACTGGCGTCTTCCGCAGCCGGATATGCCCGTCGGTTCGGGCCTCAAGCAGTGGGAAGGTCGGGTAGTAGCAGGCCCAGGCCACACCGTCGTCGACGTTGAGGGCATAGACCGTATCGATGTATTCGACGCCCTCCGGAGCGGAGTACCTCCACTGCGGGTTGCCTCCGCTGTCCCAGCGCACGAGACCTGCGGCGCTGATCGGGTCCACGTAGACACCCTCGTCGAAGTAGGCGCTCCAGATGTGGTGCCGACGGTCGCCCATCATGAACTCCATCGCACGCCCCATCGCGAAACCGCGCCGGCGTCGGCCGTCACGGCCGTAGATCTGCGCGTTCTGCTCTCCTGCAGCACCGTGGCCTTGCAGAATGAACCGCCCATTGGGCAGCGCATCCAGGTGAGTGACCCATAGCGTCACACCGTGCAGGGTCTGTTCGTGTACGGTGCCGCCGTCGCTGATGACGAGAAGCGCGTCGTAGCGACGGGCCGGGGGGCGGGGGTAGGGCGGTCTGCCGTACGAGCTCGGTACGCGTTCCGCGTCGGGGCAGATCAGCCAGATTGCTCTGCTCCAGGCATCCACTGTGGTCGCCAGGACCTTCTGGTGGTCGTACTGCCGAGGCAACAGTGCGTGGGGACGCAGTGCCACCTTTCTCAAAAAATCACCTCACGGGCGAACGGACATCACTCACCATGATCGCAGACGGCTCCCTTGAGGGCCGCACTGGGCGATGTCCCGTGAGGCAGATGGCCGGTGATTCACGGGCTCCCAGTCACAAGCCGCGGTATACGCCGTCCTCGTCGGCTGCCTCCGCGAATTCCTCGAAATCCATGTTCGCGATCGAGAGGTTGTTCTCGATGCTCCACAGCTCGGACGCGACGACGCGGACCGTGCGGCCTCGTTCCTCCCACACGTCGATGCAGAGCAGGGGCATCTCGGGCGAGGCAACGGCAATAGCGTCCACCACGATGAGGAGTGCACACTGCGGCTCATCCGGAACCAGAGTGAGGATCTGCTCCGGCGTGAGGCGCTGGTAGACGGGATCGTCGAAGTACTCCACGCTCGCGAGAAAACCCTCGTCGCTGGGTGTCTCGATCCTGCGACGGATCGCCTTCCACGCCGCATCGTCGGTGAAGTCGGTTCTGATGACCGGTGCGCAACCGCTCATGGACGCGTCGGTAAGGGGCAGCATGTCGATCGGCATGATCCTCACCCTCTCATCCAGGCGCCTCCTGGCTTGTCCCCGGCGGCGGGCCGGACCGTCACGAGCGGGGAACGGGCCTCGGTCGTCGCCGGCTGGCCGTCCGTCGGCGACAATCGTGGCCATGAGACTTGACGATCTTGTTCTTCCGGAGTCCGCAGCCTGCTCGGCGGCCCTCGAAGTGGCGAGCGCCTACTGCTCGCCCGCTCTCCTGCACCACTCCATCCGTTCCTACCTGTGGGCTGCAGCGCACGCGGCGGCGAACGACATAGCCTTCGACCCGGAGCTTCTCTACGTCGCCTCTCTGCTCCACGACCTCGGGCTCGTGCCGGCATTCGACAGCCACACCCTGCCCTTCGAAGAGGCGGGCGGCCACGTGGCCTGGGTCTTCGCTGCGGCCGCCGGATGGCCGGCGGAGCGGCGCAAGCGGGTCTCAGAGGTGATCGTCCGGCACATGTGGAGCGCCGTGGACGTCTCCGAGGACCCGGAGAGCCACCTGCTGGAATTCTCCACCTCCCTGGACATCTCGGGACGGGGCGCACACGAGCTGCCCGAGCGTCTGCGCGCCGAGGTCCTGGAACACTATCCGCGCGCCGGGCTCGCAGAGGAATTCGTCACCTGTTTCAAGAGCCAGGCCGCCCGCAAGCCAGGCAGCGCCGCGGCATCGGCGATCGGGGCCGGCATCGCCGAGCGCATTTCCGCGAACCCGCTGGATCGCTGAGCCGCTGCACGGGGACGGACGATTCGTGCCGGCCGGCTGTCGCAGTCGCGGGCTTCTCCTTCCTACCCGCGACCGTGACAGCCGGGACCGTGTTCAGTGGGAACGGTCCGCCAGCGCCTGGGAGATGCGCTGGATCGCCTCGCGGATCGTCTGCTCCTCGAAAGCGGTGAAGCACAGCCGGAAATAGCCCTGGTCGTGAGCGGAAAGAGTGCGACCCGGGAGGAGCTGGACGCCGGCGTGGTCCTTGATGTACTGGAACAGCTCGCTCTCCGCGCTGCCGATCCCGGAGAAGAGGACCGGCAGGCGCAGGTCTCCGGGCCTGCGGGACTCCCCGCCGGCGTTGCCGTTGCCGTCGTGTGCGCCACCGTTGTACGTGTGTCCGTTGTACGGGAAGTGCGGGCCCCGCTCGTAGGGGATCTCCTGTACGTCCTGCCGCAGGTATTCCCGTAGGTCGAGCCAGAAGAACTGGGCGGAGTTCTGTTCTTCCCGGAAGACGTAGGGGATGTTCTTGGCTTCGTCGAGGGCGGTCCGGGCCGAGTCGAAGGCGCCGGTGAGGATCGTGCGGTACTCGTCCATGAGCTCGGCGGCGAAACTCCTGCCGGTGTCCTGGGTCTCCAGGAGACTGCCGATGACGTAGTGCTTGAGGGAGTCGAAGGGGCTGAACCAGGAGTAGGGCTCGCCGTCCGTGCCGTTGAGGACGTCCTTGACCGCGGAATTGCGGGTGATGGCGACCCCGGCCTTGAAGCCCGAGAGACCGAAGTCCTTGGCGAAGCCCCAGACGACGTGCACCCGGTCGCGGGCGGCCGGGTTGTCGCGGTAGGCGTCCAGGGCGAAGGCGCTCACGAAGGGCCGTTGCGAGGTCTGGATCTGGGAGTGCGCATACATCTCGTCCGAGATGATGTGCATGTCCGTCTGGGTGAGGGCCCAGGTGTAGATTTTCTCCAGCACGTCCTTGTCGTAGTTGACGCCCAGCGGATTGTTGGGGTTCGTGAGGACGAGCAGCTTGGGCCGTTCCTGTGGCCGTGGCCAGTAGTACGCCTGCTGCAGGACGTCGAGGGTGAGCTCGAAGTCCGTGCCGAGGTAGGCGGGGATGCATTCCAGCCCGGGCCGTTGCTCGAAGCACCACTTGAAGCCCTGCCAGAAGGGGGCCGGAAGCAGCACCCGGTCGCCCTCGGCGAGGGTGCCGGTCTTCTTCAGTGCGAAGGCCAGGCACTCCAGGGCCGCCGACACTCCCGACGTCCCGAAGAGGTCGTCACGGCCGAGGTCGGCACCGAACTGGGGACGGAGCAGCTCCGCGATGTCCTCGCGCATCGTCTCCGTGCCGTAGATGGGCACGGAATACCGCAGGTCCTGCTCCGTCAGGCCCCGGAGCCTGCTGAAGACCTTGTCGTTCATCTGCTGGAACAGCAGGACGTTCTCGGCCGTTCCGAGGTTGACGAGGTCGGGGAACAGCTGCTGCTCGACGGACAGGCGGCGCTCGGGGTCGGTGGTGCGGGCCAGCAGCGCGATCACTTCGGCCGGCGTGCGGCCGCTGATGTTGCGGGGAGGCATCGTTGTCTCCTGTCGGGTCGGCATGGTGATGTCGGGCGCAGGTCGTCGTTCACACGTCGGGCAGCTTGCCCAGCAGCCAGCGGACGCTGTTGTCGCCGCCGAGTCGGGGGAAGGAGGCCATCGCCTTGTCGCACAGCTCGACGAGGTGGGCCTTCCTGCCCCGCTCCGGAAGCGGCCAGTGCTCGAAGGTCGGCCCGGCCGGTACGGCGGCCATCGTCTCCGCGAGCGTCACCAGAACGCCCTGCATGACGGAGATGAAGGAGCGCTCCAGGTGATAGCGGAGGTTGCTCTCGCCGGCCTTGAGGTCCTTCCACGACGTCCGGAAGATCACGTCCAGCATGTGCAGGACGTAGCAGTAGACCGCGTTGAAGAGGGAGTTGAGCGCGGTGAGCCCGGCGTCGCCGGCGTAGTCGGGGGCGTGCGGGTCGGTGGGGAGGGAACGGACGGTGCCGATGCCCTCGATGCCCTCGGCGATCCGCTGGAACTTGGTGTAGTGCGGGAGCTCGTCCAGTCCCGCCTTGGGGTGCACCGGGTCGATGGGCACGGACGGCGTGCCCGGTTCCATGCCCTCGCCCTGCTCCACGATGGTCTTCAGGGCGTCGAGGGCGCTCTGCAGGTCGTGGACGAGCAGGGGTTCGCCGCCGCCGTCCTTGTTCCAGTACGCGGCGACGTACTGCACGTCCGGCTGGTTGTTCGCCCAGAGTTTCGGGCCCATGTTCTGGTCGAGCCGGCGCAGTCCGTCCTCGACGGCGCGGTAGAGCTCGCCGATGGTGGAGTACCAGCCCTCCGGGGGCGGAATGTCCCAGGGGTTCGGCTTGGGCCGCTCGAACTCCATGAAGACGTCCCTGACCTGCTCCGTGGTGCACCGTCCGAGGTGGAGTTCGAGCGGCGGCCACCGGTGCAGCATGAGGCTCGGGTACCGCGGCAGGAAGCCCTGGTCGTAGAAGGTGACGTTGCCGCCGTCCCCCAGCGCCACCAGGAGGTTGCGCACCAGCGTCAGGTGCAGCATCTCCTCGACGACGATGCTGCGGATCAGCCGGGAGGCGCCCACTCCGGGATCCCACTGCGAGTAGCCGCGGGTCTCGATCGAGAAGCCCGCGTAGAGGTACATGGGGATGGTGGACATCTCCAGGTAGGCGGCCTGGTGCAGATGGTTGAGAAGTTGCTCCAGGGTTTCGATGGGCTCGGTGGGGTCGACGGGGTGGGATCGCAGGACGGCGGGCAGGGAGACGTCCGCTTGGCCGGTCATGCCGTGGTCTTCTCCTCTCGGGGTGCGGGTCCTGGGACGGGCCGTGGAACGGGGCCCGGGACAGGTCCTGATACGGGCGGCCCTGGTGTGGATCCGTGCAGGGAGCCCCGTACCGCGAGCCACCCGCGGTCCCTCCACTCGCCGAGCAGGGCCAGGGCCTCGGCCGGTGGGGTCCCGGACCTGCCGGCCGCCTCGCGCACGGTCGTCGCACCGTCGAGCAGCGCGCTCAACAGCCGGTACGGGCCCGCTGCCAGCTCGGTGGTGACGACCACGTAGTCGCGCCGGAACAGCGCCAGCGCCGTCGTGCGCATTCCGGGCGGCTCGGCGGCCCGGCCCCGGAAGACCGCGGCGAGGTACTCGTGCACCGGGGCGCACACGCGCATCAACCGCAGGCAGGGGGCGGGGAACGGCACGCCGTCGAGGAGCGCGCCCGCCGGCACGGGAGAGGTTGTGCTCTCGCTGCGGCCCTGGCCCTCGGTCCCCGGGCCGTCGTACACCTCGGCGAACGTACGCTCGTACCGGGCCAGGTCGATCAGCAGGTCGATCCACGGCTCGCGTCGTCGGGGCGGCTCGTCCCGGTCGGGCCGGTGGTCGGCGAGGTACGCGGGGAACCGCTCGCCGAGCCGGGCGAGGGTGTACGAACGGGACGGGCAGGTGTCGAGGTATTCCTGGGCGAAGTCGTCGAACAGCTCGGGGCCCAGCAGGGCGCGGAGGCCCGGGTACAGCGCCCGCATGGTCTCCAGCAGGCGGAGCCGGCAGCCGCGCCGGTAGAGGGCGAGCCGTTCCGTGGAGGTCACCAGGTCGCGGGCTGCCCGGGCCGCCTGCTCCGGTGCGTCGTGCGGGGTGAGCAGGGCGTGCTGGAACCGGCGCTGGGCATCGGCCAGCGAGCGCGGGCCCGTCACGGGGCCGCGCCGGCGCCGGCGTACCGGCGGGCCTTCGCCAGCTCGTCGAGCAGGTCGTCGAAGGGCGGAATGCGGTCGTCCCATTCGAGCAGCGTGGGGACCGGTCCCGTCAGGGCGACGGTCAGCGCGTAGAGCTCCCACACGGAGTCGGCGACGGGCCTGTCGTGGGTGTCCACGATGTGCGCGCCGAGGTCGGTGTGGCCGGCGAGGTGGATCTGCACCACCTTCTCGTGCGGCAGCGCCCGTAGGTACTCCTCCGGGTCGAAGCCGTGGTTGACGGAGGAGACGTAGACGTTGTTGACGTCCAGGAGCAGGCCGCAGCCGGACGCGTCGGCGAGCCGGGAGAGGAACTCCCACTCGGTCATGGTCGCCCCGCTGAACTCCACGTAACTGCTCGGGTTCTCCAGGACCAGCTGCCGCTCCAGCACGTCCTGCACGATGCCGACCCGCTGCACGACATGGGCCAGGGCTTCCTCGGTCAGCGGGAGGGGCAACAGGTCGTGGGTGTTCAGGCCCGCCACGCCCGTCCAGCACAGGTGGTCCGAGACCCAGCGCGCACGGGTGGCGTCGGCAAGGCGCCGCAGCCGGTCCAGGTAGGCGAGGTCCAGGGGGTCGGTGCTGCCGATGGACAGGGACACCCCGTGCAGGACGAGCGGATAGCGCTCGGCGATCCGGTCGAGGGCGTGGCGGCGGAAGCCGCCGGAGTCCATGAAGTTCTCGGAGATCGCCTCGAACCAGTCGACGGCCGGCTGCCGGTCCAGGACGTGCCGCAGGTGCGGGGAGCGCAGGCCGACGCCGAACCCGAGGCCGGCGCGTGTCATGCGCCGCTGCCGTTACTGCCGTTGCCGTTGCTGTCGTTGCCGTTGCCCGGGATCGGGCGCGGCTTTTCGTAGTCCGGCACGAGGTCGTCCGGGTACCCCTCCCCGGGCGAAGGGCCGAAGGGGACGCCGGCCTCGTACATCCGCTGCTCGAAGAGCTTGCGGGCCCGTTTCCATACGCTGGTTCCGCGGTACGGGCCGGCCGCATGGACCCGGCTCTCGTTGATCGGGCTCGCGCAGCTGCCGTTCCAACGGCAGTCCTGGTCACCGGGCTTGGCCTGTTCGGCGTCCGACCCGGTGTATCCGCAGCCGCCCTGGCCCCGGCACTCGTTGTGCCCGTGACAGACGTGGAAGACGGTGGCGCACTCCCCCGTGCCGGCCATGTCGCCGGTGCCGTCGACTCCGTGCCCCTTGCAGGCGTTGAGGCCCTTGCACACGTGCAGTTCGATCGCCGCCTGCTGCTCCCGCGGATCGGCCCGCGGCGGCCCGGCCTCCTGCGCCTTGGCCCGCCGGCGTGCTCCGACGGTGCCGTCTTCGCTGTGCGGAGAATGCATGGGTATGCCCTCCCCCTCTCGGGCTCGCATGACCCACCCATCCTTCGCAAACCGCCCCGCACCGGCCAGGGCGCACTTCGGCCACGGCGGCGGCCGACGCCCTTACCGGCCACGGTGCAGATGCGGCGACTACGGGTGACGACCGGAATTCCCACTGCGCAGCGGCGGCTCCGTTGAGGGATATGGCACGTGCGTCCGACGCCATCATGGCCTGTTGTGCCCACTCGGGTACCGGTCATTGTGAACTGCTTCGGTGTGGGACACACCGGTTATGCGGTGAGGCGCAGCTGCACTGTGGGACGTGCGTGAAGGCGGCGCAGAGCTCCCATGGCGTGCGTGGGACAACTGTCGTCAGCTGGTGCCGGGCTCGACCACATATTCACGTGGCGGGAATGGCATTCGCACCCCTACTCCCCCCTTTCGCTGCAGTCCGGATCCTCGCCAGCCTTGTCCAGCACGAAAAAGGCGGAAACTTCGACCTCTACGACGTGCGACGCTGGGACGACCTGTCCATGGGGGCGCTACGCGCCTACCTCGAAAGCATGGCGCAACGCTCCCCGGCTGATCTGGACCCAGGCACAGGGCAAGCCCAAGGGATTCGTCCGTCGCCTCAGGAACCTGACGCAGGTCAGCCTGCCTGATTCCGGGCACCAGGTGCCGGCGTTCCAGCCGCAGATCTGCCGGGAGATGCTGTACAACTGGCTCTTCGACCGCCCCTTCCCCGGCTACGACCCGCAACATCTGCTCAAGCAGTGCCATCGCAACGGCAACGCCGGCCTGCGAAAGGCGTGAACGCATCCCCGCCGAGGCCGAGGAACGACTCGGGAGGGTCCGCCTTTCCCCTGTCCGTTGCGCGCCACAGAGAGGCGCGGTCCGCTCTCCCGAAGGGAGGCGTACCGCGCCTCTCCCGTGCGGCGTGCGGGTCTCAGCTGGCCGGCATGTAGTACCACCAGCGGCCCGGCTGTCCGCCCTCGACGCGGTTGCCCGAGGGTGTCCCCATGGTCAGCTCGGCGAAGTCGCCGACCTCCACCATGGCGGGTGGTTCGTAGACGCTCTGTTCCTGATGCTGTGCCCTCTGCTGTTCCATATCGGTGTCCCCTCTCGTCCCCTGCCTGATCACTGGCAGGACGTGGTGTCCTGGCGGCACCCGGTGGCGTGGCCGCGCAGCCAGAGCTCGCAACCGAGGGTGGCGTCCAGGGCGTCGGCCAGTCCGTACGGGCTCGGGTGGACGGTGAGCAGTGCCGTGCGGAAGGCGGTCGCGTCGATCAGCCCTGCGCGGGCCAGCGCCGAGGTGTCGCACACGTCGAGGAGCGTGGCGCGGTTCCGGCGCACGGCGTCGTGGAAGTCGGTGCTGTACTCCCCCTTGGTGGACCGGTCCAGCACGGCGGCGGTCACGATCGGGCGCAGCGCGTCGACGAGCACCGGCTTGTAGCGCCCGGGGGCGTTGCGCTCGGCGACCCGTACGGACAACGCCGCCTCGATGACGCAGTCGTCCAGGAAGGGCGCGGCGTACTCCAGGCCCTTGGCCGAGGTGAGGCGGTCCAGCTGTGCTGCGCCGAGGGCGCCTGCCCGCACGCAGGCGAGCGCCATGTGCTGGCCGCGTTGCCGGGCGAGCGGTTCCGTGCCGGCGGTGGCGGCCTCGCGCAGGGCGTCCCGGGCGGTGCGTACCGCGTCGGGGGTCGCCCAGACCGGCATGCGCTGCTCCGTGCCCCAGGCGAGCGGGAGCGCGCGGGCGGTCTCGGAGAGGGAGGGAACCGGGCCGGTGAGGCCGTCCGCCCAGGTGGCCAGCCACTGGCTGTAGGAGCTGCGGTCGGCCAGGCCGCGGAGCACGGGCCAGAGCGGGCCCTGGAGGAAGGCTCGTTGCCGGCGGATGCGGGCGAGCGCTGCCAGGGGGTGGCTGCGGACGTAGTCGTGCAGGTGCTGGGGCAGGGCGGTGAACAGCTCGTCAGCGGCGCCGCCCGTCATGTGCAGGCGCGAGCCGCGGTCGGTCATCCACTGAGTGAACGCCTCGATCCGGGCGGCGTCGCGGGCCCACTGGCCGGGCTCTCCTCCGGTGTCGGTCGCGTCGGCCAGGTCGCTGTACCAGAGGGGTGCGCGATCGGCGTCGGACACCACGTGGTCGGCGGCGGGGAGTTCGGCCGCGGCGCGCTCGGCCCAGGCAGTGTCGTCGTTGCTCGCGTCGCAGCTCGCCCAGCGCATGGTGACCAGGCGTGCGGTGCCGTCGCGGGCGGCGAGGAAGCAGAGGCTGGTGGAGTCCATGCCGCCGGAGAGGTCCGCGCTGATGGTGCCACCGGCGGCCGTACAGGATCCGACGGCGGCCTCCAGTGCCTTCCGTACCGCGTGGGCGCCTTCTGCAGCCGGCAGTTCCGGCTCGGGTACGGTCCACCAGCGGCGGGTGTGTGCCTGCCCGTCCGGCTCGATGACCAGGCAGTCGTGAGGGCGGACCGTCTCGACGCCCTTCCACACGCTCCGGGAGTCGAGGGGGTAGGGGGGTGGTGCGGACAGCAGCCGCAGGGCCAGCGCCCTTTCGTCGAAGCTCGCTTCGGTGAGGGTTGCAAGCGTGTCCGTCCTGCAGGCTCCGATCGTTGCCGGGCCGACCCGCGCGTGGTGCATCTGTCGCACCCCTGACGCGCTGCCGCGGGCCGCGACCCGGCCGCCGATCGAGGCGGCCACGTGGAAGCTGCCCGCCAGCCCCCGTACGGCCCGCTCCATCTCCTCGACGTTCCGCACCCGCCGTAGTCCCACCGTGAGTGCTTCGGCGGTGACCGAGCACCGTCCGATCACTGCGAGCCGTGCTGTCCCCTCCTCGGCGACGGTCACTCGCCCGTCGGGCCAGTCGCCCATCAGCCACGGCCGGCCCGAGGCGTGCCCGATGACCCGGGCGGCGCGGGGACGCAGGTCCTGTACGGCAGGCAGGGCCGCGTCGCCGTCGGGGAGGACCGCGAACCACGTGTCGACGGTCATGATGCCCACCCCTTTCCGGCGGTCACGACCGCTGCCGGGTCACGCTCGGCACGACCATGATCCGGCTGTAGTACCCGGCCGGGAAGGGCTCGCCGACCGGCTCCCCGCCGACCTCGACCCAGGCGTGCGCACGGAACGGCTCTGTCCTCACGCCCGTGCACCAGTCGGGCCATGCGCCGCGCATCCGGCACAACACTGCGGTCGCGACGGAGCGTTGCAGGCAGCCCTCCCCCGCACAGCGGGCGCTGACGGCGACCACCGCCTGACGGGCTGCGAGCGCCTGTGCGGCGGCGGCCGGCCCGGCGCCGCGTCGCAGCAGGGCCAGTACGCGGCGGATACGGCGGGGCGGCAGCTGGACGATCAGGCGGGCGAGGCCGACCGCCAGGAGGGCGGGGAGCCGGTGGCGGAAGGCGATGCCTGCCGGGGTGGCCGGGATCATGGGCTGGCTCATGCCGTCATCACCAGGCGGGCCCGGCGCAGGGAGGCGACCAGGGTCGCCACGTCGTGCGCCGCCTGCTCCGCGTCGACGTGCGGATATCGTTCGGCGAGCCGACGGGCGGCCTCCTGCTGGGGCGCGCCGTCGAGCAGTGTGCCGAGGACGAGGGCTGCGGTGCCGTTCAACTGCCAGTAGCGCCCGGTCGCTTCGTTGAGGAGCACCATGCCGTGCTCGGCGCGCGTCGTGGACACCCACGGCTGAAGGACGAGGGTCACGATGCCCCCGGGGCCCGCCGGGGCGTTCGGGTGTGGTCGCCTGGGATGCAGCGCACAGCTGTCGTCGCTCTCACGGAAGGCCCCCCGGTTCTCGCCGTGTGTGCTCGCGCTTCGTGAACCGCCAGCGCAGTGCTGGGAGCCAGAATTCCACGGGTAGCGCTGCAGGGTGGCCGTTGTCCCTCCAAAGGATGGAATGTGGGATAAGCGGATTTGCGGCCCGATGCGCGGTTTCACGCCATCGTCACCGACCTCCCACGCCGTCCGCCCGACTCCCGGACACTGTGCTTGCGCAGTCACCGTCGGCCGGCACCGCGGTCGTCCACTGAGGAAAGTTGACGCAAAACCTTTGCTTTACCTGTATTTGACTTCTTCTTGACCGCGAGTTGCCGGTAGCGTCCGGGCCCGGGTCGGTGATCCCGGCCCCGTGAGCCGTTGATGTCACCGGAGGACGCATGCCTTCTCGTATCGCCACCGCCGTCGCCACGTGCGCACTGAGTCTCGGAGCCCTCGCCTCGGGCGCGGGCGCCGCCACAGCAGCGTCCACGGGTCCCGTCACTCCCCTCAGATCCGCCGACGGCGCGCCGGCTTCGCTCCAGCCGGCGATCGACGCGCGCGCCGCGGCCGTGGACCGGTGCAGCTACCAGGTGGTCCGCACCGACGACTCCCGCTACGTCTACTCCGTGAGCGGGGTCATCGGCGCCGGCACCCGCGAGCTGCCGATCCAGAAGGAGGACTTCGTGAGGTTCTCCGGCGGCTGGCTCAAGGTCGTCCAGGTGGACGCGTGTGCGGGCGGCCAGGGCCAGGCACCCTCCGCGCTCCGCGTCACGGGGAAGCTGGGGAATCCCGAGGGTTACGACCCGTCCGTGCCTCGGACGATCCGCAGCGACTACCTCAAGCCCGCCGCCTCCTCGGCGATCCCGAAGGCACCGGCGCTGACGGCCGTCGACCGCCTCGACGCGGCCACCGTCCGTGTCACCTGGAAGCCCGTGGAGGGCGCCCCGGACCAGGTCATGCTGATGGAGCGCAAGCCCTTCTACAGCAGCGAGGTCGGCATATGGCACCCCTACACGTTCCAGCGGGACGTCCCGGGTGGTGCTACCTCCATGGACCGCAAGCTGGAGCGTCATCGCGACATCCCGCCCGCGGAGCGCACGCACGCCTATTGGATGCGCGTGGTCAAGGACGGCTTCGTCAGCGACCTGCGCGCCGAGACGCCGTTCACGGTCGAGCCGTGAGGACCTGCCCGCCCAGGGCTCAGGTGGGCGCTGGGCGGGTGAGTGCGGTGAGAGCCTGAGGGAGCGAGGAGCCGCTCGGTGGGCCGTCGCTCCACCGGGCGCCGATGTGGCCGTCAGGCCGGACGAGCAGTGCCCCGCGCGGACGAAGGCCCCAGAGTTCGGCGTGCTCGCCGGGAAGGGCCTCGATGCGCACCGGCCATGGTGCGGTGGTCTGCCGCTCCCAGTGAGTGGGGTCCGGGGTGAGCAGCGTGAACCATTCGCCGAGGGCGTCGAGCGTGGAGCGGTTGCGCGAGAGCCAGAGGTGGGGCATGCGATGCCCCGGCTGTGCGGTGGGGACATAGTCCGTGCCTGCGTCGGACGGCTCGGTCGGGGTGCTGTCGTCGGCGAGGACGGCGTCGGAGTGGTAGGTGACGCCGAGCACAAGACCGAGTTGGGCGAAGTACCGCTCCGACCAGGGAAGTTCCATCGGGGGCGGTGTTGCTCCGCTGCCGGCTCGCAGCTGGTCGCGGCGCTGGTCGTGTACGCGGACCATGAGTCGGGTGTTGGCGACGGCCTGGCGGAGGGTCCGGTGGGCGACGGGGTGTCGTTCGGTCTCGTAGGTCTTCAGCAGGTCTCCTCCGGCCCACCCGTGGAGAACACCCGCCAGTTTCCAGCACAGGTTGTGCGCGTCGGCGATGCCGGCGTTCATGCCCATGCCGCCGACGATGGGGATCGCGTGCGCGGCATCGCCGGCCAGCAGGATCCGGCCGTGGCGGAAGCGTTCGGCGACGAACGCGTTCATCACCCAGTGCTGGACCCGCAACACGTCGGCCTGCACCTCGGCACCGGGGCCGAGAGCGCGCGTGACGAGGCCGGGCCAGTCGGCGCGCGCAGCGTCCTCGGGGGTCGGAACGAACCAGGCCCAGCCTCCTTCGGGGTAGAGCGGGGCGAACAGGCCGTGCGCGGTGAAGTAGACGCCGGCGGGCTGGTGGGCGCACCAGTGGTTGAGGTCGGCGTCGAACACGACGGTGGTGAAGCCCCCCATGGCTCCGGGGCCGGTGGTGTCGATCCGCAGCCGTTGCCGGACGGTGGAGTTCGCGCCGTCGGTGGCGAGTACGTACCGGGCACGGACGCGGGTCTCTTCACCGCTCGTGTGGTCGACGAGCACGGCCACGACGCTCTCGGCTTCCTCGGTCAGGTCGATGAGCTCGACCCCGAACCGCATGGGTGCGTCCGTTGCGGCGAGCAGAGTGGGTTCCAGCCGGTCCTGCGAGGTGACCGCGCCGATCACGGGGCTTTCGGGTACCGGCGCATTGATCCCGGTCATCGCGGCTGTGGCGAAGTCGTGGCCGTGGAGGGTGTCGCGGAAGCGGATGCGGCCGTATTCCGGCCTGAAGGCATTGGCCTTGATCCTGGCGGCGAGCCCGAGCTGGCGGTAGATCTCCATCGAGCGCACATTGAGCAGCCGGGACCGGGGAAAGGGCGACAGCTCGCTGTGTTTCTCGACCAGCAATGCCCGCACGCCCCAGCGTGCCAGGAGCGCTCGGGCGGTGAGCCCGACCGGCCCGCCGCCGACGATCAATACCGGAACCTCGCCGTTTGCTACGGGCATGCCGAGTTCCTCATGCTCGCTCACCTTGAGCCTTCCGGGGCATCTGGTGACCGACAGCCGTGTCGTCCGGGGGCTCGGTGGCCGCGTCGACGATGACATGAACCGCCATGAGACCCATCTTCCGCGCCCGGCGGCAGACCGCAATGCCGGTGGGTCCCCCCGTACACCCGAACGTGGCTCCGGCACGGTTTGACCCTGACCCTGCGTCAAGGTTGGAGCCTTGTCGCATGACGAACAACAGCACGTCCCCGGAGCGGCTCGCTCCGCCGGTCGGAGGGTTCCAGGAGATCGACGACCGCCGCGTTTTCGTGCATCGGTCGGGCAGCGGCGGACCGGCCGTCGTGTTCCTGCCGGGCGCCAGCGCGGTCGGCCTGGACTATTTCGGTGTCCAGCAAGAGGTTGCGCGGTTCAGCACCGCTGTGGTGTACGACCGCGGCGGCACCGGTTACAGCGACCTCCTCCCGCTGCCGCGTACGGCCGCCGCTGTCGCCAGGGAACTGCACGAGCTGCTGCGCGCCCAGAGCATCGCCGCACCGTACGTCCTCGTGCCCCACTCCCTCGGCGGCCTCTATGCACACCGGTTCGCACAGTTGTACCCGCAGGACGTGGCGGGACTGGTCTGGCTGGACGCCCTTCAGCGCGACTGGGACACGTTCCTGCCGCCCGCGATGCATCTCGCCGCCTGCGAGCAGATGGGGCCCGGTCTGGAGCAACTCCACCGGATGCGCCCGGCTCTGCGCGAGATGCGCGGCGAGTTGCTCGCGGACTACCCGGAGCACGTGCGGCAACCGCTGATCGATGCCCATGAGAGTGACGAATGGATCCGCGTCGGCATCGCCGAGCGCGGCACATTGGCCGGACTCGCCACGGAACTGCAGGCCGGGCCGAACGTTCCTGACGTCCCGATGATCGCTCTCACCGTGGTGGGTACCGACCCCGCCCAGCAGGCGCTGATGTCGGGGCGGACATGGCAGGAGATACACGACGGCAGGACGCGAATGGACGCGGCCCTGGTGGGCGCGGTCTCGCGCGGGGAACAACGCATCCTCTCCGACACCCTCCACCACCGGCTCTGCTTCGACCGCCCCGATGCCGTGGTCCAGGCGATCCGCGACGTCGTCGACCGGGCGGCTCGCCCCTAGACTCGGGAACCATCGCGTTCCACGCAGACCCGAGGAAGACCTGAGGAGGACGGTGCTCACGATCGGCCGGCTCGCGGCGACCGCGGGGGTGACCGTGCGCACCGTTCGGCACTACCACCACGTCGGCCTCCTGCCCGAGCCCGAGCGCGATGCCTCCGGCTACCGCCGCTACAGCGCGCAAGCGGCGGTGGATCTCATCCGGATCAGGACCCTCGCCGATGCCGGTGTTCCGCTGGCCCGTATCGACGCGCTGCTGCATGCACAGCCGGCCGAGTTCGCCTCCGCCATGACCGACATCGACGCCGCATTGCAGCGCAAGATCGACCAGCTCACCGATTACCGCCGCCGGATCGCCGAATTGTCCGGCGGTGAAAAGCTTTTCCTGCCCCCCGAGGTGGTCGCCGTCCTGGACCGGATGCGCGACCTCGGCATCAGCGAACGGAGGGTGCGGCTGGAGCGCGACGCGTGGATCCTGATGCAGGCACTGGATCCGGGCGCCATGCCGCAGCGGATACGGGAGAAGAACGCCGGCTTCGACGACCCCGAGACGATGCGGCTGTATCTCGCCTGTGATCAATCGGTGGACTGGGATCCGCACGATCCACGCCTGGACCGGCTCATCGACGACCTGGACGCCTGGGAGATCGAACACGAACGGGACGGCAGCCGGCCTGGGTACCTGAAGCTGGTCTCTTCCCGGATCGCCGAGGTATCACCGGCGTGGCAACGCATCCTCGATGCGCTCGCCCACCGCGCCCGGCAGCGCCGAACCGCCGGAAACGGCAGCTGAAGCCGATCCGTTCGTACGGGGCATCCGCGCCCGCGCCGGAGAACCGCCCGCCGGACGCCCCGATGCTGCGCCTCCCGTCACGGCGGCCGACACCAGGAGGCCGCGTGTCCCGCCCCCGTGCGGGAGGGGGCGGAACACGCGGCCGGGTGCGGGTGCGGTGCCTCACCCGCTGCGTCCTCGGCGGCTGGAACCAGGACGCGCGTTACTTGTTGACGAGCACGTTGCCGTACGAGGAGTTGGCGACGCCGACGACCGAGACCGTGTTTCCTCCGACGTTCGGGGAGACGTGCGGAGCGACCTGGACGACGTTGCCGGCGGCCACGCCCGGCGACTTGGTGGCGGCGCCCTGGGCACCGTCGGCGACGGCGGCGGTGGCCCCTGCGCCGAGGGCGGCGGCGGCCATCACGGTCACGGCGGCGGCGTTACGCATGCTCATGGTTCTCTCCATGCTGGTGGGGGAAAGCCAGGGCAAAAACTCTGGCAAGGAAGAGTCTTGTGTATGAAAAGCCGCTGGTGAGACTGACGGCGATATGTTCATCAGCCCTAGTGATCACGGGCCCGGCCTTGACCACCTGTGGGTGGCCCCCGACGCGGCTGGGACGCCCGCCCTGAGACGGTTTCTCCCGCTTCTTCCCACGCCGGAAGCAGACCAGTGACGCTGACCGTGCTGCCGGTCTGAGTTCCGCAGCACGCGTCTCACGGCCCAGCACGAGCGCAAAGTCGCCGCTTCCCGCCAGCTTGCGGTCCGCGCGCGCGGGCACTGCTGCAGCGGCAGCCCGAGGCGGCCATGCTCACAGCGCCGGCCGGTTACCGCCAGTCGCCCACCCCCGAGGCCCGCGGCAGTCTCCTCAGCGCCTACGCCGCCTTCGGCGCCAGCTGGTTCGGCGGGCATACCAGCGCCATGACGGGGGGGCGCGTTCAGCCCCGACGGCGGGACGCCGGCCACGGTCGGCGCCGACACCGCTGCCACCAAGACCTGCGAGACCCTCCGCAACCGTCCGTGGGAAGAACTCGCACCCGACCTGCACTATCCCGCCCCCCGCCCGTAAGGCGCGACGTGCGGGGCGGCCTTCACCGGCGGCGGACGCGGCGTACGAGGTCGGGGGCGGCGTGGTGCCACTGCTCGTACCGGAAAGCGAAGCCGGATTCCGTCAGGCGTCCCGGAACGACGCGACGGCTTTTGAGGAGCAGTTCGGTGTCGGAGCGCAGGGCGAAGGCACCGGTCGCGGCCATCCACTTCGTCGCCGGCAGACCGATCGGCATGCCCCAGGTCCTGCGCAGGATGCGCATGAACGCTCGCTGCGGAAGGGGGCCGGGGGCCGCGAGATTGACCGCTCCGGTGAGGTCCTGCCTGTCAATCAGGAACTCGACCGCGCGCACGAAGTCGTGGTCGTGGATCCAGGAGATGTACTGCGCGCCGCCTGCCACGGGCCCGCCCAGGCCGAGCCTGGCGAGCCACAGAAGGACGTCGAAGACGCCGCCGCGGTCCGGGCTCATCACCATGGCGGAGCGCAGGGCGACCTTCCGGGTGTCCGGGGTCGCGGCGTCCCGTTGTGCCTGTTCCCACCTCCGGGCGATGTCGACGCTGAAGGCCCAGTAGCCCGGCACGCCGGCTTCGCTGCCGCCGATGACGCCGGTCCGCTCGTCGTTGGGGGCGTCGTAGCGGTGGGCGTAGATGGTGGCGGTGCTCATCTGGAGCCAGACGCGGGGCGGACGGCGGGCGGCCGCAATGGCCTCGCCGACGGCGCGGGCGGACTCCACGCGGGAGTCCATCATCTCCCGGAGGTTGTCGTCGGTGTAGCGGCAGCTGACGCTGCGCCCGGCCAGATTGATCACGGCGTCGCTGCCGTCGAGCTCCTGCGTCCAGGGGCCGGGGCTCCGGCCGTCCCAGCGGACGTCGCCGGGTTGCGCCGGGTGGCGGGTGAGGATGACGACCTCATGGCCGGCGGTCGTCAGAGCGCGGCGCAGTATCGTTCCGACCTGGCCTGTTCCGCCCGGTATCACGATCTTCATCTGGTGCCCTTCATGACGGTTCCGACAGCGTCAGGGGCGGCGGCTGTTCAGTGCAGTAGCGAACGCCGGGCCCGGTCGATGGCGCGGAGGACCTCGTCTCGGTGGCCCGCGCGCTGGACCCATGCCGGCAGGCGGGCCACGGCCGTCATCTTCCGCCCCGTCTCGTACCAGGGGGCACGTTCGCGCAGCGACGCCGCCACGAACCTCCGGATGAGATCCAGGTGCTCAAGGTTGTAGGCCCACAGCACGCCGTGCCGGGTCCGGGCCTGCAGCCACAGGGGAAGGCCGAACCAGGGGTCCACTGCAGGGCCCGGCCCGTAGCGGAACACGGGCCCCCGCCCGGCCCGCCGGGACAGCCCGCAGCCCGGGCAGAGCACCCGCCGCTGCCCGGCGGCCACGGGTGTGCCGTCCTGCGCCGCCTCGGGCAGCGGGCCGGGGCGGCGCAGCGCGGACAGCGTACGAGGACGGACGTGAGGAAGGTGTACGAGGTGAGCTGCGGGTCCCTGAACCGGGGCAGCACGGAGGAAGGACCGTTCATCACCTCAGTATCGGCCCGTGCCGCCGGGACGGGGGCAGTGGGGGCGCGCACGCCGGCCGGGCGCCTCAGGCGCGGGCCAGCCGGTCCACGGCGGCGATGACCGGGGCCGTCCCGTCCTCCGCACGGATACGGGCGCCCAGGACACGGGCCCGTTCCCGGTAGGACGGGTCGGTGGTGACGCGCAGCAGGGCGGCGGTCAGGGCGTGCGCGGTGATGTGGCGCAGTGGTACGGCCGGGGGCGCTACACCCAGGGTGGTGAGGCGGGCGGCCCAGAAGCCGGTGTCGAGCTGGAGGGGAAGCGGCACGGCGGGCACGCCCGCGCGCAGGGCCGCCGCCGTGGTGCCCGCCCCTGCGTGGTGCACCACGGCGGCGGTCCGGGGGAAGAGCGCGGCGTGCGGGAGCTCGTCGACGGTGAGCATGTCGTCGCCGTCGGCCTCCAGGCCGCTCCAGCCGCGCTGGATCACCCCGCGCAGTCCGGCCGCGCGCAGGGCCCTCACCACGGTCACGCCCAGCCTGGCCGGGTCGGGCACGGGGATGCTGCCCAGTCCGACGAAGACGGGCGGTGGGCCGGCGGCCAGGAAGTCCTCGACGTGCGGGGGCAGTCCGGCGCCGGGCGGGTCGTGCTGCCACCAGTAGCCGTCGACGGTCAGCTCCGGGCGCCAGTCGCGCGGGCGGGGGACGACGAGCGGGCTGAAGCCGTGCCGGACGGGCCAGCGCCGGCGTTCGCGGGTGCGGCGGGCGGCGCGGGTGCTGCGGGGCGGCAGGCCGAGGCGGGCCCGCAGGGTGCGGGCGGTGCCGGAGTAGACGGCGTCGATGGCGACGTTCACGGCCTGTGCGGCGATCCGGTTGCCGGCCGGGCCCCAGGAGCGGGTGCTCATCACGCTCGGGGCGAACTCGCGGGTGGCATGGAGGGGTTGGAGGTAGACGCCCATGGCGGGCAGTCCGAGCCCCTCGGCGAGGGTGTGCCCGACCAACTGCAGCGAGCTCGACACGAGGAGGGCGTCGGCCTCCTGTGCGGCCGACAGGAAGCCGTCCGCCATCCGTCCCGCGCCCTGCCGGGCGAGCGCGAAGGCCCGGGCCCGCTGTACCGCATCGTTGGCGCTGCGTTTCAGTGCGCGTCCTCGGGCACTGTCCAGCTCCGCCCGAGGGTCCACCGGCAGCGGGTGGAAGCCCATGCCCGCGTCCTCGGCAAGAGGCCGGAACCGGGCATGGGTGACCAGGGTGACCCGGTGCCCGGCCCGCTCCAGGGCGTGCCCCAGCCCGGTGTAGGGAGCAACGTCACCACGCGAACCAGCGGTTAACAGAGCCACTCTCATGTACAGCAGTATGGCGAAGAAGGTGCTGTAGCGAACCGTCGAGAACAAGCCGCCGATGCGGTGGCGTGTGAGGGCGATCGCCGGTGCAGGCCCGGGCGTTCACGCACCGGAGGTGTTCCGGGGGGAGCGTGCCTGTGCGGCGGCCTGCTCGGCCTCGGCTGCTGCCGCGTGATCGCCGGCCAACTCGTGTGCCTTGGCCAGGGTGTCCAGGCCCACGGCCAGCCAGGTCTGGGCACCGATGCGCCGCCACAGCCTGACAGCGGCCTCGGCGCGCCGGCGGGCGTGCGTGGGGCGGCCGACGGCCAGCTGGGCCTCGGCAAGGGCGTAGAGGGTTGCCGCCTCGCCCCACAGATTGCCGAATTCGCGGTAGGCCCACAGGCTCCGGGCCAGCGACCGACGCCCTTCCCGGTGTTCGCCGAGGCGCACCAGTACGTCTCCGAGCCAGCAGGTCGCGTGGGTGGCGCCGAGCCGGTCGCCGAGGTCCTCGCTGATCGAGGCGGCCAGCCGGAAGGAGTCGGCGGCGAGCGGATAGGCGCCGCGTGCGCGGTGGCTTTGTCCCAGGCAGCGCAAGGCTTGGGCCTCGCCGGGCCGGTAGCCCCCGCTCCGGCTCGCTTGCAGGCACTCGGTGAAGCGTTCCATGGCCGCCTCGACACGGCCCTGTTCGAGGTCGATGACGCCGATGCCGTTGGTCGCGTAGACGAGGCAGTTGATGTTTTCCGCCGATCGGGCCAGGTCGGCGGCCTTCTCGAAGTGACGCACGGCTGAGGAGTACTGGCCGAGCAGGCGGTGGACGTACGCCAGTCCGGCCATGGCGCTGGCCCGGTAGGTCGGCCCCATCCCCTCGGCGAGGAGCAGTGCCTGTTCGAAGTGCTCCAGCGCCTCCGGGTACCGGTCGAGGATGGTGGTGAGCTCGCCGAGGCAGCGGTGGAGCTGGGAGGCCGTGCGTCTGTCGCCGACGGCCAGCGCCGCCTTGAGCCCGCGTCCTTGGAGCCGCTCCCAGTCGTCGAAGTGGCTGCCGACCTGGAAGAGCGTCGTCAGCGCTGTCGCCAGCCCGGCCGCCGGTGCGATGTCCGACCGGTCGAGTGCTTGGTCCGCCACGTCGATGAGGAACTGGCGTTCCTCGTTGAACCACGCCATCGGGTCGACGAACAGTTGCTCGACGTCCGTGGTGGAGAGCCGCCAGGACGCCAGGTCGGTCTGTGAGATGCCCTGGAAGTCGACGCTGAGCGTTTCCGCCGCGAGGTCGGCGAGGTGCAGGCTCGCTCCGAGCAGCCGGGTGAGCGCGGCAGTGCGGTCCTGTGGCGAGTCCTCCTGTTCCGCTCGCTCCCGGCCCAGCAGTCGCACCAGGTCGTGCAGCTGATAGCGGAAGCCGGTGGTGCCGACCGACCTGACGCCCACCAGGTGGACCTCGACCAAGTCGTCGAGCACGTTCTCCGCGCGCGCCAGGTCCACGTCCAGCAGCGCCGCCAGGGCCCAGGCCCCGAAGTCGGGTCCGGGCAGCAGCGCGAGCATCCGCAGCGCGTGCCGTGTTCCGGCTGCCATCGCCCGGTAGGTGAGTTCGAGGCTGGCCCGTACGGCGATGTGACCGACTGCCAGTTCGTCGAGTTTGCGCTGTTCGTCGGCGAGGGCGCGGGCGACTTTGGCCAGTGGCCAGTGCGGCCGTGCGGCCAGGCGCGCCCCGGCGACCCAGACCGCCAGGGGGAGGCCGTCGCAGGTTTCCACGATGGAGCGGGCGGAGTCGAACTCGGCGGCGGTGCGGTCGGGTCCCAGCATCTCGCGCAGCAGTGCGAGCCCTGTCGCGGAGTCCAGAACGCCCAGGGAGAGCCGGCGACCGCCCAGGTCCGCCAGGGTGGTTCTGCTGGTGACGATGGTTGCGCAGCGCGTGCCGTTGGGCAGGAGGTCGTTCACCTGCTGGGCGTCGGCCGCGTTGTCCAGAACGACCAGTGTCTTCCGCTGGGCCAGCACGGTGCGGTAGAGGTCGATCCTGCCGGGCAGCTCCGGGGGTACGGCGCCCCCGCGTACGCCGAGGGCGCGGAGGAACGCGCCCAGGACGGTGAACGGCTCGGCCGGCTCGTCGCCGAAACCCCGCAGGTCCACGTAGAGCTGGCCGTCGGGGAAGCGGGGGGCGAGCAGATGACCCGCGTGCACGGCGAAGGCCGTCTTTCCGACACCGGCGGGGCCGGTGACCACCAGGGTCACCGGCCCAGGTCTCTCCTGGCCGAGCAGACGTGAGGCTTCGTTCAGCTCGTGGTCCCGGCCGACGAAGAGGGAATGGTCCGCCGGCAGCAGGCACGGGACGAACTGCCGCCCGATCGCCGGGTCCCGTTCCTGAAGGCCGGATCCGATGGTGCCGGCCGGTCGGTCCGCGGCCGGTCCGGGGTCGTCCGTCGTGGGTGCGTGACCTTCCCGGAGCGCCAGTGCGCAGCGCGCCTCGACCCATTCCTTCACCGTGGCGGGGTCACCGCCGCACGCCCGGACCAGGGCCACCACGATGTCCTTGCCCGGCAAGGAGGCCCGGTTGAGCGCGCTGGCGAGGGTGCTCACCGGAAGGTGTTCGCCGGCCTTGCGCGCTTCGCGTTCCAACGCCCGGTAGGAGAGGCCGGAACGGACCTTCATGGTGCGCAGCAGGGCGACGAACTCGGCAGCGGTCCCGGCCGCACCGGGTGTGGGTAACGGCGTGGTCACAATGCGACATGTTATCGAAGGGGGCTCCGGTGGGGCTATCCGCCTGCACCGGCGGGGCGCGCTCCGGAAGCCGTTTCCGTATCACTGCCACGGGTGTGCGGGGGTATGAAGGAAGGGCGGTTCTCGTGCCATGTGGCGTGGAGCGCGGTGGTGGTGAAGCCGGGGCCGAATCCCAGAACGAGGCCCGTTGCGCCTGACGCGGGAGGGCGGTCGTACACGCGTGCCAGCACGTCGAGTACGGCGGGTCCGCCGATGTTGCCGATGTGGCGCAGGCATTCCCAGGACGGGGCCAGATCGCTGTCGGTCATTCCGAGGGCATCCGCCGCCTGGTGCAGGATTCCCGGTCCGCCGGGGTGGACGACGGCGAAGTCCGGGCGCACGTCTTCGGTGCGCAGCCACTCCAGGACGCGGGGCATGACCCTGGTGACCGCGCGGGTTGCCGCGTCGGTGCTGTCGAAGTGGAATCCGGCCTCGTCGATGGCGCCCCAGTAGGCGTTCCGGCTGTCGGGCAAGAGGTATTCCAGCGTCGCGTGCAGGCGCAGGCCGGGGCCCAGAGGTTCGGCGGAGACGACCGTCGCGGCGGCGCCGTCGCCGAAGAGTCCCTTGTAGATGATGGACTGCTTGGTGGTCTCCGAGCGGTGGTACGACGTCGACAGCTTTTCCGCGACCACGACGAGGGCGCGGCTGCCCGGGTGAGCCCGCACGTGGTCCGCTGCCTTGGCCAGGCCCTGGGCACCACCGACGCATGCCAGGGATCCCATCTCCACGCGGCGGACGTCCGATCGCAGCCCGAGCTCACCGATCAGCCGGACGGCCAGGCCGGGGCACTGCCATGAGGAGGTATGGCTGGTGACCACCGCGTCGATGTCCTCCGGGGACAGCCGCGCGTGTGCCAGGGCTTGGCGGGCGGCATCGGCCGCCAGGCCCAGGCACTCGTCGAAGGCGGCCCGGTTGCGTTCGGCTATGCCGGCAGGCGCGGAAAACAGAGGGTCCGTCAGGGGTCTGGTGAAGTAGCGCGTCTCCACCTGCACGGCGTTGAGCAGCCGGGAGACCACACCCATGCTCCGTGGGTCGACGGTTGGGCGGATGTCATCCTCGATGTCCGTGACGGACACCCTGTGTCCACCGAGCGCAACGGCGGGGCGGGAGACATATGCGGGCATGGGGTACCTCCGGTGGTGCAGGTATGACAAGAAAGGTCATTACGAGCACCTCTGGAGGAAACCCCCGGTCCGTCGTGGACCTTCTGCATTCCGCTCAAGCGGAAGCGCACCATGCAGGGTTTTGCTTGTCGCGCGGGATGGCGGGGGCCGAGTCGATCCGGGCGCCCAAGGGCCCTTCACCTCGCCTCGACAGCGGTGCCCGCAGTGACGGTGCGGTGCAGGACCAGTGAAACCGCACGCTGTGTTCCCTGTCGAGGGTTGCCCGTTGCCTCTTGGACGGATGCCAGGGAAACCCCGCCTGACCTGCGAAGATCCTCAGCGCCAGGGGGCTGCCGCACGTCATTGGCGGTGCACGGCGTCGAGGCGGGCGAGCTCGTCCTCCGAGAGCCGCAGGGCGCCGGCGGCCACGTTGGCCGCCAGGTGGTCCAGGTCGCCGGTGCCGGGGATGGCCAGTACGTGGGGGCCGCGGTGCAGCGTCCAGGCGATCCGTATCTGGGCGGGGCCGGCCCCGTGTGCCCGGGCCACGTCCAGGATCTCCGGGTGGTCGGAGTCGGTCGCTCCTGTTTGGCGGCCGGTGGCGGCGATCGCGTAGAACGGTACGAAGGCGATGCCCTGTTCGCCGCAGGTGCGGAGGAGTGTGTCCTGGTCGGGCCGCATGCCGATTCCGTACGGATTCTGCACACACACCACCGGGGCGATGGCCTGGGCCTCGGCGAGGTGGGCGGGGGTGACGTTGGAGATGCCGAGGTGACGGATGAGGCCGGCGTCGCGCAGTTCGGCCAGGGCGCCGAACCGTTCGGCGATCGATTCGGTGCCGAGGATGCGCAGGTTCACCACGTCCAGGTGGTCGCGACCGAGCTGGCGCAGGTTCTCCTCGACCTGTCCGCGCAGCTGCCCGGGCGTCGCGTGGGGCAGCCACTCACCGGACGGGTCGCGTCCAGGGCCGACCTTGGTGGTGATGACGAGATCGTCCGCGTAGGGGCCCAGGGCCCGGTTGATCAGCTCGTTGGCGGAGCGCAACGAGGAGAAGTAGAAGGCGGCGGTGTCGATGTGGTTCACACCGAGCTCGACGGCGCGGCGCAGCACGCCTATTGCCTGGTCGCGGTCGCGGGGAACGGCGTCGGGGATGAGCGCTTCGCCGGTCTGCGGCAGGCGCATGGCGCCGAAGCCGATCCGGTTGACCACGAGGTCTCCCAGCGTCCAGGTTCCTGCTGCCGCCGCGTTGATCGTCTGTGAGGTCATGGCCGGAATGATGCGCACACCCGTAGGGTGACCGCCACTGATTCGGGCATGAGTGAATCCTCGGGGGCGAGTGGTGGCGGAGCTGGTGTTCTCGGTGCGGGATCTGGCGCAGATGCGCTTCGCCGTCTCGCCCATGTGGGAGGTCGGGCCCAGCTTCCGGCTGCTGGGCTGCGGATCCGTGCATCCTGTGCACCGGCCCTGGACCGAGCAGGTACGGCCGCGGCTGGCGGCGGCCGGACTGGACCGGGGATGGCTGGCCGAGCTGATCCCGCCGTCGGGCTACGTCCCCGACTTCCTCAATCCGACGCCCTCCGGCCCGGCCCCCGGCCTGCCAGCCGAGCTGGACGGCATCATGGCCGCCCGCGCCGAGCGGGTACGCCACGACCTCGACCGTCTCCGGCACGAGCGGGGCGGGCGGCTCGGCCCCCGCTCGCAGGCCCTGTACGAGCGGCCGCGGGCGCGCCTGGCCACGGTCACGGAGGAGATCCAGCGCTACTGGGAGATCGCGCTCGCCCCGTACTGGGCGCGCATCCGGGCCGTGCTCGACGCCGACGTCTCCCATCGGGCCCGGCAGGTCGCCGAGGGGGGCACGGCCCGGCTCCTCAACGACCTGCACGCCTCGGTGCGCTGGGACGTGGACACGTTGCAGCTGCCTCGCCGCCCCAAGGCCCTCTCCCGGCACACGGCAGGCCAAGGGCTGCTGCTGATTCCCTCGGTCTTCACCGGACCGGGGCCGTTCACCCGGGTGGCGCCGCCGGAACCGCTCCACATCGCCTATCCCGCACGCGGCATCGGCTCCCTCTGGGAGCAGCGGTCCACCGCCGGGACCGCCGCCCTGGCCGCCGTACTCGGCCGGGCGCGAACCCTTCTGCTGACCGAGCTGGGGAATCCGGCCTCCACCACCGAACTGGCCCGTCGCACCGGGCTCTCCCCGGCCGGCGTCTCCCAGAACCTGACCGCCCTGCGCGACGCGGGCCTGGTCAGCGCCCACCGGACGGGACGCTCAGTGTTGTACGCCCGCACCTCGGTCGCGGAGTCCGTCCTCGACGCCGCCTGCCCGGGGGACGGTGGCGCCCCTTGATGAACCTAGGGCAGCCCCACGGCCGCCCCCGTGGCCTTGAGCAGCCGCTCGACCGCGGGCGCCACAGGTCCCGAGACGCTGAAACCGATCCCCTCGTCCCGGGCGTACTCGCTCGCGCTGAGCAGGGCGTTCAGGCCGGAGCAGTCGCAGAAGGAGACTCGGCTGAAATCCACGTCGACGCATTGAGCACCGCTTGCCACGGCGGACGCCAGCTCATCGCTCAGGCGGGACGAGGTCAGGTAGTCCACTTCGCCGGCCACCGGCACGGTCGTCCGGCCGTTCACCGTCGTGCTGGAGACGTGGAATCGCTCACCGGATGTCTTTTCCCGGTCACTGTGCATGGAAATCAGCCTCCCGCGCCCGTGACCGGGAGTCAAAGGCCGCAGCCGTCGGGCCGGACGTCCCGGCTCGGCCTGTCGTTCGGCCCCGGCGGTCCGCTCAGCCGAACATCACGCTGTGCGGAACGGCGGCTCCGAAGTTCACCGACGTGCCCGGCTGCATCACCAGGCGGGAGCCCTCACAGCCCTGTTCCGCGAACACCGTCGCCCTGGTGTTCGTGCGGTTGTTCGCGCTTCGCGCCCCGCTGACCAGGAGGAAGCATTCGCCGTTCTCCGGCGCGTGCAGAGTGAAGTCGTCGCCGTTCACATTGATGTAGGTGAAGTCGCCCGTGGCCGCCTGGGCACTGGTGGACATCCCGGTGAACAACGCGAGAGCGGCGCCGACGGCCACGGCCGGCCGCAGGGCGTTCTTCAGTGATGGCATGGCAGTTCTCCCCCCTTGGTGCCTGGGTGGTGGTCCACCCAGGCAGCACAAGGATGAGGCTCTCCGAACATGCCGTGAAGCGCCGGGAGGCGCCGTCACCCGAATGGGCTACCAAGCCGTGGTGGGCGCGCGCTGCGCACGCCGGTGACGGTGTGAAAGGGGCGGGGCGGCCGGATTCGAACCGGCGTCCTCCGAGATGCCATCGCGGCGCATTACCTCTGTGCTACGACCCCGCCTTGTTCATGATCGTAACCCAGGCGCGACAGCACAGGAAGCCGGGCCTCTCGGGGGCGGATCTACGCCACGCAGAACTCGTTGCCCTCCGGGTCCTGCATGACCCACCAGTGGCCGGCCGGCCCCTTGTTCACCTCGCGGACGCGGGTCGCCCCCAGCGCTTCCAGCCGGGCCACCAGCTCGTCGAGGCCGCCGCGCTCGCTGTGGACGTCCAGGTGCAGGCGGTTCTTGCCGGACTTGCCCTCGGGCACCTCCTGGAAGAGCAGCCGCCGGCCATGGCCGATGCCGCTGGTCCCGTCGTACGGGTCATCGGGATGACGGACGGCGGCGTAGCCGCGGAAGATCTTGCGGCCGTGGTGTTCGGTGACCGCCTCCGTGCCGATGTGCCCTGCGGCCAGCAACTGCTCGATGAGGGGGCTGGGGTCCTCCACCTCGTACTCCAGGGCCGCCGCCCAGAAGTCCGCGAGGGCGGGTGCGTTCGTGCTGTCGATGACCAGCTTCCAACTCAGTGCCATGTAACCAGTTATATTGGTTACATGGACTCGTCCGCAAGCAGAGGGCTGACACTGCGCTCCCATACCGGGGCCTCCTACCGGTTCGACCCGGGCGCACTGTGCCTGGAGTTGCTGACCACCGGCGGGCCCGGCCCCTACCAGCGCTACGAAGTGCTGCATCAGCCCGCCGACCTCGGCCTCTGGGCCGAGCGGTCGCGGCTGGCGCCGACGCCCGTACTGGAGATCACCGACGCCGAGGTGGCTGACGCGCGGCGGCTCCGCGACGCGCTGTTCCGGGCGGCCCTCGCCCACACCCGTGGCCAGGAGCCCGCGCAGGACGACCTGGACGTGATCAATCAGGCGGCCGCACGTCCCTCCTTGGTGCCCGCGATCGGGCCGGCGGGGCAGCGCCAATGGGCCGGCCCTTCCAGCGGCACGCACCTGCTGGCCACCGTCGCCCGGGATGCGGTGGAGCTGTTGACCGGCCCGTTCACACACCGCATCCGCACCTGCGCCGCCGAGGACTGTCACCTCGTCTACGTCGACACGTCACGCCCCGGCCGCCGCCGCTGGTGCTCCATGGAGCACTGCGGCAACCGCCACAAGGTCCGGGCGCTGCGCGCCCGCCACACCGGGGAAGGATGACCGAGGTCGTCAGTCCTTCACGCAGCTGACGACCGGGCCCTTGAGCATGCCACCGGTGTACGTTTCCTGGCCCTTGGGCAGCCAGTAGCCCATCTTCGAGATGATCGTCGAACAGCGCGCGCCCAGGTGCGCCACGACCTTCACCTTCACCGGATGTCCCGGTTGGATATTGACCAGAGCGCAGTCCAGGACGTGCGGTTGCCGCTGTGTGGAGGGGTACGCCTGGGTGAGGGGGTTCGAGCACTGGCGGTCGGCGGAGGAGAGCCGCACGCCCGTTCCTTCCTCGCCGATCAGGCCCAGGCGGGCGTTGCTGTCACCGCGCAGGTCCCGGCGCGTGACCGTGTAGGTCAGGGTCGTGGTGCGGCCGGGGCGGACGGTGGCCGGTGTGACGGTGATGGTGTGGACCGGGGCCGGCTTGGGCCAGGCCAGAGTGATCGTGCGTGTCCAGTGACCACGCGCGTCGAAGCCCCGCGCGGCCGATCGTGCGCGCATCGCGACCGTGACCCGGTACGTGCCGGGCCCGGGGTACTCCGTGCGGGTCCCCAGGCGGCCCGAGGCGACCTCACGGCCGCCGCGTGTCGTCATCCGGTACGTCCCGGAAGCATCGCACGCGAAGCGCTCGCACCGGGCCGGCGCCGACACGGTCAGGAACGCGTTGTCCAGCGACGCACACAGGTGCGTTCTCACCGAGTGCCCGCCCGGGCCGCTGACCACACCGCCGCGGACGCACCGCTGCTCCCCGGCCTCCGGTGCCGCAGCGGGAGCCACCGCCCCTGCTCCGGCCACCCGGGCTGCCGCCTCCGGGACCGCTGTCGCGGACGGCGGCCCCCACAACGGCGTGGCGATCAGCGCGGCGAGCACGAAGGTACGAGCAGATGTCTTCAAGGCCATCGCGAGCTCCCGGTTTCCGAGACGGGCGAAAACCACGGAACCACACATTCTCCGCGCGCAGGGCGACGGCCCTCGACGCCACGCCGTCCCACCAGCCGGACGCTCCCTGATCACGCCGGTGAGTCGGCCGCAGAGGCGTGGCCCGCGACGTGGTTGCGGGGCGGCCCGCGGTAGGGGCCGCTAACGTGGGCGGGCAGGAGCACGTGCACGGTCCGTCAGCTGCAGGGAGCGCCGATGAGCATGGTGCTCGCCGTGGTGTTCGCGGTCCTCACCTCGCTGAGCAATGGCTTGGCCACTGTCCTGCAGCGCAAGGCCGCCCGTACGACCCCGGAAGCCGATGCCCTGCACGCTCGGCTGATGCTCCGTCTGATGCGGCAGCCCGTGTGGTTCGCCGGCATCGCGGCAGTGATCTGCGCAGCCGTCTGCCAGGCCCTGGCCTTGAGGTGGGGGCCGCTGGCGCTCGTCCAGCCGGTCTTCGTCATCGAACTGCCCCTCGCGCTGCTGATCGGCAGCCTCGTCCTGCACCGGCGCCTGTCACCGCGCGGCTGGGGCGCCGTGGCCGCCGTCGCCGGTGGGGCCGGGCTCGCCCTGGCCGCCGCCGCGCCGTCCGGCGGCCGTGCCCCCCAGTCCGCCGCGCACTGGGCGGCGGCCCTGGCCTGTACCGGCCTGGCCGTGGCCGGCTGCGTGGCAGCCGCGGCGACGTGCCCGGCGGGCAAGGCCCGGGCCGCCCTGTTCGGTGCCGCGGCGGCCATCGCGTACGCGGTCACCGCCGCCCTGATGAAGACCGCCGTCATCCGGTTCGGCGAGCAGGGCGTGGTGGCCTTCTTCACGGCCTGGCAGACCTACGCGTTCGCCGCGGCCGGGGTCTGCGCGCTGTTCCTGCTGTCGAACGCCATGGCGGCCGGCCCCCTGGTCGCCTCCCAGCCCGCGCTCACGCTGGGCGACGCACTGGTCAGCCTGACCCTGGGCATCGTGCTCTACGCAGAAGACGTGCGGTCCGGCTGGTGGTTGCTGCCGGAGGCCGTGGGCGTGCTGCTGGTGCTGGCGGGGACGCTCGTACTGGCCGGGGTGCAGCAGGAATGACGGCGACGGGCCCGAGGGCCGGACTGGACGCGCTGCCGCGGTGCCGGCCCTCGACGGACCGGGCTGTCTCAGGTGCAGGCCGCTTCCAGGGCGTCGGCCCGACGGCGCAGGTCCGCAGCGATGTCGTCCCAGACGGGGCCGTGAAGGTAGAGGCTGTCGGCCGCCTCCCTCATCAGCGCCGGATCGTCGGGCCGCTGCAGGAGCAGCAGCCGGTAGGCGAGGTTGCGGACCCACAGCGGGAGTCGGCTCTCGACCATGTGCGGGCCGAGCTCCCGCAACATGGACAGGATGGAGTCCGCATCGGCGAAGGTCAGTTCCTCGACGAAGTAGTGCTCCTTGTGCTCTCGGCTGCACGCGGGAGCGGGTACGAAGTCATCGCCGTACAGACATCGGGCGTGTTCGGACAAGGTCGTGTGCATGATCTTGAGCCTACGATGCCGCGAACATGCAGGCAGCCACCCCCTGGGCCTGCATCAGGAGGTCTTTACGGGCCGTCCAGCCAGTCGGTGTACCAAGCGCGGAAACCGGGGCTCACCGGAACGCAGCCTCCCCAGTCCGGGTCGAACTGCCAGATCTCCCCTGCCCGCGGGCCGTTCAGGATCAGCCGGATGAAGATTCCGCAGCCCCGTTCGGCGAGCATGAGCGTGCCCCGGGACAGGGTGTCCGCCCGTGCGCCCATCCGGCCGGGCAGGGGTTCGGCGAGCGGGAACGGCGCGCTCAGCCGGCCCGGCTGCCGGTCTTCCTCCCACGCGTCGTCCACGGCCCACTCCTCGCCGGCCTGCGGGCGGGGGACGGTCAGCGGCATCACACCGTGGCAGGGGCCGGCCGGGCCGTTGCCCACCGTCGCGACGAAGGACCGGTACTCCGCAGGGAGCTCGATGCCGTGGGTTTCCTCGAACGCCCGGATCTCCGCCCCGGGCAGCGGCGGCGTCAGCTGGTACCGGTGCGTTTCCGCCCCGAAGCACGCCCGCTCCGGATCGCGGGCCGCCTTCTCCCGCACCCCTGCGCGCACGCCCTCCACGTCCCAGCTCTCCACCCGGCGACCGTAACAGCACCACGCGGGACACGACGGGGGCGGCGGTACGGTACGGCCCGTACCGCCGCCCGAGCCGACAGCACCGGGTGGACCAGCGTGTTCTCAGGTGTGGCGGTCAGGAGTCGTGCAGCCAGACGCGGAGCGGGCCGAGCACGGAGAAGCCGGCGGCGCGCGCGTGCGCGAGATCGTCGCCGTGTTCGTAGCCCACCTGGGGAAGGCCGGGGAAATGGGCTGCGGCAGCCGTGATCGCCGAGGTCCAGGCGGCTGCGGGGTCGCTGTCGTCGGTGGTGAAGAGGTTGGAGAGGCCCACCACCCCCGAGCCGCGGTTCAGGACGACGCCCCCGCAGAGGTCTTCGCCCCGGTGAAAGGCGAGGACCAGCACGGACGGGTCGTCGAGCAGCGCCGGCCGGAAGACGTCCGGGCTTCCGTCACCGCCGTTCCAGGCTGTCTGCCAGGCGTACAGCTGAGCGGCCGTGGTGACCGGCTGGGTGCGCAGAACCGGCGTGGCCCTGGTTGGGGTTCCTGCCGGGCGGTGGATCCACTGGGCGGTGAAGAGCTCGACGAAGCCGTCCGCGGTGAGGTCGAGCGCGGCGAAGCTGTCCTTGATCGAACACCCGGGTGTCGCCGTGTCGACCTCGGGCAGGAAGTCGGCCGGCACCGCGTCGGGGTGCACGGTGACGGCGTCGGGGTAGTACGGCGGCGTGCGGCGGGCACTGTGCCAGGCCGTCTCACCGAGGGTGTTCGGTATGCCGTGGGACCGGCAGACGGAAGCGCACCACTCGGCGTTGTTCCGAGCGGCGGCGGCACGGACGGATGTCGTCTCGGTTGGGGTCACCCGGGGAGACTGGCACTGCTCCGGGCCGGGTGCACACCCTTTTCTCCCCCCGTCGAGGGGACCGGGGGCCGGCCGGTGTCCGTTGCCCGGTCCCCGTACGGGATCCTGCTCACATGCCCGGCCCCGCCGACGGCAGGTAGCGCGGGGCTCGCCAGGCGCCCAGCCTGTGTTCCACTGCGGCCCCCAGCGCCAGGAGCCGGGCGTCCTGGTGGTCACCGGCCATGAGGAGCACGCCGACGGGCAGTTCGTTCACGAAGCCGGCGGGTACGGAAAGCGACGGGTAGCCGGCCACGGCTGCGGGCGTGGAGGAGGGGATCACGTCGTTGTCGCCGCGCGCGCAGTCGGTCGTCCAGGCGGGCGGGTTCGTGGGCGAGGCGATGGCGTCCAGGTGGTGGGCGGCCATCGTCTCGTCCAGTGAGCGCCGGGAAAGGCTCTTCAGCTCGGCGCGCATCGCCCGGTATGCGGGGCTGGTGGTGGGGGGTGCGGTCAGGGCCTGCTCGAACAGTTCCTGACCGGCGAAGCACGTGCGTTCCGCCGGGTGGGTGCGGTTGAACTCGACCAGTCCGGTGAGGGTGCGGGGCCCGTCACGGGTGGCGAGGTAGGCGTTGATGTCCCGGTGGAATTCGCTCAGCAGCGTCGGGTATTCGAGTTCGGCGAGCCGGGCCTGGTAGGGAGGGGTCACCTCGACGACCTCGGCTCCCGCGCTGCGCAGCCTTTCCGCCGTGCGGGTCATGAGGGCGTCGACCTGCGGCCCGAGTGAAGGCAGCCGCCACAGGCCGATCCGTCGGCCGCGCAGGCCGGGTGCCGGCCGGTCCGCGAGGCCGGGGGAGCTCGTGGGGCGCAGGGTGTCGTCGCCGCTCAGCACCGCCAGGGTGATCGCTGCATCGGTCACGTTGCGGGCCATGGGGCCTGCGGTGTCCTGCTCGGCGGAGATGGGCACGACCCCCGCGCCGCTGACGAGTCCGCGGCTGGGTTTGTGTCCGACCACCCCGTTCATCCCGGCCGGGCACACGATGGAGCCGTCGGTCTCGGTGCCGATCGCCACCTGTGCCAAGGACGCGGCCATCGCGGCGGCCGACCCGGAGGAGGACCCGCAGGGGTTGCGGTCCAGTACGTACGGGTTGTTGGTCTGCCCGCCCACGGCGGACCATCCCGATGTCGGCTTCGCGGCACGGAAGTTCGCCCACTCCGACAGGTTCGTCTTGCCCAGGATCACGGCCCCCGCCTCCCGCAGGCGGGTCACCAGGGTGGCGTCGGCCCCGGGCGGGCGTCCGGCCAGGGCCAGCGAACCGGCGGTGGTCGGCATGTCGCGGGTGTTCACGTTGTCCTTGAGCAGCACCGGTATGCCGTCGAGCGGACCACGGGTCGTGCCGTGCCGGTGCCTTGCGTCGCTGGCGGCCGCCTGGCGCAAGGCCGTCGGGTCGGTGCGCAGGACCGCGTGGATCTTGGGGTCGACGGCCTGGATCCGCCGCAGGTAGGCGGTGGTCAGCGCGGACGCGGTCAGCGAACCGTCGGCCATGCGGGCCTGCAGTTGCGGGATCGTCGTCGTGTCGAGGTCCACTCCGCGTAAGGCCGGGGCGGCTGACGGCGGCCCGCCGTCCGTGCCGGGTTCGGTGGCCTGTGCACGCGACCCCGGCACGCCCGTCACGAGAGACCCCGCCGCCGCCAGAGCGGCCATCAGTGCTGCAGTTCTCCTCTTCCTCATGAGCATCAGCGCACTACATGGCGGGCGGCGGGCGCAAGAGTGCCGTTCCCCCCTCGGCTGGAGCAGCATGTGCGGTGCCCGTGTCCGATCTGGGGTACTAAGAGGGTGAGCACCCGATGAGTGAAGGAGCGCCCGGGATGAGGGTTGTGGTCGACCTCAACCGTTGTCAGGGCTACGCGCAGTGTGCGTTTCTCGCTCCCCGGGTGTTCGAGTTGCACGGCGACGAGGCCCTGTTGTACACCCCGGCCGTGCCCGCCGAGCAGCACGAGCGGGTGCGCCGGGCTGCGGCCGCCTGCCCGGTGCAGGCGATCGTCGTCGGCGAGCAGGCGGGTGCGGCCGGTGTCCGGTGACCTGCGCGACGGGCGGATCGTCATCGTCGGCGCCTCCCTGGCCGGCCTGCGGGCCGCCGAAGCGCTGCGCGACGAGGGTTTCACCGGCTCCCTGACGCTCGTCGGGGACGAGCCCGACCTGCCCTACGACCGTCCGCCGCTGTCGAAGCAGGTGCTGCTCGGGCGGGCGAGGGCCGAGGAGTGCGGGCTGCCGGCGCGCCGCGCGCTGCAGGCGCAGTGGCGGCTGGGGGTGCGTGCCGCCGGCGTGGACACGGCCGGCAAGCGGGTGCTGCTAGCCGACGGCGATCAGGTGCCGTACGACCGGCTGCTGATCGCCACGGGGACCCGGGCCCGGCCCTGGCCGGACGCCGGGGAGGCGGGGCTGGACGGGGTGTTCACGGTGCGCACGGTCGGGGACGCGAGCCGCCTCGCCGAGCGGCTCGACGCCGGTCCCCGCCGGGTGCTGGTGATCGGCGCGGGCTTCACCGGCTCCGAGATCGCGTCCGCCTGCCGGGAGCGCGGCCTGGAGGTGACCGTCGCCGAGCGCGGCCGGGCGCCGCTGATCGGCGCGCTGGGCGGCACCGTGGGGGCGTGGGCGACGAAGTTGCAGCTCGCGCACGGCGTCGACCTGCGGTGCGGGGTGACGGTGACCGCCCTGCAGGGCGAGAACGGCCGTCTGACCGGCGCGGAGTTCTCCGACGGCAGCCGGATCGACGTCGACGTGGCCGTGGTCGCCCTGGGGGCGGTCCGCAACACCGAATGGCTGGCCGACTCTGGGCTCGCCGCCGGGCCCCGGGGCGTGGCCTGCGACGCGGGGTGCCGGGTGTTCGACATGTACGGCATCGTCTCCGACGACGTCTTCGTCGCCGGAGACGTGGCCCGCTTCCCGCACCCGCTCTTCGAATACCAGCTGATCGCCCTGGAGCACTGGGCCAACGCCGTCGCCCAGGCCGAGGTCGCCGCGCACAACATGGTCAGCCCCGGTCCGCGCAGACGCCCCCACCTGTCGGTGCCGGCGTTCTGGTCCAGCCAGTTCGGCCTCAACATCAAGTCCGTCGGCGTGCCGACCTTCTCCGACCAGGTCGTCATCGCCCAAGGCGCCCCGGAGGAACGCCGTCTGGTCGCGGTCTACGGCTACCGTGGCCGCGTCACGGCCGCGGTGGCGGTCAACCGGGCCAAATGGCTTGAGCACTATCAGCGGCTGATCGAGACCGCCGCCCCGTTCCCGCCCGGGCCGGGCGCGGCCGATTTCGTCGACGGCAGCGAGCCCGTCCCCTCCGACGTGCCGGACCCGAGGGTGCTCTCGCACGGCCCGACCGTCGCCCTCACCGGCCACCTGCCCGACCGGCGCCTGACCCTGCTGCGTCCCGGGGGCTGACCGCCCGCCGCCCCGCTAGGAGCCCCGCCCATGTCCTCGGAGACCCTCTTCCGGCGCATCACGGAATACCGTCACCGCCCCGATCCCTATCCCCTGTACGCGGAGCTGCGGGAAGCCGGCGGCGTGGCGCGCCAGGAGAGCGGGGCGTACCTGGTGGGCACCTACCACGAGATCAACGCCTTGCTCCACGATCCGCGCGTCAGCTCGGACCTGCGCAACCGCACCGAACCCGACCCGGGTCTCCTGGTGCCGGAGGGGCTTCCGCCGGCCTTCATCGGCATCGACGACCCCGAGCACGACAGGCTCCGGCGCCTGACCATGCGGCAGTTCGGGCCGCCCTGTTCTCCCGGCCGCGTCGACGCCCTGTACGAGGAGATGGAAGGCATCGCCGAGGAACTGGCGGACGGCCTGGCGGGCAGGGATCACGTCGACCTCGTCGACGACTTCGCCTTCCCCCTGCCCGTCACCGTCGTCTGCCGGCTGCTCGGCGTGCCGCAGGAGGACGTGCAGAAGCTGCACGCCTGGGCGGACACCGTCGTCGCGAGCCTGGACTTCGCCCCCGGGGAGGATCCCGGGCCGCGACGGCGCGCCGCCCAGGAGGCACGCATGACCATGGGCACCTACCTGGGCGAACTCGCCGGGCAACGGCGCGGCAGTCCGGCCGGCGACATGCTCTCCGGCCTCGTCAACGACGACGGTCCGGAGGGACGTCTCACCGACCTGGAACTCATGGTCACCACCGTCCTGCTGCTGATCGCCGGGCACGAGACCACCGTCAACCTCATCACCAACGGCATGCTCACCCTCCTCCGCCACCCCGGGGAGCTCGAACGGCTGCGGGCCCACCCGGAGCTGATGCCCGGCGCGGTCGAGGAGCTCCTGCGCTACGAGCCCCCCGTGCAGATGCTGCCCCAGCGCACTGCGCTGGCCGACATCGAGATCGCCGGAGTGACCATCCCCCGGGGCGTGCCGCTGATCCTGGTCCTCGCCTCGGGCAACCGCGACCCGCTGCGCTTCCCCGAGGCCGACCGCTTCGATCCCACCCGGAGCGACAACCAGCACTTCGGCTTCGGCAGCGGCATCCACAACTGCTTCGGCGCACCGCTGGCCCGTCTGGAGACGCAGATCGCGCTCAGCACGTTGCTGCGCCGGCTCGACAGCCCGCGGCTGCTGGAGGACCTGCCCGAATACCGCAACAGCCCCGTCCTGCGCGGCCCCCGCCACCTGCCCGTCGCCCTGACGTAGCGGGGCCCCTGCGAGAGAAACGGCCTGGACCTGGGCGAACGTCCTCCCCCACAATCGCCGCATGATCGAAAGCACCGCCCCCGCGCTCGTCGACGCGCTCCTCGTCACCCTCGACCCGCTGCCCTTCCCGCAGCGCGTGCGCCACATCGCCCGGTGGGCCCGGGAGCGCCGGGCCGGTGGGGAGCTGGGGGCGGTGCTGGCCGAGCTGTCGGAGCGGGGCGGGTACGAGCAGGGCATCGCGGCCTCGGCCGCGGGCGCCGGCCGTGACGTCGTCTGGCTGCAGAACCGGCTGACCGACCCCGATCCGGCCGTCCGGGTCCACGCCGTCGCCGCCGTCCGCGACGGGCTCATTTCCGACGCCGCCGTCACGGCAGCGCTGGACGACGCGCCTCTGGCGATCCGCCGTCAGATCGTCCGGGCGGTCGTCGCGGGGCGGCGCACCGCCCTCGCGGACGCGCTCGTCCGGCCGGTCCGCGAGCGCTGGGGCGACGCCGAGGCGGCGAAGCTGCTGCCGGCCTGCAGGCCCGCCACCGTCGAGGAGCTGCTCCCCGTCCTCTTCCACACCGCCGTCCCCTGGGGCAAGCTCGCCGCACACCACTCCCCCGCCGTCCTCGACGAGGCCGAGCGCCGGCTCGCGGCACTGTCCGAGGACCACCGGCGGAGGTGGTGGCAGGCGTACGGGTCCATCGTGGCGGCCACCATCGAGGCACAGCCCCTGCGGGTGCTCGACCTGCTGGAGCGGCTGTGCCCGGGCGCCCTGCCCGAACCCGTCCACCGGCGGCTCGGCCGGCTGGCCGCCGCCGACCCGGGCGGCACCCTCCGGCTCCTCGTGGCGCCGGGGCGCGAGGACGGGGACCTCCACCGCCTGAAGCCGTCCGTGCTGCGTGTACTCGTCCGTCACCGGCCGCCCGGCTTCGACGCGTTCGGGCGGGCCATGGGCCGTGACGAGCGTGCTCTCGTACGGCTGTTGAAGGCGATGGCGCCGTCACGGCGCGCCGAGTTCTACGACGTCGCGATGAACGGGCGGAGCATGGGCCATGCCGCCCTGTCGCACGGCATCCTCGATGTGCTGCCCCGGGCCCGGCGCGAGGCCGAGGCCCGGCGCATGGCCGGGCAGGCCCGCGAGTACGGCGGCAGCCGGCAGAGCGTCCTGTCGGCCATGGCCTACCTGCCGGTGGCGGAGGCCCGTCCTGAACTACTGGCCGCGACCCGCCGTTCGGAGCCCACGGAGCGGGCCTACGCCTACAAGCTGCTGGTGCGCAACGCGGCCCTCGCCCGCGACCCGGCCGCCCTCACGGAACTGCTCGCGGGGCTGGACCGGCTGCGCAACGAGCAGCAGCCGGTGCGCTCCGCCTTCCTGGCCGCGCTCGCCGACGTCCGGCCCACCCTGTTCGCCCAGGAAGCGGCTCCCCACCTGGAGCGCCTCACGACCGACACCGTCGAGGCACGTGACTTCTCCTGGCCCGAGAGCCACGCCCTGCGCACCCTGGCCCGCGGGGTGCTGCGTGAGCAAACCGACGCGGGGGACGACGAACTGACGGGCTGGGCGCTCCGCACGGTGGCGCGGCTGCAGGGTGCCGCCCCCTCGCGCGAGGACCTGCGTCCGGGCCAGGAGCACGACGTGTTCGCCGCGCTGCGCCCCTCCCTCGAAGCCGCCGCCGACAGGGCCGACTTCACGGAGACGCTGCGGCTCGCCGCCACGCTCCGGGAGCTCGGCCACGGCATACCGGGGCTGCAGGCCCTGCTGCGGCGCGCGATCGAGCACGGCACCCCCGACGACGGACGTCGAGCCGTCGATCACTGGCTCGACGACCCCCGGACCCGGGACGACCGCCTGACCGAGCTGCTCGCGCTGGAACCGTCCGCCGCCACGTTGTCCCGCGTGCAGTGGATGCTCGTGTGCCGCCGCACCGACCTGCTGGACACCGTGCTGGGCGACACCCCTCCGTACGGACGGTTCCTGATCGAGGGCAGCCACGTGCTGCCGCCGGTCTGCCGGGACGCGAGGTACTGGCTGCCGCGCCAGCAGGCCGCGGCAGTACGGCTGCTGGAGCGAGCGGCGGGGGACGACAACCTCACGATGCACGAGCGCGTGCAGGCGGTGCGGATGGCCGCGTGGCTACCGGGACACGGCACCGGACTGCTGCTGCGCTACGCCGACGACGGCAACGTGCCGCTCGCCGAGGCCGCCCTCGCGGCCCTCGCCCGGACGGAGGGCCCGGGGCGCCACCTGCGGCTGCTCCTCTCCCACGCCGGCGGGGACCGGGCGCGCGTCGCCGTCCCCGCGGCGTCCCGCGCGAGCCGGTTCGTCGCGCCGTCCGCCCTGGCCGGGGAGCTGAGGGGGCTCCTGACCTCGACCAGCGGGGTGAAGGTGACCAGCCGCAAGGAGGCCGCGCGGCTCGCCGCCACCGCACTGCCCGCGCCGCAGGCGGTGGCGCTCCTCACCGAGGCGTGCACGCGCCCGGGTCAGCACCACGACGTGCAGGCCGCGTGTGTGGCGTTCACCAAGGGCCTGCTCGCGCACGAAGAGGCGTGGGGGCTGCTGGAGACCGCCGCGGCCGGCCGGCGCGAGCTGCGGATGACCGTTCTGGCGAGCCGGCCGGGCGATCTGCCCGAGCGTCACCGGCGGCGTTACGCGGCGCTCGTACGGGCCGTGTGCGACACCGACGACCCCGAGGTGGCGCGCGACGCCTACGCGGCGCTCGGGACGTGGTCGCCCTGGGCGCCGGACGCCACGGAAATCCTGGAGGCCGCCGTCACCGACCTGGACAACCGGGCGAGCTGGCACCACGCCGCCGACGCGCTGTGCGACGTCGTCGCGCTGGCACCCTCCGGCACGCCGGACCCCGCCCCGCTCACCCGGACGCTCACCGCCCTGATCGCTGCCGACGCCCTGCCCGGCGCCCCCGACGCGGAGCCCGACCGCGACCGGCCCGCGCACCGGCGCCTCCGGCGTCTGACCCTCGGTCTGGCGGCAAGGAGCACACGGCATCCCCGGGCCGTGCGGGAAACGGCGCTCGCCGTCTCCGAAGTCCTCGGCGATTCGGGGGACTACGGCCCCGAGGCGGCCGAACTGCTGGTCCGTACGCTCGATCCGGACGCGGCACCGGACGGACTGACGTCCCAGCTTGAGCGCCTCGCCCGGTTCCACGAGGGCCGGCCGGCGCTCGCGGCCCGCACGGCCGGCTCGCTCGTCCAGCGCCTGGGAACACGCCACGGCAGCGACGGGGCGCTCGCCCACGCTGCCCGCTCCCTGACCGCCGACGGGGGCCACGCCGCCGGGCTGTTCGCGGTCGCCCTCACCACGGTGGGCGGCGGCCGTACCAACTGGTCGGCCGCCTGGCGCGAACAGCTGCGGGTCCTGCGCCGGCACGCCTGCGCGGACGTACGCGACGAGGCCCGCGCCACGACCACCGCCGAGGAGTGAGCGCCCCCTGAGCGGCGTCGTGGGCGGCCGGGGCTCGACGACGCCCCGGCCCGCCCCGCGGGTGCGCTGCCGGCCCAGGGTGTGCGGGCGGCGGGCCGGGGCATCACCATCGAGCCGACCCGCACGGCTCCGCCCCGTCGCTGTGGTGCCGAGACTGCGTCAGGTGCGCTTGCGTGCCTCGATCAGGAACCGTGCGGTATGGGCGACGAACGGCCCTTCGTTCTCGATCCGGTCGTGGAGCTGCCGGAGCCGGTCCGCGTAGTGGTCGACGGTGAATCCGGGCACCATCCAGATCACCTTCCGCAGGAAGTAGATGACCGCGCCGATGTCGAAGAACTCCGTGCGCAGGAATTCCGAGCGCAGGTCCACGACCTCCAGGCCGGCTGCCTCGGCCGCCCGGCGGGCGTCGTCCGGATGCCGCTTGCGACGGACCTCCTCGGGCTGCGGGCCGAGGAAGTACTCGACCAGCTCGAAGACGCTGGCCGGTCCGACCTGTTGCGAGAAGTACGTGCCGCCCGGCCGGAGCACCCGGGCGATCTCCTCCCACCACACCGTCACCGGGTGCCGGCTCACCACGAGGTCGAAGGCCCCGGCGGCGAACGGCAGCGGCGGCTCGTCCTCGTCCTGGACGACCACGGCGCCGAGCGGGTGCAGCGCGCGGGTGGCCTTGGCGACGTTCGGCGGCCAGGACTCCGTGGCCACCACCAGCGGTGGAAGCTTCGGCACGCCCGCCAGGACCTCCCCGCCGCCGGTCTGGATGTCCAGCGCGGCCGAGGCGCGGCCCATCCGCTCGCCCATCATGCGCTGATAGCCCCACGAGGGGCGCTGCTCGGTGGCCCTTCCCGCCAGCCAGGAGAAGTCCCAGCCCTCCACCGGGACCGTTTCCGCCTCGGCCACCAGGTCCTCAAACGTTCGCGCCATACGCGGATCGTCTCAGGCCGGGCCGTACGCCGGCGACCGGATATCGTCGCCCCGGCGCGTCCGGCGGGTCAGGGGGCCGTCAGCCGGTGAATCTCGCGAGGGCGCGTTTCGCGGTCGTCGAAGACGATGTCCGCTCCTGCCGTCGCCATCACGGTGGCCAGCGCCGCGTCGAGGGCTTCCGCGGAATCCATGTGCACGGTCGACGCCACCGCCTCGTCCGTCACCCAGCAGTCGGCCGAAAGGCAGCCCGGCGTCCGCCGGAATATCTCGGCGACCCGCCGGACGCGCGCGATGAATTCCTCGCGGTGGGAAGCGTGCGGATAGTGGAACGCCACGAGGCAGGTTTTCATGCCGCTCTCCCCTTCGGACGAACCATCGGCAGGTCCTAGCCATCTATACGATACCGTATAGATCTCACCGTCGATCTCAGGCCGCAACACGAACGGGGTACCAAGAGTCATGGGCGCCGAGACCCGCACACCTCGCAGCAAGTGGATCGAGGCGGGCCTGCAGGCTCTCGCCGACGGCGGCCCGGGCGCGGTCCGCATCGAGGCGCTGGCGAAATCGCTCGGTGTCACCAAGGGCGGCTTCTACGGCTTCTTCGCCGACCGGAACACCCTGCTGCAGGAGATGCTCGACACCTGGGAACGCGAGAGCGTGGACGACCTGCTCGCACGCGTCGAGCGCGAGGGCGGTGACGCCGAGGACAAAATGGCGAGAGCGGGCACACTGGCCTCCGACGAGCGGTTGCTGGCCATCGACCTGGCGGTCCGTGACTGGGCCCGGCGCGACCGGGTCGTCGCCGACCGGCTGCGGCGGGTCGACAACCGGCGCATGGACTACCTGCGCTCGCTCTTCCGTGGGCTGTACGCCGACGAGGGCGAGGTCGAGGCGCGCTGCATGCTCGCCTTCTCGCTGCTGATCGGCAATCACTTCCTGGCCGCCGACCACGGCACCCGCACCCGTGAAGAGGTGTACGCGCTCGCGGTCAGGCTGCTCAGGACCTGAGGGAGCGGGACGCGACGTGTTCGAGGTGTCCGGCGAACACCCTGTGCGCGTCGGGCGTGAGAGCAGAAGAACGAAGCCCGGTGAACGCGCCCCCGGCGGAGGCAGCTCGCCGCCGGGGCGCGATAAACACGTGGGTGTTTCCCTTATACCCGCCATATGATGATCACATGAACCTCAAGCGGATCGCGGCATATGTGGCTGCCGCCACGATGGCCCCTGCCCTGTTTCTCGCCACACCGGCAGTCGCCGCCGACACCGCGCCGACGGGTGCGACCTCCCTGGCCGCCGCCGAACCCGTCCTGGCCTTCAAGGACTTCCCGACCTCTTTCACGCCGGGCGGCGACTGGTCGAATTTCTCGATAACCATGGAGAACCGCACCGGGCAGACGCTGACCGACTTCCACGCCTCGCTCCTGTTCCAGGAGGGCTACAGCACGAAGGAGGACATCAAGCAGGGCGACGTCGAGCTGGAGTACTACGCGGGCGGCCGCTGGCACCCGGTGGACCTCTGGTTCGGCACCCACCGGTTCAGCGGCGAAGTGTGCCCCCAGGCCGACCCGGTCGGCGGCCCGAACTCCTGGTACTTGAACTGCCCTGCGAAGATCGGCGACCTCAAGCCGGGCGACACCTACGCTCTCGACCTGCGCGTGCGCTTCGCGTCGAGCGCGCCCGCAGCCAAGTACATGCTGACGGCTTCCGGTTACATTCCCGTGGGCAGCACGGACAAGTACCCCCTGCCCGTCCTCACCGACCGGTACCGATTCACGGTCCAGCCCGCGCAGGCAGCCGCGAAGCCCTGAGCCGCGGCCGGTGAAGCGCCGTCAGGGCGGGGCCGCCGGGCGGCCCCGCCCGCCCGTCCGCCACAGGAATCCCGTTCCGCCACACGGGTGAGAGAGAGTGGGTGAATGCCGTAAAGGTGACGCACCATAGTTAACCCGTCACCCTTCCCATGGTCGGCAGTTAAGTCGAGGTGAAAGTACGCCGGTCATACGTGCACCGGCGCCGACTGGAGGGGAATCCTGTGAGCTTCGTTCAGCGGATCGCTGCCGCCGCCACGCTCGTCGTCACCACGCTCGGGTTCGGCTGCGGAAGCGCCTCGGCCGCTTCGGGCCATGGCGACGGCGTCACGAACATCTACTGCAACAACCCGTACAACGCCAGCCTGGTCGACGCCTCCGGCGGAACCGCGGTGGTGAAGCAGGCCCAGGATCTGCTGGGCGTCGGCGTGGGCGGTGACGGGACGGGCGGTACCGGCGCCGGGGGCAGCGGTTCGGGTGGCAACGCCTCCAGCGGCGACGGCAGCGGCGGCGGTGCCGGGGCCGGCGGTGGCGGCAGCGTCTTCGGTGGGGGCAGCCCCGACGCCGAAGGCGGCAACGGCACCAGCGGTCCCGCCGCGGGCGGACCCGGTGCGGGCGGTGTCGGCGCAGGCGGCCCGGGCAGTGGTGGCTCGGGCGCGAGCAGCGGCGCTCAGCACCAGGGAGCCACTGCCAACGGTGGCAAGGGCGGCAGCGCTGACCTCTCCAACGTCCAGCAGGCCAACCAGAACCGTTGCGGACAGAGCACGGACGCCGAGGTCAGCACCACGGTCGACAAGAGCACCGCGATCGACAACAGCCGGTCGGTCGACAAGTCGGTCAGGACGAGCAAGCTGCGGTACGACCTCGCCGGCCGTCCGCGACAGCACTGAGCACGGATGACGGGCCGATAGCCGGGACCCGTCCCCGAGCCCGTGGGGTCTTCCACCGTGCGCAACGCGCCGGTGGAAGACCCCACAGCCGTGTACGCCCTGTCGCCGGGGCCGTTACGGGGCCATCTCGTACGCCCCGGACAGTGCCTCGACGCGCTCCCACACGCGCGTCGAGCGGGCCTCGTCGACGACCGGGCGCCGGACCGCGCCGAGCGCCCAGCTCTGCTGCTCCTCGGTGGCGGAGTCCTTGCCGTGCAGCTCGACGGCGTGGGCGGAGAAGTCGCGGACGAGGACGGCGAAGAGCTCGTCGAGCACGTCCTCCTCGGTCCCGGTCAGGGCGGACTGCTCCAGGATCAGCTGGCCGTGGACGACCAGGGCGAAGAGCTGGCCGACGGCCAGGAGCAGGTCGAGGTCGCGGCTCTGCTCCTCGCCGGGGGCGGCCGTGGTGACGAACGTGCACAGGGCGTCCGCCTGCTCCCGGAAGCGGGCGACGTTCGGCAGGTGGGCGTAGGCGTCGTAGGCGCCGCGCCAGTCGTGGAAGCGGATGGAGCCGAGGCCCCGGGCCGGTCCCTGCCGGAAGAGGAACTCGTCGTCGGCCGCGTCGAGGCGGGTCGGCACGGGCGCGTACTCGGCGGGGTTCAGCAGGTGGTTGCCCATGAACTTGAGGATCAGCGCGAGGTTGACGTGGACCGTGCCCTCCAGCTTCGGCAGGCCGCGGATCTCGGTGGCGGCCTGGGCGAAGTAGGTGTCCTTCTCGAAGCCCTTGGCCGCGATGACGTCCCACATGAGGTCGATGACCTTCTCGCCCTCGGTGGTCACCTTCATCTTCGTCATGGGGTTGAAGAGGAGGTAGCGGCGGTCGTCGGGCCCGGCGGAGCGGAAGTAGTCGACGGCGCGGTCGCTGAACAGCTTCATGCCGACGAGACGGACGTAGGCGTCGGTCAGCTCGCGGCGCACGTGCGGGAAGGCGGTGACGGGGCGGCCGTAGAGGATGCGGTTGTGCGCGTGGGTGACGGCCTCGTACATCGCGTGCTCGCAGATGCCGATCGCGCCGGTGCACAGGTTGAACTTGCCGACGTTGACGGTGTTCAGGGCGGCGTCGAAGGCGGCGCGGCCGGTGTGCAGGATGTCCTCGGGCGCGACCGGGTAGTCGTCGAGGCGGAATTCGCTGACGTACTTCGAGGAGTCGACCACGTTCTTCACGAGGTGGTACGCCTCGTGGCGGCTGTCGGCGGCGAAGAACACGTAGCCGTCGGGGCCCTCGACGTCGGTGCGGCGGCCGAAGACGGAGACGAGGCCGGCGGCGTTGCCGTTGCCGATGTAGTACTTGGATCCGGTGGCGCGGAAGCCGCCGTCGCCGGTGGGCTCCAGCAGCATGTCGGTCGAGTAGATGTCGGCGCCGTGGGTCTTCTCCGACAGGCCGAAGGCGAACACCTCGCCCTGGGAGAGCAGCTCGGCCGCACGGGCGCGGGCGGCGGCGTTGTCGCTCTGCCAGACCGGGCCGAGGCCGAGGATGGTGACCTGCCATGCGTACCAGTAGTCGAGCCCGTAGAAGCCGAATATCTCGTTGAGGGCGGCGATGCGGGCGGTGTCCCAGCGCTTGTCCCCGGCTCCGTCGGCGGCCGCCGCGGGGGTCAGGAACGTCGCGAACAGGCCCTCCTTGGCGGAGAATTCCAGGAAGTCCGCCAGCCAGGCGCGGGAGCGGTAGTCCTCGATCAGCTTGCGCTTGCCGCGGGTCTCGAACCAGTCGACGGTGGCGCGCAGCAGCCTGCGGGTCTCGGCGTCGAAGTGCGCCGGGTCGTAGGTGCGCGGGTTGAAGAGAAGCGGGTCGGCCATGACTGTCCGCCTTTCCGGCTCGGAGTCGGGGGGTGAACGGGGTTCGGTGGTCAGGGGGATGCGGGGGGCGCGCCGGCCGCTCCTGGTGCGGGAGGGCGGCGGGCGTCCCGCTTCCGGGGGTCAGCGCTCGGGGTGCCCGGGACGTTCGGGGCGCTCGGCGGCCCGCGGCCGCCCGGCCTGTGCCTCACGGATCCGGTGGAGGGTGGCGAGCACGTCGTCGAGCCAGGCGAGCGTCATCCGCTCGTACGCGATGCCGCCGCGCAGCACGACGTGCTGCAGCTCCTGCATGGTGTCGAGCGCCTCGGGGGCGTCGGGGCCGGTGAAGTCGCGCAGCTCGCCGGCGAGGTAGTGCGCCAGCCGTTCGGAGTGTGTCCGGTGGTACCGCTCGACCTGGCGCATCAGCTCGGACGGGTCGTCGAAGGCGGCGCCCCGGATCTTGACTGCGAGGTCGTGCCGGACGCTCTCCGGTTCGATCGGCTCGTGCAGCCACTGTGAGAGGGCGGCCTGGCCCGGGGCGGCAACGGAATAGTGCTTTTTGTCCGGTCTGCCCTGCTGCGGCACCTCACGGGCCTCGACCCAGCCGTCGCTCTCCATGCGCTTGAGAACGCGGTAGATCTGCTGGTGGGTAGCGGTCCAGAAGTACCCGATGGACCGGTCGAACCGCCGGGCCAGCTCGTATCCGGAGCCCGGCTTCTCCAGCAGAGAGACGAGGATCGCGTGCTCAAGCGCCATATGCCGGATCCTCTATGCAACTCGTTGCATAGACAAGCGGTCCCGCCCGGGTGAGACGCGGGTCACGTCGGCGGGCGACCCGGACACGGTCAGGAAAGGTGCTTCCGCGCGGTGACGTAGCGGAACGGCGCGCTGACCCCGGCGCTGTGGTGGCCGGCGGCCGCGAGGGCCAGCGTCAGACGCTTGCGCGGTTTGAGGTCCAGGCCGGCGGTGGCGTGCAGCGCCCCGAGCGCGAATTCGTCCCCGCACCCCACGGCCGCGTATCCGTCGGCCGGCTCGGCTATCTGGTAGTCGTCGTAGACGGTGAACAGCCGGCCCTGTATGCCCACGAGGAACGTCCCGGCCTGCTCCTGCTCGGAGTCCTTGCGCGCCCAGCCGCCCTCCGTCAGGCACGTGCGCAGCCTGTCGACGAAGACGGTGGTCATGAACCGGTCCAGGTCGCCCTTCGGCTTGGGCGCCTTGAACGCGTGGTGCAGCAGCTGCCCCATGCGGAAGCTGGTGGTGAAGCCCATGGCGTAGGGGCCGTTCCGGAAGATCTTCGGATCACGGCGGACGGTGACTCTGAGGCCGCAGACGCCTGCCGAGTCCCCGCCCAGGTGCACCCGCCCGTCGTGGACGAGCCCGACGATCACGGTCATGGTCGCCTCCTCCGCTGTACCACCCTCTCGATACTGCGCACGGGGAAACGGGCGGAAACCGGCCCAGGGCGGGAAGTGGCGGCCGGGCGAGTCGCCCGGTTGGGCAGTGCCGCGTGGCGGAGGTGCCGTGAGGGGCCCACGATGACGGAGGGCGTGGGTGGGTGGCGAACGCGGCCGTACCGACGTCGGGGGCTGTCCCGCTGCCCGGAACCGAAGGAGTTCGGACATGTCCCCACGTCGGCGCCACGTCGCCGTCTTCATAGCCGCCGCCGCCGCGACGGCCGGCGCCGGTCTGTGGGCCGCGGCTGCCGTGGGTGCGATACCCCACGTGCTGCCGGTCCCCGAGGTGACCTTGAGCCACGCCAGTGCGGACCTGTGCCTGACCGATGCCGCGGCCGGGGCGCTGCAGGCCAATGGTCTGTCCCTCATCGCCCAGGCACCCGCCGTCGTCATCGGCAAGGGTGGCAGGCAGTGCGTGCGCGTTCCCACCAAGGACGGTCGCCTGGCGACGGATTTCAGCACGGGCACCGTCACGTTCGACGGGGCGTTCGGCTTCGCCAGGCCGTCGACGGGCAAACGGGTGCTGCTGAGCGACCTGACGGCCGATCTCACCAGCCGCAACATCGCCGGCAGCGCGGCTCCCGGTCCGGCGTCCGGGCCGCCGCCCGGCCTGGCAGAGCCGAAGGAGCTGCTGAGCTTCACCCTCGATCTCGCGAAGGCGAAGGTCGATCTGTCCCACGGCACCATGTCGGGGGCCGGCACGATCAACCTGCTCGGCGCCACGCACAGCATCGTCAAGGACGCCCTGGGCGCCGATCCCCTGCCCGGGCCGGTTCCGGTCTTCGACGTCACGGTCGGCGGTTCCGTGGACGATTCCGTGGTCGATGCCCTTCTTCAGTCGCAGTCACAGCGCGGGCACGTCCCGCCGGGGTAGACGAACGCCGCCGCAGAAAGGTCCGGCACCCGCCCCGGGCCACGGGAACAAGATCCAGCCACCCGCTGTTCGAAACGATCATGACAACGACCTCCCAGTGGGTAGCAGGATTCCGCTCCGCCGTCATCAGCCCCTACGAGACCTACCGGCTCTTTCCGTCAAGGAGCTTCACCGACCAGACCGTACGGCAGGTCCTGCGCCTGAACGGTGGCGGCGAAGCCGTCCGCATACGCCTGAGCAACAGGTTCGGGAAGGAGCCGCTGACCGTCGGGGCCGCGCGGCTGGCGCGGCGCACCGAGGGGCACGGCATCGACCCGGAGACGTCCGTCGCGCTCACCTTCGGTGGGGAGCACGGGTTCACCCTCGCGGCCGGCGAGGAGGCCGTGAGCGATCCGGTGGTGGGCGAGGTGTCCGCCGGTGACGCGCTCGCCCTCAGCCTCTACTTCCCCCACGACACGGGACTCGCGACCTTCTCCGTGATCGCCTCGGAGACCGGCTTCGCCGTCCCGGGCGACGCGACCGCGGCCACCGCCCTGGACGGTGCCGAAGAGCTGCCGCTGTCCCGGTACTTCGTCTCCGGCGTCGACGTCCTCGCTCCCGAGGGCACGGCGATCGCCGTGGCCTTCGGCGACTCGTGGATGGAGGGGGCCGGCACCACCCCCGGGGCCGACGCCCGTTTCCCCGACCAGCTCAACCGCCGCCTGGAGCGCGGCTGGGTGGTCAACCAGGGCATTTCCGGGAACCGGCTGCTGACCGACGAGATCGGCGAGCACGCCCTCGCGCGGCTGCAGCGCGATGCCGTCGACGTGCCCGGCGTCACCCACGTCCTGCTCAACTTCGGTCTCAACGACCTCGGCAGCCCCGGTTCCATCGACCCGGCCGCCCCGCAGCCGCTGCCCACGGTCGAGCAGCTCGTCGACGGCTACACCGAGCTGGCCCGCAGGCTGCACGAGGCCGGCCTCACCGTCATCGCCCACACGATCGGCCCCTACGCGGGAACGATCTTCGAGGGTTACGACTCCGAGGAGGGCCGGGCCGTCCGCCGCAAGGTCAACGAGTGGATCCGCACGGCCGACGTCTTCGACGCCGTGACGGACGTCGCGGCGGCCGTCGAGGACCCGGCCGACCCGGAGCGGATCCTCCCGGCGTACGACAGCGGCGACCACCTGCACCTCAACGACGCGGGGACGAAGGCGATGGCCGCGGCGGTCGATCTGTCGAACCTGAAGCTCTGATGCCAGTCACGCCGCCCGGCCCCCCGGCCTGGCCGGGCGGGCCGGGCGGCGCCCACGCGGGGTGCGCGAGGCCGTGTCCGCGTCATCGACTCCCAGGACCGGGATCGTCCGAGGATCGCGGTCAGTCCCTACGATTGCGTCATCCGGTCGCGCAGCCACGAGTCGACGCCGCTCAGCGCGGTCCTGGCCATTGCCGTGGGGTGGCCCGTGAAGCCGTGGGGGGACTCGGGGTAGACCCGGAGCTCGACGTCATTGCCGGCCGCTGACAACCGGCCTGCCAGCGCCAGGTTGTCTTCCAGCAACACGTCTGCGCTTCCGACGACCAGCAGCGTCGGGGGAAGCCCCCACAGGGCGCCGTAGAGGGGAGAGATGTCGGGGACAGTGCGGTCTTCCACATGGCCGGCGTACGCCTGGATGAAGTATTCGTCCGCGATGCGGCGTCCGGCCGGGGTTCGTGCGCTCAGGTCGTAGGTCCCGAACTGGAGCGCAGCGCCGGTGAACCGGTCAACGGCACCTCTGTCCCTCAGCCGGAGCAGGGTCGCCAGGGCGAGTGTGGCTCCCGCGGAGCTCCCGCCGATCGCGAGCCGGGACGTGCCGAAGCGGGGACCGGCTTCTTCGACGAGCCAGAGCGCCGCCGCCTCACAGTCGTCGGGTGCCGCCGGCCAGGGGTGCTCAGGGGCCAGCCGGTAGTCGACGCTGACAACGGCGATGTGGAGGGCGTCCGCGAGTTCGCGGTTGCGCCCGTCGCCTCGTGCTGCGGAGTCCATGTAGAAGCCGCCGCCGTGGATGTCCAGGTAGACGCCCCGTGGCGGACCGTCGGCAGGAGTGAAGATCCTGACGGGGACGCACGCTTCCGCGGCTTCGATCGTCTCTTCGACGGCAGGCGGATCGGCGGCAGGAGGAGCAGACCTCTTCGCTCGGGCCTCCTTGAGCTCGTCCAGTGTGGCGGGGCCACGGCCTGCCGCCCTCGACTTGTAGAAGTCACGAGCTTCATCGACCTGCTGCGCGGGCACGTCGGCGAACAGTGCGTCCAGCGCGAATCGCACGCGTCCCTCCTCATCACTCGGGTCTCGACTCCACGGTATCCCGGCCTGCGGCGCCGGATTCGGCGCCCCCGGGCCGATCCGTCCGTCGTCCCGACGGCTACCCGGCGCGCGCCCCGGGCACCTCCTCCGCGGCCGTTGCCAGCCGGGCCAGGGCTGCGGCGTCCCGGCTGCCCTCGTCGGCACTGAACACATACACGACCAGGCCCACCTCACCGGGCGCCGCCGGCACGTGCAGCGTCTCGTAGTCCAGGTGCAGCAGCCCGGCCACCGGGTGCCGCAGCCGCTTGCGGCCCGCGGCGCACATCACGACCTCGCCGGTGGCCCAGAGCCTCCGGAACTCGGCGCTGCGTCCGGACAGTTCGGTGATGAGCCCGGCCGGTTCCGCGTCGTCGGGGTAACGCCCGGCGAAGACCCGCAGCTGGCCCACGGCCTCGACCGCCCTGTCCTCCCATTCGGGGAAGACGTCCCGGGAGGCGGGGTCGAGGAAGAGGTACCGCGCCTGGTTCCGGTCGCGGCGACCGGGCTCGGCCAGGCCGCCCATCAGCTCGGCGCCGAGGGCGTTCCAGGCCACCACGTCGAGGCGATGGTCCGTCGCGAAGGCCGGGAGGTGGGCCATGGCGTCCATGACGCGCTGCAGCAGGGGACTCACCCGGGCCCTGGGCGCGGGGCCGCGCCGGGCGCCGGCCAGGGTGGCGAGGTGCCTGCGCTCCGCCCCGTCGAGACCGAGCGCCCCGGCGAGCGCGTCGAGCACCTCGGCCGACGGCTGGGTGGCCCGGCCCTGTTCGAGCCGTACGTAGTAGTCCACGCTGATGCCCGCCAGCTGGGCCAGCTCCTCCCGGCGCAGCCCGCGCACCCGCCGGCGACGGCCGCCGGCCAGCCCTACGTGCTCGGGCGCGACGCGCTCCCGGCGAGTGCGCAGGAAACCGCCGAGCGCCCGCCGCGGATCGCCGACCCCGTCGATGCGGTGGTCCGCACTGTCTGTGCGCTCCCTGTGGTCCACGCTGTTCATGCGTTCCAGTATGGGTGGCCCTCGCAGTACCAGGATCACCGATCCGGTGGTCGAACAGGGTGCTGGCTGCTCCGCAGCGATCGCGAGAGCGTAGCCGCATGAGGGAAGCCACACCGCAGCAGCAGAAGAAGATCCTCGTCGTCAGTGCACACCCGGAACCCCGTTCGCTCACCGCCTCGCTGACCGCCTTCGCGGTCGAGCACTTGCGCGCGGCAGGTCACGAGGTACGCCTGTCCGACCTCTACGCGATGAAGTGGAAGGCGACGGTGGACGCCGACGACTTCCCCGACCACCCCGGGGACCGCCGGCTGCAGGTGATGGGCGCCTCGGAGCACGCCACGCTGGCGGGGCGGCTGTCGCCGGAGATAGCGGCGGAGCAGGAGAAGGTCCGCTGGTCGGACGCGGTGATCCTGCAGTTCCCGATGTGGTGGTTCTCGGTGCCGGCGATCCTGAAGGGCTGGATCGACCGGGTGTTCACCAGCGGGTTCGGCTACGGCCCGGAGGTGCCCCCGCCCTACGGCGAGAGCGCCCTCGCGGGGCGCCGGGCGCTGGTGTCGGTGACGGCCGGCGCCCGCGAGTCGGCGTTCTCGGACCGGGGCGTCCACGGTCGGCTGGAGGACGTCCTCCACCCGCTCCAGCACGGCTTGTTCTGGTTCACCGGCATGGCGCCCCTCGAACCGTTCGCGGTCTTCGGAGCGAACGACCTGCCGGAGGAGCGGTTCGCGGTGGCGCAGCAGGAGTACGCGCGACGGCTCGACGGGCTCTTCACGGACGAGCCGGTACCGTTCCGGTCCCTCGTCGGCGGCGACTACGACCGTGCCATGCGCCTGCTGCCGGGTGTGGAGGCGCCGGGGGCGGGCGGACTGGACCTGCACGTCCGCCCGCGTGGCTGAGCGGCCGGTCCCGGTCCCGGACCCGCTTCCGGGACCGGCTCCGGCCCGAAGTATGCGCCGCAGGCCGCCGCGGCACGGGATCAGGCCGGCAGTACGGCCTCGACGGCGGCGGTGACCTCGGGGGCGTCCGGCTCGGTGCGGGGGCTGAACCGGGCGACGACGGTGCCGTCGGGGGCGACGAGGAACTTCTCGAAGTTCCAGCGGATGTCGCCGGTGTGGCCCTCGGCGTCCGGCGTGCCGACGAGTCCGGCGTACAGGGGGTGCCGGTACTCGCCGTTGACGTCGGTCTTCTCGGTCATGGGGAAGGTGACGCCGTAGGTGGCCGAGCAGAAGGCGGCGATCTCCTCATGGGTGCCGGGCTCCTGCCCCATGAACTGGTTGCAGGGGACGCCCAGGACCGTGAAGCCGCGCTCCGCGTACTGCTGGTGGAGTTTCTCCAGTCCGGCGTACTGCGGGGTCAGCCCGCACCGGGAGGCGACGTTGACGACCAGGACGGCCTTGCCCTTGTACTGGGCGAGGTCCGCGGGGCCGCCGTTGAGGGCGTCGATTTCCACGTCGTGAAGGGACATGTCGCTCCTTGTGTTCGTCATCGGTGAGGCCGGTGCGGCTGGTGTACCCGTTGATTGTCGCCGATCGGCCCGGGACGCCACGTGCCGCTGCCCGGCGATGAAGAGCCTTCGCTGTGGGCGCGTCAGGCCGGCCGCGCGGTGGCGGCCCGCCCACGGAGCAGGAGGTTCTGGGTGGCCAGGCCGATCGCCAGGTACGCGTACAGCGACGCCGTGCCCAGCATTCCGGCGCCGGCCGCGTGGTCGATCCACAGGCCCAGTGCGCCGTGCGCACCCACCGAGGCCAGCCACCATCCGGTGGTGGCCGCCGTTCCCTTGCGCAGTACGTCGCCCCCGGGACCGTGCCACACCCGTACGGTCCGTGCCCTGGCCGCTCCGAAGCCCGCCGCCACGGCCAGGCTTGCGGCCAGGAGGACGACGGGCAGCGTCGTCAGCGCGTGGTGTTTCAGGACCGATGCGATGCCGAAGGCGAGCCCCAGGGTGCCGAGAACGCCGAGGATCATGGGGGCGATCAGTGAGCCGGCACGGCGTACCCGGCGGGTGCGCAGTTGGCGTCGTACGACCAGCGCAACGACCACCACGGCCACGACGACGGCCCCGCCGTGCGCGCTGTGCATGTGTGTACTCCCCCCGGTGGCACTGTGCTCGGGCGGCCGTGCCGCCCGGTCCATTGTGCGCGAGCGTCCGCGAAGTCCTGCCTGAGGGGTGGCCCGGCTTCGAGGGACGGCCTACGAGTGCAGGCTGATCAGCATGATGCCTGCGAACGTCATCACCAGGCCGGCGAGGGCCAGGACGACTCCGCGGATGCGGAACCGCGTCACGCTGGTGCCCGCCGCGAGCGTTGCGGGCGTGCCCAGACTGTCGAAACCGCCGAGAGAGCCCTGGCCGCCCAGCCGGCGGTAGACGCGTTCGCTCCGGGCCTGGGCGCTCTGTGACATGGCGGCGGCCACACCGCCGATGTCGAAGGCGAGGCTGATGCCGAACAGGGCCGCTGCGGCGCCCAGCGCGGTGAAGACTATCGGCACGATCATGGCCTGAATCCTACGGTCTCCACCTCGTGCACCAGGGCCCCCGGGTGGCCCCGGGTCACCGCCGCGACGGGCGCGGGGCCCGGCGGCCGCCGTACGGGGCGGTGACCGGGGCAGTCACCAAGGGACGCCGGTCAGTGGGTCAGCAGGTGACGACCTTGCCGTAGGAGCCCCTCCCCCAGTGCCATTCCCACTGGTAACCGGGCTGGTAGGTGAGGCAGCGCGAGTCGGGTCCCCAGTCGATGACGACCTTGAGGTGCATCGCCTCCTGGCAGTTGTTGGTCACCTTCACGTACTTCTCGTGCTTGATGACGTCCCGCTTGACGCAGGCGGGGGCCGTCCCCGTCACCTTGACCCCCGCGGGTTCGGCTGCCGTGGCCGGTGGAGCCATGACCAGACCACTGCCCAGGACGGCGGCGGCCATGATGCCGAGGGCGGCGCTCTTGCAGATCTTCATGGTGGTGATCCCTTCAGATCGCGTTCAGGGCACGTCTGTCCCAGCACGGGACCTACCCTGCTGCACACGAAGCTCACCCGACGTTGACTCACGAGTCAGTCTGTCGGGGCATCCTGGGGGCGTGAAGGGCAAATTCCGCCTGTGCGCACGCGTCTGGAGGACATCAGTCCAGCTCGTAGCCGAAGGTGTACGGGAAGGATGATTCTCCGTGTCCGGCCGTGAACGTGCCGGTCGTCGCCGTGACGTAGACGATGACGTACTCACACGACGTCCCCACCGCCTCGATGCCCCCGGAGAAGGCGTTGATCACCGAGGCGCGGGCGAGCCGGGACCGGATCCGCCCTGCTCGGCCGGCGCCGGCTCCTCCGCCTGCTCCTGCTGCTCCAGAACCGCGGGCGCATGACGGCCACCGAGCTCGCCGCCGAGCCGGAGGTGCCGGTCCGTACCGTCTACCGGGACGTGGAGGCGCTCCAGGCGTCGGGCGTCCCGGTCTGCGCCGAGCGCGGGCCCGTCGGCGGCTACCGCCTGATGGACGGCTACCGCACACGGCTGACCGGGCTCACCGATGCCGAGGCCGACGCGCTGTTCCTCGCCGGAGCGCCCGGCCCCGCATTCCTGGCCGTGGAGGTCACGGACACGGGCTTCGGACGGCCCGCCGGCTTCGACCTGGCCGCCCACTGGCAGGAATCCTCGCGACGCCTGGAAGCCACGTTCCGCCAGGCGACCGAGCACCTGCGGATCTCTTCCCGGGCACAACGGCTGCTGCCCGTGCAGTTCGGACATGCCGGTACCCGGGCCCTGGAGAGCGCCGGGCCGCCGGACGACGAGGGCTGGGTGCGGGTGGACATGCCGGTCGAGTCGCCGGCCGTCGCGGTTCGGCGACCTGCTCAGACTCGGCACGGAGGCGGAGGTCGTCGGACCGCCGGCACTGCGACAGGCCGTCGCCGAAGCCGTGACCGTTCTGGCCGACCGCTATGCGGCCGGGCCCTGAACCCGCCAGGCTGTCCCTGCCTTGTCCTGTGCGTCCCGTCCGTTTCGTGGACCTCCCCGGCGGTGAGCCGAAGGCTCCGCCCTGAGAAGGAGTGACATGCCCACCTTGCGCTCCCGGCCGCGGCTGCTCGCCACGGCCTGCACCCTCGCCACGTGCATAGCCACCTGCACGGCCCTGGCCGCACCTGCCGCCGCGGCGGCGCCCCGGCCCGAACGGCCGTCACCCGCCGCCGACTGCGCGCTCAAGGGCGGGACCGGCTGGACCGACGAGGGCCATGACACCGACCGTGCGCAGTTCCGGCGTGCCACGGGCGTCCACCGGGTCCTGACGCTGTTCGTGGACTTCCCCGACGCCCGGGCCACCGACCCGACCGCCGCGTACGCCGGCCTCCTCGCCCCCGCCGCCGAGTGGATGCGCACGGCCTCCTACGGCCGCTCGCAGCTGGACCTCACGTTCGCGCACCGGTGGATCCGGATGCCGGCGGCGTCCACGAGCTACGGATTCCAGCGCGGGCTCACCTTCGAGGCCCACGAACGCTACCTCCGCGACGCGGTCACGGCCGCCGACCCGTACGCGGACTTCTCCCGCTACGACATGGTCTACGTCGTCCCCACCAGAGCGGCCGCGGCGATCTCCTTCTCCCCCACCTACCTCTACGACCCGTCCACGCCCGGTGTCACGGCCGACGGCACCCGCGTCAGATGGGCCGTCACCTTCGGCCAGGACATGTGGCGCTGGGGGCACAAGGTCGCCGCGCACGAGACCGGCCACGTCTTCGGCCTGCCCGATCTGTACGCGTTCACCGGAGACACCCACGGATTCGTGGGCGGCTGGGACGTCATGGGCAACATCGCGGGCCACGCCCCGCAGCACCTCGGCTGGCACTCGTGGAAGCTCGGCTGGACCCGTGACGACCAGGTCGCCTGCCTGGCGCAGCCCGGCCGGCGCACCGTCCGGCTGACGCCCGTGGAGCGCCCGGGCGGCACCAAGATCGCTGTCGTCCGCACGGGCGCGACCACGGCGTACGTGGCCGAGTCGCGCCGCGCCGCGGGCAACGACCCGCGTCCCTGTTCCACGGGCGTGCTGATCTACAAGGTGGACTCCGCGGTCGCGACGGGCAACGGTCCGGTCCGGGTGATGAACGGGAGCCCGGCCACCACCCCGCCGGCCGGGTGCGGCCCGCTCGACCTCGCGGCGTTCGGGCCCGGCCGGTCCTTCACCGACCCGGCCGCGGGCGTGCGCATCGACGTCCTCGCGGGCGGCCGCTCAGGAGACACGGTGCGCATCACCGCCACCGGTCAGGCCACTTGAGCCGCCACCGGCTCCCCGGACGGCCGCGCCGACACCCGTGAGAAGATCCACTGGCAGTGTGCGCTGATTCCTGTGGTGGAAGGTGACGATGTACGCGATATCCCTGGGCGACGACGGTGCGGAACTGCGTCCGCTCGAACCGTGGCAGGCCGACGCGTTCCTGGCCCACATCGACCGGGGACGGGAGTTCATCGGGCAGCACAACGGGCTGCCCGACATCGTCACCGACCTCGCGTCGAGCCGGGCGTTCCTCCAGACGTACGCGGACAAGACCGCGGCCGATGCCGGGCGGATCTGCGGCATCTGGACGGACGGCAAGCTGGTCGGCGCCGTCATCCTCCGGCGGATGGACGTCGGGCAGCGCACTGCCGAGGCGGGCTGCTGGCTGGAGCCGGCGGCGGTGGGCAAGGGGCTGGTGACCCGGGCCGTGCGCGTGCTCATCGACTGGGCCGTCGAGGAGCGGGGCATCCACCGTGTGGAGTGGTGGGTGTCGTCGGCGAACGAGCCCAGCATCGCCGTGGCCAGGCGGCTCGGGATGACGAAGGACGGCGTACTGCGGGAGAGCTACCTGTACCGCGGGAAGCGGCACGACGAGGAGATCTGGTCGGTGCTGGCGCCGGACTGGCGGGCGGCCCGGCGGGCGTCCTGAGCCAGTCGGTGAAGGTACCGCCGCCCCGGCGGTGGCGGTACCTGCGCTCGCCGTTCGCCTGCGCGGGACTGTCTCCGCGTCAGGCCGCGCTTTCCTCACGGGTGTTCGCCTGCCACGTGCGTCCGATCGCCCGCAGCAGCGCCGGGTACACCCCCGCGTACCGGAAGGGCTTGATCCCTGCCATGTATACGGCACCGAGCAGCCCGTTCGGCTTGACCAGGACGGCCATCTGACCGCGGTAGCCGCCGGCCCCGTCCGGGACCCAGCCGATGTGCATGACCCCGTGCATGGTCCGGTTGGCTATCTCGGCCGCCCACTCGTCGTGCGTCCGGTAGAGGGAGGTGAACGGGCGCGAGGAGAAGGCGGGCCCCTGGGGCCCGTCGCGGAGGTCCGCCGGCAACCGGTCGCGCAGCGTCTGCACCCGTCCGCCGGTGCCGGCGTCGGGCTTGTCCCAGCCGAGCAGCGCTCCGAGCTTCCAACGGATCGCGAAGAGAGCGCGCGACACGGGTGAGGAGTCGCCTGTCGCGTCGCCTTCCGTGAACTGCCGCACCAGCCGGGGGAAATCGTCGGGACCGCCTGGAGTGGGCAGCGCCCACACGTCCTCGATGTGGAAGTCGCCGGCGATCTCATGGATCCGCCAGGGACGGGAGGTGTGTGCGGTGGTGGGGAGTCTCATGAGCAAGCCCCTCGATCTATACGGCTACGTATAGATCGAGGCTAGCCCCGCCCGTACGCCCCCGTACAGCCGAGTGGGGCGTGAGGGCAGACGCATGGCGACGCCTCGCCGGCTCGATGGGCGCACGGGGCCGTCCGCCGGCCTACCGTCGCGCCGGCTCGACCGATTGCCAGAAACCGCAGTGGTGGTCCGTGCCGAAGGTGTTGATCGTGACGCTTCCCGTGGGGCGCAGGGAGAGGAAGCTGTCCGTGGGGTTGCGGTAGGCGTACCAGCGGGCGCGGTCCTTGCCGTTCGGGTCGAGGGTGGAGACGAAGGAGCTCCAGTAGGCGATCATCCGGTCGGAGAGCTTCTGCTGCTCCTCGGTGAAGGTGACGCCCGGAAAGTCGAAGAGGTAGGGCAGCTCGGTCGCGTGGGCGGCCAGGACGTTCTTGGTGCCGAAGAACTGCTGCACACCGGACCAGGCGACGGGGGCGGGGTCCGCGAACTCGTAGGCGTACACCGGCATGTGCGGGGAGAGCGTACGGTTCAGCGAGCGGGCCCGGCAGGCGAAGTCGCCGTCCGTGACGGCGTGGCCGTAGGCGAGCCCGGCGTCGCCCTTGTGGGCGCTCCGGGGGTACGCGCGGGCGATGACCCCGCCCTTGGCGCCGTAGTGGGCCTTCAGGCCGGGGACGAACTCCTGCTGCGGGACCTTGCCGGTCAGGGTGTAGGTGACCTCGTCGTGATTGGTGCCGTTGAGGACGGGCACCTTGACGGCCGGGACGCCGGAGACGGGGCCGGGCAGCAGGGCCGTGCCGTACGAGAGGGTGCTCACCGAGGCGGCGGGCGCCTCCGGGATCGCGGAGAAGCCCTTGGCGCCGTGCCGCGGCGGGCTCGTCAGGGCGCTCGCGGGCAGGGCGCGCAGGCAGCCGGCGGCCGTGGCCTCGACGAAGCAGCCGAGCGACGCGGCGAAGGCCGTGCCGGCCTGCTGCGCGGCGCCGGCCTCCCGGCCTCCGCACGGGCCGCTCTGCAGGATCGCGGCGCGGAACAGGCCGCGGGAGGCCGGGGAGTTGAGGAGGGCGCAGACGGACGCGCCGCCCGCGGACTCACCCGCGACCGTCACCTTGGCGGGGTCGCCGCCGAACGCGGCGACGTTGCCCTTGACCCAGCGCAGGGCCGCCTGCTGGTCCATGAGGCCGTAGTTCCCGGTCTCCTTGCCGTCGGCGAGCGCGGGGTGGGCCAGGTACCCCAGGGCCCCCAGCCGGTAGTTGATCGTGACGACGACGACGCCGCCCTGCGTGGCCAGCCGCCGGGCCGGGTACGCGTCGCCGCTGCCCCAGCTCAGGGCGCCGCCGTGGAGCCACACCATGACCGGCGCCCGTTCCCCGCGGCGCCGCTCCGGCGCCCACACGTTGAGGAAGAGGCAGTCCTCGCGGCCCGTGGCCGCCGCTCCGGCCACCCCCGGCTGCGGGCACTGCGAACCGGGCATGGTGGCGTCCCGGACGCCCTCCCACGCGGAGTGCCGCTCCGGGGCGCGCCAGCGGCGCTGGCCGGTCGGCGGTGCGGCGTACGGGATGCCTTGGAAGAGCCGGTAGCCCTCGCGGACCGACCCGCGCAGCCGTCCCGACGTCACGGTGACGACGGGCCCGTCGGCCGCGTCGGCCTCGTCCTCCAACGGGGCGCAGCCCGCAACGGCCAGCAGGAGCACGGCCGCCGCGGCGAGCAGCCGGATGGACCTCGACCTCGCCGGTGGCAGCACGGTGCCTCCTGAGAGACGTCACGGAGAGTCGGCATTCGCACTGTATGCGCGTCGTGCCGGCCCCGCCGCCGGGGAGCCGCCGTCCGGGTACCGGCCGTCCGGGCCGCTCGTGTGCGTCAACCGGCGTCCCCGGGGAGCATCAGTGCCGAGTCCGCGTGCAGGGTGATGCGGACGGGCGTGACGTCGGTGGCGTCGACCGCCGGCTCCCCCGTGCCGGGGTTGCGGGCGTAGCGGGGGTGGGCGCCGCCGCTGATCTGCCAGCGGATCCGGTGACCGGCGGCGAAGCGGTGGGCGGTGGAGCTCATCGGGACGGTGACCTTCGCCGGTTCCTGCCCGGGCGTCCGCAGCGGGGCCAGCCCGTCGCAGACGTTCGTGGAGCGGCCCTGCGCGTCCACGTCGCACAGGCGGGCGAAGATGTCGGCGTATCCGGTGTCCGTGGAGACGGTCAGTCGTGCGGTGACGGGGCCGAGGACGTCCACGGGCCCGGTCAGCGGCGGGCTGGTGAACGTCAGGACGTCCTCCCGGGCTTCGAGTGCGCTGTTGTCGCGGGGGCCGGCGGTGCGGGCGAGCAGCGGGCCGCCGACGGACGGGGTGGGATCGGCGGGGTCGTAGCGGAAGGAGGCCAGCGGTGCGGAGTCCGTGGGGGCCAGTTCGGTGAGGTGTCCGCCCGGGGTGGGGAACCACACCGTGGTGGCCGGGGCCGGATCGCAGGACACGGGCGGGGGCGGTGGCCAGTCGTCGAGGTCCCGCCACGCGTTGTCGCCGCCGAGGTGCACGCGCACCCGGGTGGGGCGCAGGCCGGAGGGGTCGTCGCACAGGTGCGCGCGCAGCCAGGCCAGGCTCTCGGCGAACACCTCGGGCCAGCCCTGCTGGAGGGCGGAGGTGTGGGTCCAGGGTCCGACGAGCAGGGCGGTGTCGCAGCCGGCCCGGCGCAGCCGGCCGTACTGCTCGAAGGTCTGGTCGGCCAGTACGTCGTGCCACCCGGTGATCAGGGCGGTGGGGACGTTCAGCCGGTCCGCGGCCTCCCCGACGGACGTGCCGGACCAGAACGGGTCGTCGGCGTCCGGGTGTGCCATCACCTCGTCCAGCCAGGGCACTTCGCCGAGGGCGGCCACGTGCGCCCGGCGCAGCGGTCGCGCGGTGACGATCGTGCGCAGGTGGCGTTGCAGGCGCATCGTCGCCTTCACGAGGGGGACCAGTCCGCGGTGCTGGGTGGTCATGGCGGCGCCGAGGATGAGGGCGTCCTCCAGGTGGAGTGCGCCGCCCGCGTGGAAGAGGGCGTGGGGATCGTGCAGCCCCACCTGCACCACCATCGCCTTCAGTTCCGGCGGCGGGTCGAGGGTGAGGGCCCACTGCACGTGGCCCAGGTAGCTGGGGCCGACGGTGCCCAGCGTTCCGTTGAACCAGGGCTGCTCCCGCAGCCAGGAGACCGTGGCCTGTCCGTCGGCGGCCTCGTCGCGCCACAGGTCGAACCGGCCGCCGGAGCCGCCGGTGCCGCGGCAGCTCTGCAGGACCACGTGGAAGCCCTGTTCGGCGAAGAGGATGCCGTACAGCGGTGACCAGGGCAGGCCCCGGCCGTAGGGCGAACGCACGAGGAGGGTGGGGAAGTCGCCCGCGGTGCGGGGGAAGTAGTGGTCCGTGATCAACGGGCTGCCGTCTGCGGCCGGAACGACCAGTCCGGGCTCCCACCCGACGTCGTGCCGCCTGGGCGGGAGCCCGCGCCAGGTCGCCCGCATGATCCGTGAGGGCAGTGGCGGCTTCCCGGAAGGCGGCGTCCAGGCCGCGGCCCTCGGCGCGGCGGCGTCACGCGTGGGTGATGTCATCGTTCCCCTCCACCATTTCTCGTACGCAGTACGAGAATAGATGATAGGGGATGCTGGAATGACATCCACCCGTAGCGCGGCCGCAAGGGAACGCGAGAGAAGGAGTACGAAGATCGTGACCGGTGACGGCGGGTCGGGCGCTTCGGGCGTCGACCCCCAGGAGCTCTGGCTGACGTCCGACCGGCCCCGCAGGGGGCGCAGGCCCGCCTTCAGCCGTGAGGCGATCACGGCGGCCGCCGTCGCCCTCGCGGACGCGGAGGGGCTCGACGCGGTCACGATGCGGCGGGTCGCCTCGGAGGTGGGGGCCGGCGTCATGTCGCTCTACAGCTACGCCCCCGACAAGGCGACGCTGATCGAGCTGATGGTGGACCACGTCAGCGGCGAACTACCGGTGTCGGACGCCCCCAGCGGTGACTGGCGCGCCGACCTCAAGGCCATCGCCCACCTCCAGCGGGCCCTCATGCTGCGACACCCCTGGCTGCCCGCCGCCCTGTCCACCCGCCGTTCGCTCGGCCCCAACACCCTGGCCTTCCTGGAACGCGCGCTCGCGGCCCTGCGGCCCACCGGGCTGGACGGCGCGGCGAAGCTGGAGGTCTTCGCGCAGCTGACCGGGTTCGTGGCCGGGCACGTATCGCATGAGATCGCACAGGCCGCAGCCGCACGATCGCCCGAGCGGGCCGCCGCCGAGGCCCGCTACCTGGCCGTCGTCGCCGCGGACGGCCACCACCCGGAGCTCGCCGAAGCCCTCTCCGCCCCCGGACGCGCCCTCACCCCCGAGGCCACCTTCACCCGGTTCCTCAACCGCCTGGTCGACGGCCTCGACAGCGACTGATCCGGCAGCCGCGGCCGGGGGCCTGCCGTGGGGACCCACGTGGCACACGCCCGGCGCTTCCGCCCCTCCGGCCCCCGCTCACGGCACAGTGGACGCATGAACGCAGAGGAGAGCAACGCCCTGGCCCGGGCGCACGTGGCGACGAGGCTTCCGGCCCGGAGCCTGGAGCGGGCACGACGGTTCTACGCGCAGCAGCTGGGCCTGGAACCCGTCGACGAACGGCCCGGCGGGCTGCTCTACCGGTGCGGGGGCGTGGAATTCGTGGTCTTCGAGTCGACCGGAGCCTCCCCCGGCACGTTCACTCAGATGGCGTGGACGGTCGACGACATCGAGGCGGTCGTCACGGAGCTCGGGCGGCGCGGCGTCGTGTTCGAAGAGGTCGACGTGCCCGGCTTCCGGACGAGGAACGGAATCGCCGAGATCGACGGGAACTATCCGAGCAAGGGCGCACGGGGTGAACGCGGCGCCTGGTTCCGTGACAGCGAGGGGAACCTGCTGGGGATCGGCGAACCGGTCCGGGACGACCGTTCCGCCGGCACGTGATCTCCGTCGCGGTGACGGCCGTGCCGGCGGGCGTAGGTTCCCCTCGTGAACAGACACCTATCCTTCGAGCGGTTGCACAACTTCCGCGATCTGGGCGGCTACACGACCGAGGACGGCCGGACGGTCCGTTGGGCGCGGCTGTTCCGGTCCGACTCGCTGGGCAAGCTCCAGGGCGCGGACTGGGAACGCTTCGTCGCCCTCGGCGTCACCACCGTCATCGATCTGCGCTACCCCTGGGAGATCGCGGCCAAGGGCCGCGTCCCCGAGCACGCGTCACTGACCTACCACAACCTCAGCATCGAGCACCGTCCCTACGACCAGGCGGCTCTCGGCGCCGACGTCGAGACCGGGCCGTTCCTGGCCGAGCGGTACATGGAGGTCGCCCACGACGGCGTCGAGGAACTGCGCCGGGCCCTGGAAGTGATCGCCTCCCCGGACGGTCCCGTGGTCTTCCACTGCGCGTCCGGCAAGGACCGCACCGGGCTGCTGGCCGCGCTCGTCCTCTCCTTGCTGGACGTGCCGGAGAAGGACGTCATCGAGGACTTCGCCCTCACCGAGCTCGCCACCGAACGCCTCGTCGCCGACTGGCGGGCCGGTCACCCGGGCCGGGAGCCCGCCTGGCCCGGGTTCGGGCGGGCGCCCGCCGACGTGATGCGCTTGTTCCTCGCGGCGCTGGCGGATCAGCACGGGTCCGTGCGCGGCTACGCAACGGACCTGCTGGGCGTCGACGACGCCCTGATCGATGCCCTGCGCCGGAACCTGCTGGAGCCGGCGTGACGGTCAGATCCCGAACGGGGCCGCGTAGCGGACGGTGCCGCCGGGCAGCGGGTGGGCCTCGTCCAGGGCCATGGCCATCATGGCCTCGTCCGGGACGTCGATGGTCAGTCCGATGCCGTGCGCGGAAGCACGGGTGAAGCCGAACCGCGGGTAGTACGCCGGGTGTCCGAGGACGGTGACGTACTTCTCCCCCATGTCGCCGGCCGCCTTCAGCGCGGCACGGACGGCGGCCGAGCCGGCGCCGCTCCTCTGCTGCCCGGGGCGTACGGCGACGGGGGCCAGGCAGAGGGCCGGGGTGTCGTCGATGTGGCAGCGCGTGAGGAGGGCGTGGCCGGTGACGCTGCCGTGCTCGTCGGTGCTGACGAGGGACAGGCCGTCGATCCAGGCGGAGTCGGCACGCAGGGCGTCGACCAGGTCGGCCTCCAGCGGCGTCTCGAACGCGGCGAGGAGGATCTCGCGAATGGCGGGGACGTCGGCACCGGTCTCGGCGCGGGTGATCCAGTCGGTGTGTGGACGCATGGCAGAACGTACCACGCGAGTTCCCCCGGCTTCCTCTTCTTATTGCTGGTGCCGGAACGCCTCCCGGGCCAGCCGGTCGTCGGGCGGGAGGATCGTGGCGTCCCACTCGGCTCCCCGCGCCTCGACGAGTTCGGCAGCGCCGACCTGGGCCTCCGCACCCGCGCCGACCAGGCGCGCCGCGTACGGCGAGCCGGCGTGGGCGGCCAGGACGCGGACGCGGCCGTCGCCCGAGCCGCGCGGGGAGAGGGGGACGACGGCCACCGGCAGGCCCTGTTCGTCCGCCACGAACAGCTCGAAGTCGTCGAAGCGGAAGTGGTCGATGTCCACGATGGGCTTGGGGTAGTGGTGGTACCCGGCCGCGGTCGGCAGCACGCCGGAGTGGGCGCCCGCGGGGAGGGGGACCGAGGCGTTGAAGATGGAGTCCGTCCATTCGGCGACCTGCTCGGCCGTCTCGATGGGCGTGTTCAGCAGGCGTTCGCCGTCGTCGTAGCCGAGGGCGGCGTAGCCCGGAAGGGTGTCGGGGAAGGCCCGCACCAGGCGCACGGCGTAGCGCCGGATGCGATCCACCTTCTTCGGGTCCGCGCAGAACTGGGCGGACCACTCCACGCCGAGCGGCAGGAACACGCAGAACCAGCCGTCCTCGTCCTTGACCCACACCCCGCCGCCGTGGTGGTCCTGGTACGGCCCCGGGGCGAACGCCCAGTCGCCGGTCGTGTCGACCAGCTTGCGCATCAGGTTCCGGCTCGCCCGGTACTGCGCGCTCTCCTTGCGCGGCGGGTGGTCCGCCACGGAGATGGTCCAGGGGAAGTCCTCGTGCCGCGGGTGGGTCGCCCGTTCCCTGTCGTTCATGGCTCGCCCTTCTCCAGGCTTCCCGCCGCCTCCCCGCGGGGCCGCGGTGATGTCCCCGACGGATCGCGTCGCATCGCGTGCCGTGATGGGTCCCACGGGCGGTCCCGGCGATAACCCCGGAGCACGCGAAGCCCACATTCGGACCAGTGGCTCCCGGAGACAGCTGCCGCACCGGGATTCCGGTGGCATGTCCGCGTCGATAGCATCCCGGGGTTGTCCGCCCACCGCTTCTCAGCCCCCGTTCGCCACGGCGTGAGCACAGTGAGGGAGCTTTGCTGTGAGATTCTTGCCGAACCGCCCCCGGTCCTTACCGGACCGTCGTCTCGTGGCCGCCGCCGGTCTGCTGGCGTTCACCGCCCTCCTCCAGCCCGCCGGGGCCCTGGCTGCCGAGCCGCCGCCTGCCGGCCCCGCGCACAGCGCGGAGGACGACCACCACGCCGGCTCCGGCCTCGCCGCCACCGATCGCGGCACGGCTCCCCGCCCCGCGGTGGCGGCCGCCGTACGGGGGCTCGACGTCAGCGGCCACCAGGGGAACGTGGACTGGCCGGCCGTCGCCGCCGCCGGAGCGTCCTTCGCCTACGTCAAGGCGTCCGAGGGGCTGACGTTCAAGAACGAGTTCTTCGCGCAGCAGTACAACGGTTCCGCCGCCGCGGGACTGGTGCGCGGCGCCTACCACTTCGCCCGGCCGGACACCTCGGGCGGCGCCGCGCAGGCCGACGCCTTCCTCGCCGCGGGCGGCGGCTGGAACGCGGACGGCAGGACGCTGCCGGGGGCGCTCGACGTGGAGCGCCTCTCGCAGGACGCTCCCGTCTGTTACGGGCTGGAGCCGGCCGGCATGGTCGCCTGGATCAGCGCCTTCACCGAGCGGTACCGCCAGCACACCGGGCGGTACCCGGTCCTCTACACCAACACCGGCTGGTGGTCCCAGTGCACCGGCGACTCCCGGGCGTTCGCGAACACGTCGCCGCTGTGGATCGCCAACTACAACGGCACGGCCCACCCCTTGCCCAAGGGCTGGCCCGCCTACACGCTCTGGCAGACCTCCGACCGGGGTCCGTTCCCCGGCGACCAGAACGTCTTCAACGGCTCCGAGCAGGACCTGCGCACCTTCGCGAACGGCGACTACACGCCCCCGCCGACCTCCGACTGGCCCGTGCTGGCACAAGGACACCGCGGCCCCCAGGTCACCGCCGCCCAGTACCTGCTCAACGGCCGGGGTGCCGCCCTGGAGGCGGACGGCGCGTTCGGCCCCGCCACCCGCGAGGCCGTCACCGCCTTCCAGCGCTCGGCCGGCCTCACCCCCGACGGCGTCATCGGCCCGAAGACCTGGCAGGCCCTCGTCGTCACGGTCCGGTCCGGCTCCGACGGTCCCGCCGTGCGCGCCGCCCAGCACCTGCTCAACAGCCACGGTGCCACGCTGCAGGTGGACGGCATCTTCGGGCCGGGCACGAGGGATGCGACCGTCTCCTTCCAGAAGTCCCGCAACCTCGGTGCGGACGGCATCGTCGGCCCTGCCACCTGGAAGGCGCTGCTCTCCTGAAACCCCGATGAAATCGAGCTGGGCAACCGGCCTTCCACCCGCCACACTTCAGGGAGCCCACCGAGGCGAAGCCTCTCCCCACCCGGCAGTCCGCAAGCCCCCCGGAGTTGACCGATGCCCATGGAAGTCACCTTATGGCTGACCCCCGAAGAGGCCGCCTTCGGCGTCGTCAGAACCGTCGGTCTGCCGAGGGGGTCGGTCAACGTCCGCGTTCCACCGGTCCGGGACGGCGATCTCATCCGGGTGTCCACCGACAAGGGCGAGGCGCTGCTCCGGATCCGGGTCGGCAGCGTGCCGGCGCCGCAGCCGCCGGGGTCCCGGGCGTCGCTCCTGCGCAGCCCGCTGCTCAAGCCGCTGCTCGTCCTCGGGGCGCTCGGCGTGCTGGTCGTCGTCCTCCTGACCCAGCGCGACGACTCCTCCTCGGCCGCGCCGGGCGCCGGCAGGACCCCGTCGCCGCCGGCCTCCCGCACGCCCTTCTCCCCCGGCCCGGGTGACGGGCACGCGGCTCCGGGACTTCCCGACCCGCTCGCCGGCACCGACCGCCCCACACGCGGCCCCAGCAGGCTCCCCACACCTCCCGCTCCCTACCGCACGGGGACGTGCCTCAACGGGACCATCCCCGACTCCACGACCCCGGTGAAGGTGAACAACGTCGGCGTCGTCGCGTGTTCGTCGTCCGACGCGCACTACCGGGTCATCCAGACGTTCCACGGCACCACCGACATGTCCCGGTGCCGCGAGAACTCCGACACCCAGTACTCCTTCTCCTCCGAGACGACGTTGGGGGGCCGGACGATCAGTTCGGTCGTCTACTGCCTGGTCGGCATCGGTTCCTACGAGAGGTGAGAGGGATTCCCCCGCCGTGGGCCGGGGTCCGTGCCGGTGGAATCAGGTGCCGAGGGCGCTCACGGCCTGGTAGTAGGTCCAGGCGGTGGCGTTGCACGCGGTGTGCTTGGCCCCGCTGTAGGTGTTGCAGACGCGCTTGAGGTCTTCGTGGAGGGCGTTGTCGAGGCGGGCCTTGTTCGCCTCCAGAGTGCCGGTGACCTTGTAGTTGCGGTAGCCGAAGTCGTGGCGGGCGCAGGAGTTCCGGAAGGGGAAGCCGAAGGGGTTGTCGGGCGACTTGGAGCAGTAGTCGGTCGACCAGTCGAATCTGTAGGAGGCCCAGGCGCCCTGGTTCTGGCGGGCGGCGTTCCAGGCGTTGGAGCTGGAGGCGCTGGTCTGGGTCCAATGGGCGAGAACCTGCGCCTTGTCCGCGGGGACGGCGGCCTGGGCGGGTGAGGCGAGGGTGACCACGGCGGTCACGGTGAGGGCGGCTGCGGCCAGGGGGGTGGTGAACCGGTGCACGGAGATCCTTCGAGGGGCACCCGCACAGGTGCGCGGGAGGGATGACCAGGAGCTGTGCTCTGCTCACCGGCGGAGATCGCGAGCGGGAGCAACGCGCCTCATCCCAGCCGATCATGCAGGGGCCTGTCCATGTCACACGGCGGAGATGACCGGAACGGGGTGGACGGAGGAGGGGCGGGCCTGCGCCGGCATGTCCTGAAACCAGCGCTCCGCTTTTCCGGGAGGCGCCGGGCAGGTGCTTCGCCGGCTCGTCCTCCGCGGTCCCTCAGCTCGGCTTTCCGGTACTTCCGCTTCCGCGGGGTGCGCGCCCGGCCGGACCCGGACCGCACCGGCTGTCCGGCTTGATCCTTTCGGTCGGCCCGTGCAGTTGCACGGGCCGGCGCCGGCACGGAGCCCCTTTCGGGCTACGCGCCTGACGGTCGGATCCGGCGTGGGTTTGGCGCGGATTCAGCGTGGGTTCATCGTGTGTGGACGACGCGGAACGGGATCCCGGCCGCTTGCAGCCGGCCGATCAGCGCGTCGCCCATCGCCGTCGCCGGTGTGACCTGGCCCGCGGTCTCCGGCAGATCGTCCAGGGCGAGGCACAAGGACGCCTCCGCGAGCATCTTCGCGGTCTCGCCGTAGCCCGGGTCTCCGCCCGTGACCTCGGTGAACACGCGGCGGCCGCCGCCCTCGCCGACGAACCGCATCCGGAACCAGCCGGCGGCCCGCTGCCGCGCACTCGGCCCGCGTCCCGCGGGGTAGCGGTTCATCAGCCAGGTCCTGGCGGGCGGCAGCTGCGCGACGGCCGCCAGCGCGCCCAGTCCGACCGGCCCCGCCAGGGCCACGGGCAGCGTCTTCACCGACGCGTAGTGCCGGTAGCGGAAGTCGGGGCCGTAGCGTTCCAGTGCGGCGGCCGAGCGGCCCACGACGAGCGGGTCGAGCGTGGGCAGCGGCAGCGCCCACGTGCCCGTCTCCTTGCTGAACCGCGGTGCTCCCAGCGGGGTTCGGACGCGCCGTCCGGCCGGCGGCTGCTCGTGCCGCCGCCGCTCCCGTGCCGCCGCGGCCGCCTGCCGCTGCCGCCCGATGATGGTCAGGGACGAGGCGAGCGTCCCGCCGGAGATCAGTCCCGAGGCCCGTACGAAGCCGTCCACGCTCAGCGGGACCTTCTCCGGCAGCTGCTGGACGGTGAAGTACACGCCCAGGTCGTGCGGCACGGAGTCGAAGCCGCAGGCGTGCACGAGCCGCGCGCCGGTCTCCCGGGCCTGCTCGCCGTACCGCACGAACATCAGGTCCACGAACTCCGGCTCACCGGTGAGGTCCGTGTAGTCGGTGCCGGACTCCGCGCAGGCGGCGACCAGTTCCTCGCCGTACCAGATGTACGGCCCGACGGTCGAGGCCACGACGTGCGTGGACCCGGCGAGCGCGCGCATCGCGGCCCGGTCGCCCGCGTCCGCGGCCACCAGCGCCAGACCGGCGGCCCGCTCGGGGTCGAGCACGGCCAGCCGTTCCCGCAGCTTCTCCAGCTTTTCCCGGCTGCGTCCGGCGAGTGCCAGCCGGCAGTCCCGCGGCGCGTGCGCCAGCAGGTACTCGGCGGTGAGCTCCCCCACGAAGCCCGTCGCCCCGAAGAGCACGACGTCGTAGGGGCGTTCCGTACCGGTCTGCCTGTTCATGGCACCTCCGTCACAGGGTTGCGTCACGGGAGACCGTAACGCGTGCAGGATCGTTTCATCTCCTGATTCAGCGCTTGGGCCAGTGCCACAGCGGTTCGTCCATGAGCCCCTGGCCCGCCACCTGCGTCTGTCCGAAGTCCTTGACCAGTTCGACGACGTGGGCGCCGGGGGCGAGGGCGGCGGCGAGCGGGCGGGCGTGGGTGACGACCACGATCTGGCTGTGCCGGGACGCCCTGCGGATCAGGCCGGCCAGCGGCGCGAGCAGGTCCGGGTGGAGGCTCGTCTCGGGCTCGTTCAGGACGAGGAGCCGCGGCGGGCGCGGGGTGAGGAGGGCCGCGGTCCACAGCAGGTAGCGCAACGTTCCGTCGGAGAGCTCGGCGGCGGTCAGGGGGCGCAGCAGTCCGTGCTGGCGGATCCGCAGTTCGAAGCGCGTGCCGAGCAGGCCGATGTCGACGCGACTGCCGGGGAAGGCGGCGTCGACGGCCTCGTCGAGCGCTTCGTGGTCGCCGGTCTCGCGGATGGTCTGCAGGGCGGCGGCGAGGTCGGAGCCGTCGCCGCTCAGGACGGGGGTGCGCGTGCCGATGTGGGAGGCGCGGGCGGGCGCGTGGGCGTCGGTGCGCACGTGGTCGTAGAAGCGCCAGTCGCGGATCTGCTCGCGCACGGCGAGCACGTCGGGGGCGTGCTGCGGGTCGGCGACCTCGCCGAGCATGGAGTCGTACGGGCGGATCGCCCCGGCCCGGCGGTGCCAGGTGCCGTCCAGGGCGCGGACCTTCACGGCGCGGCCCTTGCGTTCGGAGAGCAGGGCGGCGGGGCGCAGGACGGGGCCGCTCCAGATCGCCTCGGACTTGATTTCGGGGTCGAGGGCGAAGAGGGAGGTGGTGGACGTGCCGCCGGGGTGTCCGAAGTCGACGGCGTATCCGAAGTCGTCCCCGGCGAAGCCGAGGCGCAGGCCGGCGGGGGCCGTGGAGGTCGTGCCCTGGACGGGGTGCAGGCCCTCGCGGACGGCACGGCCGGTCTTCTCCGGGCCCGCCCAGAGCGTGGACGGGAGGCCGCCCTCCCGGGCGAGCGCGGCCACGGCGCCGCCGCGCGCGGCGTCGGCGAGCAGTTTCAGGGCGCGGTAGAGGGAGGACTTGCCGGTGCCGTTCGCGCCGGTCACCACGTTGAGGCGGTCGAGGGGGACCACGAGGTGGCGCAGGGAGCGGTAGTTCTCGACGGCGAGCGTGGTGATCATGTGTTCGATCGTACGGGGCCGGCCGGTGGTGCGCGGAGCAGCGACGCCGCTGCGGGCGGCGGCTCTCGCGTGCGGCTCCTCCGTGCGCAGCCGGCCGCCGGTGGGTCCGGCGGCCGGCCGCGTCGCTCACGCCTGGGCGGCCAGGTCGCGGCAGGCCGGGTGGCCCCAGCCCTTCGCGTTCTTGGCGATGGACTCCCCGGCCGCGTACGACTGTCCGCAGACGCACCGGCCCGCGAACTTCGCGCGGAGGGTCTTCGTGCCGCGTGCGGAACCGCCCGCCGCGGCCTTTCCGGACCTCGCCGCACGGGGCTTGCCCTGCGCGGGCTCGGGGCGGGGGGCCGGCACCGGCAGGACCGACGCCCCGTGGGACGTTCCCGCCGGGAGCTGGGCGGTGGCCGCGTCGCTGGCCGCCTGGTCGGCGATGGCGTTCAGGTGGTCTCCGTCCACCTGGTGCGCCGGTACGTAGCGGAATTCCACCGGGCGGCCCGTGAGCAGCGCGTCGATGCGGGCGACGAGCTCCTGGTTGGCCACGGGCTTTCCGGCAGCGGTCTTCCAGCCGTTGCGCTTCCAGCCGGGCAGCCACTTGGTGACCGCGTTCATGGCGTACTGCGAGTCCATGCGCACCTCGATGGGCACGGCCGGGTCGGTGGCGCCGAGCAGCTGCTCCAGTGCGGTGAGCTCCGCGACGTTGTTCGTGGCCCGGCCGAGCGGGCCGGCCTCCCAGCGCTCAGGGGTTCCCTGCGCGTCGGCTATGACCCAGGCCCAGGCTGCGGGCCCCGGGTTGCCCTTGGAGGCCCCGTCACAGGCGGCGATGATGCGTTCAGACATGTTCCGATGATCTCAGCTCGGGGCACGGTCGCGGCGCAGGCCCGGCGGGGGCGCCGGCCGCCCCCTCGTCGGCGACGACCGGCCGCTAGGCCGTGAAGCGCAGCGCGCGCAGCAGTTCGTCGTCGTGGGCCCGGCGGGCCTTCTTCAGCATGCGGCGCAGTTCGGGGGTGTCCGCCGGTCCGGAGACGGTGACGGAGAGGGTGAGACCGTTCCGGTGGAGGGCCAGCGTGTGGGAAGGACTGCCGTCGCCCAGTCGACGGGTCGCCTCGACGAATCCGCCGTCCAGGTCGGTGCAGGTCGCCGGGCCGGGCAGGGTGGTGTCGGCGCAGGGGGACGCGTTGCCGGGCACCACCTCGTACTGCAGGGTCTCCCGTGCCGTGCCGGAACCGGTGTAGCGGTAGCCGAGCCGGAACCCCTGGCTCGACACACTGCCGTTGCCCGCGTCGATCGTGTAGCCGTCGGGGGCGTCGGGCACGAGGAGCTGCTTGCGGGACAGCGACGAACCCTCCAGCAGTGAGGCGAGCTCCTTCGTCCGGTCTCCTTCGTACCCGGACCAGGCCAGGAGGGCCACGGTGCCGGCCACCGCCGTCCCGGCCACGGCGCGGGCCGCCCGGCCGGGGACGAACAGCGCCGCGACCAGTGCGTACGGCACCCCGCACCAGAGGAAGAGCGTCGCGTCGCCACCCAGGTCGACGTCGCCGGAGAGCCGGGCGCGGTAGGCGAGCGCGACTCCCGCGCTGCCGCCCAGGAACACCGCGACCGCCCATCCCAGGCGTCGTCCGGCCGTGCGGCAGGCCGGCACCACGTCCCGGACGGCGGTGCCGGCGGCGAACAGCCACGCCACCATGGCCGCGCTCCCGGCCCCGAACGCGGCTGCCAGGCCCGGCAGGCCGCCCGCCCAGGCCCAGAAGACGCCGACGCTCCAGCACACCGGCACCAGGGCCGCTCCCGCAGCCCAGACCGCCGCCAGGCAGAAGGCGACCTGCGTCCGGCGTGGACTTCTCACTCGATGCATGGGGCAAGCATGCGTAAGTGTGCCGGGAGGCGCCTGAGTACGCGTACTCAGGTGATCCACACGGGCCGAGGTCCCGCGACCGCTCGCACGGTCGCGGGTCCCGCCGTGGTGGCCGCGCCGTTCAGTCGTCGGCGAGGGCGACCGCCTGCACCGGACAGGACATGGGCACGTCGCGTACGCCCGGGTCACCCGCCGCGTCCTCGTGCCCCGGGAGCAGGGTGACCAGCCCGTCGTCGTCCTGGGTGAAGACGGCGGGCGCGGCCAGTACGCACTGGCCGGCGCCGATGCACCGGTCGCGGTCGATGGTGATGCGCATGGTGCGGTCCTTCTCCGTTCCCCCGGCCCGGGTCGTCACCAGGTGACGGGGAGTTCGATCGGGCCCTGGGCGTCGTGGCCTGCCTTGATGGGCACCTCGTCGAGGGGGACGGCCAGCCGGAGGTCCGGGATGCGGGCGAAGAGGGTGCCGAGGGCGATTTCGAGCTCGGCGCGCGCGAGGTTCTGCCCGAGGCACTGGTGGATGCCGTGGCCGAAGCCCACGTGGTGACGTGCGGACCGCCGGATGTCGAAGGTGTCGGGGTCCTCGTACGCGGTGGCGTCGCGGTTCATCAGCGTGATGGAGACGATCACGGCGTCGCCGGCCTTGACGGTCTCGCCGCCGACCTCGATGTCCTCCTTCGCCAGCCGGACCATGTAGTCCGAGACGGAGGTGAAGCGCAGCAGCTCCTCGACCGTGGCGGAGATCAGGCTCGGGTCGCGCCGCAGGGCGTCGAGCTGCTCGGGGTGCTGCAGGAGCGTGAGGGCTCCGAGGGCGATGGCGTTGACGGTGGTCTCGTGACCGGCCACCAGCAGGACCAGGGTCATCAGGACCAGCTCGTCCAGGTCCAGCTTGCCCTCGGCGAGCTGGACGGCGATCAGCTCGTCCAGCAGGCCGTCCCCGGGCTCGTCCTTCTTCCTCTGGACCAGGCCGTGGAGGTACTGGTGCAGCTGGGCGAAGGCCGCGTCGGCCTCGGCCGAGGTCGCCGCACCCACGAAGTCGCGCGACCGCTCCTCGAAGAAGTCGTGGTCGCCGTAGGGGACGTCGAGCAGCGCGCAGATCGCCATGGAGGGCACGGGCAGGGCGAAGGAGGACACCAGGTCGGCGCCCGGGCCCTTCTCCAGCATCGCGTCCAGCAGCCGGTCCACGTCGCGCTGGATCATGGGGCGCAGGGCGGCCATGCGCTTGACGCCGAAGCTCGGGATGAGCATGCGCCGCTGCCGTGCGTGCTCGGGGTCGTCGACGCCGATCAGGGGGAACGAAAGCCCGCCGCGGCCCTCCGTGCGCTGGACGACGACGGGGAAGATCGGGTTGCCCCACTCGGAGGACAGGCGGGGGTCGGCGAGCAGGGCGCGCCCCTCGGCGTGTCCGGTCACCAGCCAGGCCATGCGGCCGTCGAAGAGCCGCACCTGCGTCAGCGGTGCGTCGCCGCGTAACTGCGCGTAGCTCTCCGGCGGCTGGAACGGACAGGTCCTGTCCTTGGGGAAGGCGGGGGCCGATGCCCCGGTGGGGCGGATGTCGGTCTCGGTCATGTCGTGCCTTTCAAGCGATCGGTGGGCCTTGCGCACCCCGGCCGGTGCCCGGTCGTCCCGTCCACCTTTGGATGCTATGTGCATGAATTGCCGGACGGCAGTGGGTGATTCCCTAGTGTTCCCCGGCTGCCGGCGGTGGGCCGGCGGGTCCCCGGGAGTTACGCGTCGTGGATCTCGATCGCTCCCGACGGGCAGAACCGCTCCGCGTCGCGGACCTCGGCGCGCAGGCGCTCGGAGGGCCGGCTGACGAGCAGCACCACACAGCCGTCCTCGTCGTCCTGGTCGAACACCTCGTCGGCGGCCCGGACGCACTGCCCGGCGCCCACGCACCTGTCCCTGTCGATCGTGATCTTCATCGTGGTTCCTCAGCGTCTGGAATGCGGCGAGCAGCGCCCGCGGGCCGCGGGCGCTGCTCGCCGGGGGGATTCACCGTGGTGCGGGGGTCACCAGGTGACGGGCAGCTCGTGCACGCCGTAGAAGACCATGTCGTTGCGGAAGCGGAGCTCCTCGACGGGCTTGGCCAGGCGCAGCGTGGGGAAGCGCCGGAAGAGGGTGCTGAAGACGATCTGGAGCTCGATGCGGGCCAGCTGCTGGCCGATGCACTGGTGCGGGCCGAAACCGAACGCCAGGTGCGGGGCGGGGCGGCGGGTGATGTCGAAGCGCTCCGGATCGTCCACGAAGGCGGGGTCGAAGTCGGCGGCCAGGACGTGCGCCACCACCTGCTCGCCCTTGCCGATGCGCACTCCGCCGATCTCCACGTCCTGGGTGGCGACGCGCTCACCGCCGAACTGGCCGATGGTGAGGTAGCGCAGCAGTTCCTCGACCGCGTTGCCGATCAGCTCCGGGTCCTCGCGGAGCAGGGCCAGCTGGTCGGGGCGGTCCAGCAGCAGGGCCGCGCCGAGGCCGATCATGCAGGCGGTGGTGTCGTGCGCCGCGATCAGCAGGGTGCCGGCGGCGTTCATCAGGAACATGTCGTCGACGGCGCCGTCGGGGTCCTCGGTGGTGATCAGCGCCGAGATCAGGTCGTCGCCGGGGTTGGCCCGGCGCTCCTGGACGAGCTGGTAGAGCAGCCCGCCGAGCCGCATGCCGGCGGCTTCGGTGGCGGCGGCGTCCTGGTCGACGCGCATCATCGCCTCGGCGATCTCCTGGAACTCCGCCCGCCGCTCGACGGGGACGCCGAACAGGTCGGAGATCACCATGGAGGGCACGGGGTTGGCGAAGGTCTTCACCAGGTCGACGGGGCCGCCCTGCGCCTCGATGGCGTCGAGGTGGTCGTCGACGATGCGCTGGATGTTCGGCCGGAGCGCCTGCATGCGCCGGACCGTGAACTCCTTGGCGAGCAGCTTGCGGTCCGTGGTGTGGTCGGGCTCGTCCTGCCACAGCAGGCTGCCGCGGCCCGGCTTCTGGGTCACGACGCCGTCCTGGGTGTGCAGCGCGTGGGGCACCTGGACGCTGAACGACGGGTCCCGCAGCACGGCGCGCACCTGCTCGTAGCCGGTCACCAGCCATGCCTCGTCGCCGCTGGTGAAGGTGGCCCGGGTCACCGGGGCGTCCGAGCGGATGCCGGCGAGGCCGTCCGGCGGCAGGAACGGACAGCTGCGCGCCTTGGGGACGGCGGGGGCGGTGGTGGGCTCGGTCATGACTCTCCTTGCGCTTGCTGGTGTGAGGGGCGGTCGTGCTGCGGTGGGAACGGTCAGGCGGCGGCGGGGAGTTCGAGCGTCGTCTGGCCGCGCCGGGTCGCGTTCACGAGGACGGCCATGTTCCCGGAGGGGTGGACGTTGTCGTGCATCATCTGGTGCATGCGCCCGATGTCCTCGAAGCCCTCGCAGGCCGACAGGCAGGGGTCGAGCAGGCCGGCGCCCACCAGGTTGATGACCTCGCGGCACTCGCGGGCGCCGGCGTAGTGCGAGCCCTGGAGGCGCTTGGAGCGCATCCACAGGTGCCGCAGGTCGATGTCGCCGTTGTAGCCGGAGGTGCCGCCGCAGATCACCACCATGCCGCCGTTGTCGCAGAGGTACATCGACGTCGGCAGGGTGTCCTGGCCGCTGTGCTCCAGCACGATCCGCGGGGACCTGCGCTCGCCGAGGATCTCCCAGATCTGCTTGCCGATGCCGCGCGCACCGCGCAGGAACCGCGCCGACCCCTCGGCGTCGTCGACGTCGGGCAGCCGGCCCCAGTGGTCGAAGTCGCGGCGGTTGATGGTGCCCTTCGCCCCGAGGCCGCGGCAGTACTCGGCGCGGGCCTCGTCGGAGACCACCGCGATGGGGATGCCGCCGACCATCTTGACGAGCTGGATGGCCATCGAGCCGAGGCCGCCCGCACCGCCCCAGATCAGCACGGGGTCGCCGGGGTTGACCGTGTTGCCGTGCCAGCCGAACAGCTGCCGGTAGGCGGTGGGACCGGTGAGCAGGAACGCCGCCGACTCCTCCCACGACAGGTGCGCGGGCTTGGGGTGGCACTGGTACTCGTCGACCCGGCAGAACTGCGCGAACGAGCCGTAGTTGGTCTCGTAGCCCCATGCCTGGATGCTGTTGGAGACCAGGGGGTCCGTGCCCAGCCGGATGTCCTCGGCGGTCTCGTCCCACTGGCCGCTGGTGAGCGACACATGGTCGCCCACGGAGACGTTGCGGACGCCCTCGCCGACCGCCCACACCACGCCGGACGCCTCCGAGCCGCCGATGTGGAAGTCCTCCGGCTGCCCCTGGCGCTGCCGCATCCCGATGACGTCGACCGGCGTGCCCAGCGAGGACCACACGTTGTTGTAGTTGATGCCGGCGGCCATCACGTAGACCAGCACCTGCCCGCGGCCCACCCGGGGGGTGTCGACGACCTCGGTGCGGAACGCCTGCTTGGGCGGGCCGTAGCGGTCCTGCCGGATGACCGAGGCGTACATCTGCTGCGGGACCTCGCCGAGCGGTGGGGTCTCACCGATCTCGTAGAGCGACTTCGTCATGCTTCTCTCCCACGTCTGCTGTGTTCTGCGCTGCTGTTCGTGTCCGTGATCTGCCGGGCGGGTTCTCGGTCACCGGTGACCGGGCGGTTGTGTGCCGAGGCCGGCCAGCCATGACTGCACCGCTGCGGCGGTGGTGTCGGCGTGGTGCTCCATCATCGAGTAGTGGTTTCCCGGCACTTCGACGACGGTTTCCACGTGCTCGGGCGGCGCCGCGCGTCCGTCGCCGTCCGCGGCGTCGCGCAGCATGGGCTCGCCCGCCCGTACGAGCAGGGTCGGTGCGGTGACCGACGGTGCGTCCCACTCGTCGAACAGGCCGATGTAGCGGCCCATCGCGGTGAGCTGTTCGGCGCCGGAGCTCATGAAGTCCAGGCGCTGTGACTGCGCTTGGGCCATGGCGTTGAGCACCTTGTGGTCGAAGGGGACCTTGCGGCTGAAGCTGTCCACCATGACGACGGCCGCCGGCTGCACGCCCTGGGCCTCCAGGTGCGCCGCCACCCCGTGGGCGATCCAGCCGCCCGAGGAGTAGCCGAGCAGGACGACCGGCTTGCCGTCGGCGCACTCCAGTACGGTGCGGGCGTGCAGCCGGAGCACGGCGTCCACGTCGGCCGGGACCAGCTCGCCTTCCTCGTAGCCCGGGTGGGCCAGCGCCCACACGTCGGCCCGGTCGCGGAAGGGGGCGGCGAACCGCGCGTACTGGAGCACCCTGGACGGGGCGACGTACGGCGCGAAGCACATCAGCGCGAACGGCAGGTCGCCCTGCGAGAACCGCACCGGTTCGGGCCGGATGGCCAGGTCCTCGGGCCGTTCGAAGGAGGGCCGGAAGCGGGCCGCCTGCGTCAGCATCGCCATGGCCTCGCCGGCCGTCCCGGTCTCGCTCGCGTGCCGGTAGAGCTGCACGAGCATGTCGACGGGCCGGTCCTCCTGGGCGGGTCCGCGCCCGGAGCCCGCGAGGAGCGTCCGCAGGTGCTTGGCGAGCCTGGCGGGCGTGGGGTGGTCGAAGGCCAGCCCGGCGGGCAGCTTCAGACCGGTCGCGGCCGACAGGCGCCGCCGCAGGTCGATCGCGGTGAGCGAGTCGAAGCCCAGTTCCAGGAACTGTGCGGTGGGGGGCACGTCCTCCGCGGAGGCGTGGCCGAGGACGACGGCGCTCTGGGAGCGGATGTGCTCCAGCAGCCTCTCCTCCTGCTCGGCCGGGGCGAGGCCGGCGACCTCGGCCGCCAGGGCCGCTTCGCCGTGCGTCTCCTCGGCGAGCTGCTCGGCCTCCAGCAGCCGCTGTACGTCCGGCAGGTCGGCCAGCAGCGGGCTCGGCCGTCCCACGGTGAAGGCGGGCAGGAACCGCTCCCAGTCGATCGGGGCGACGGTCAGGACCGGGTCGTCGTGCTCGACGGCCTGGTGCAGGGCGGAGATGGCCAGTTCGGGGGCCATGAAGCCCAGGCCCCGCTTCTCGCCGCGCTCCTGGACGGCGTCGTCGACCATGCCGCCGCCGGCCCAGCCGCCCCAGGCGACGGAGGTCGCGGTCAGGCCGCGTGCCCGGCGGTGCAGGGCGAGGGCGTCGAGGAAGGCGTTGGCCGAGGCGTAGGACGCCTGGCCGCCGCTGCCCCAGACTCCGGCCCCCGAGGCGAAGAGGACGAAGGCGTCCAGCTCGCGGTCGCCCAGCAGTTCGTCGAGGTGGAGGGCGCCGGTGACCTTGGCGGCCGCCGCTTCGGCGAACTCCTCGTGACCGGCGTCGGTCAGCAGCGACGAGCGTGCCGTGCCGGCGGCGTGCAGCACCGCGGTGAGCGGGTGGCGGGACTCGATGCCGGCGAGCAGCCGGGCGACCTCGTCGCGGTCGGCGACGTCGCAGGCGGCGATGGTGACGTCGGCGCCCAGGGCGGTCAGTTCCGCGTGCAGTTCCCGCATGCCGGGGGCGTCGGGCCCGCGCCTGCCGGTGAGCACCAGGTGCTGGGCGCCCGCGCCGGCGAGCCACCGGGCCAGGTGCCTGCCGACGCCTCCGGTGCCGCCGGTGATCAGTACGGTGCCGTGCGGCTGCCACTGCCGGGCGGGCTGTGCGTCGGCGGGCCGGGCGCGGACCATGCGGCGGGCGAACACGCCGTCCGCGCGCACGGCCAGCTGGTCCTCGCCGTCCTGGGCCAGTACCCCGGCCAGGCGTCGCAGGGCGTGCTCGTCCAGTGCCTCGGGCAGGTCGAGCATTCCGCCCCAGCGCCGGGGCTGTTCCAGCGCGGCCACGATGCCGAGGCCCCACAGCTGTGCCTGGGTGGCGTCGCGCAGCGGGTCGGACGTGCCGACGGAGACGGCGCCCCGGGTCGCGCACCACAGCGGTGCCTCCACGCCCAGGTCGCCCAGTGCCTGCAGCAGGGTCAGGGTCGCGGCGAGGCTCGCGGACAGCGTCGGGTGGGCCGGGTGCAGGCCGGGGGCCAGGCCCAGGGTGGAGAGGACCCCGGTGGGCCGTTCGCCGGCGAGTTCCGCCTCCAGCCGGGCCGCGGCGTCCTCACGGTCGCAGTCGACGGGCAGTTCGACCACCCGCACCTTGGCCCCGTGGGCACCGAGCGCGCCCACGACGCTGGCCGCCCACTCCTCGTCCGCCAGTCCGGCGGGGAGCACGGCGAGCCACAGGCCGTCCAGTTCGGGGGCCGCCTGGTCGTCGGTCAGCTGCCGGAAGGTGACCCGGTAGCGCCAGCCGTCCACCGTGGACTTCTCGCGGTGGCGCTGCCGCCACGCGGACAGCACCGGCAGCGCCGGGCCGATGAGGGCTGCGCCGTCCGCATCGAGTTCGCCGACGAGCTCCTCGACGTCCGCGCGCTCGACGAGCTCCCAGAAGCGGGCCTCGACCGGGTCGGCGCCCGCGGGCGCCGGGTCGGCGTCCTCCAGCCAGTACCGCTGCCGCTGGAACGCGTACGTCGGCAGGTCCACGCGCCGTACGGGGTAGCCGGCGAAGGGCACCGTCCAGTCCACGTGCACGCCGTTGACGTGCAGTTCGGACACGGAGCGCAGGAAGCGGTCCATGCCGCCCTGGTCCCGGCGCAGCGACGCACCGGTCACGGCCTCGGCGTCGGTGGTCTCCGCGATCTCCTGCACGGCGCCGACCAGCAGCGGGTGCGGGCTGCATTCGACGAAGACCCCGTGCCCGTCCTCCAGCATCGTCTGCACGGTCTGTTCGAACTCCACCGTCCGGCGGGCGTTGCGGTACCAGTACTCGGCGTCCAGGCCGGTGGTGTCCTGGGCGGTGCCGGTCACCGTGGAGTAGAAGGGGATCTCCGCCGGGCGCGGCGAGACGGGGGCCAGCAGTTCCAGCAGCTCCGTGCGCAGGCTCTCGACCTGGGCGGAGTGCCCGGCGCCGGTGGCGCCGCGGACCTTGCGGACGCGCAGGCCCTCGCCTTCGAGCTCCGCCATCAGTTCGTCGACCGCGTCCGGGTCGCCGGAGACGGTGAGGGTGGCGGGCCCGTTGACGGCGGCGACGGACAGCCGGTCGCCGTACTTCTCCAGCCTGCCGCGTATCAGGGCGGCGGGTGCCGCGACGGCCAGCATCGCGCCCTTGCCGATCAGCTTGGTCAGCGTCCGGCTGCGCAGCGCCACGATCCTGGCGGCGTCGTCCAGGGTCAGGGCCCCCGCGACGTACGCGGCGGCGACCTCGCCCTGCGAGTGGCCGATGACGGCGGCGGGCGTCACCCCGTGGGAGCGCCACAGCGCGGCCAGCGACACCATCACCGTGAACAGTGCCGGCTGGGCGACCTCGACCTCGTCCACGCCCGGTGCGCCCGGCTCGGCGCGCAGGACGTCGAGCAGCGGCCAGTCGAGGTAGGGGGCGAAGGCCGCCGCGCAGGCCCGGGCCTGTTCGGCGAAGACCGGTGAGGTGTCGAGCAGTTCCCTGGCCATTCCCGTCCACTGCGAGCCGTGGCCGGGGAAGACGAAGGCGACCTTGCCCGAGGCGCCGGTGGTGCCCTGGACGACGGTGTCCGACGGCTCGCCGCCGGCGAGTGCGGCGAGTCCGGCGCGCATCTCGTGCCGGTCGCGGCCGACGACCACGGCCCGGTGTTCCAGCTGTGCCCGTGTGGTGACGAGGGCGCGGCCCACGTCGGGCAGGCCGAGCCCGGCGGTGCTGTCGAGGTGGCCCAGCAGCCGGCGTGCCTGTTCCCGCAGGGCGCGGGCGGACTTCGCGGACAGCGGCCAGGGGAAGGCGTCCGCGGCCTCGGCGGTGCCGTCCGTGCCGGCGGGGGCGTGCTCGTCCTCGGCGGCGTGCCCGGCCTGCGGGGCCTGTTCGATGATGGTGTGCACGTTGGTGCCGCTCATGCCGAACGAGGAGACGGCGGCGCGCCGGGGCCGGTCCTGGTCGGGCCAGGCGATCTGCTCGGTGAGCAGGCGCACGTTCCCGGCGGACCAGTCGACGTCCTGGGTGGGTTCGTCGACGTGCAGCGTCCGGGGCAGGACGCCGTTGCGGAGTGCCATCACCATCTTGATGACGCCGCCGACGCCGGCTGCCGCCTGGGAGTGGCCGATGTTGGACTTCAGCGAACCGAGCCACAGCGGCTCGTCGCGCTCCTGGCCGTAGGTGGCCAGCAGTGCCTGCGCCTCGATCGGGTCGCCGAGCCTGGTGCCGGTGCCGTGGGCCTCCACGGCGTCGACGTCGGCGGGCGTGAGCCGGGCGTTGGCCAGTGCCTGTCGGATCACCTGCTGCTGGGCCTTGCCGCTGGGCGCGGTCAGGCCGTTGGAGGCGCCGTCCTGGTTGACGGCGCTGCCGCGCACGACGGCGAGGACCTCGTGCCCGTTGCGGCGGGCGTCGGAGAGGCGCTCGACCAGGACCAGGCCCACGCCCTCGGCGAAGCCGGTGCCGTCGGCGGACGAGGAGAACGCCTTGCAGCGGCCGTCGGCGGCCAGCGCGCGCTGCCTGCTCGACATCGTGAACGCGGACGGGCTGGACATCACCATCACGCCGCCGGCCAGCGCCATCGAGCACTCGCCGTTGCGCAGGGCCTGCACGGCGAGGTGGAGGGCGGTCAGCGAGGAGGAGCACGCGGTGTCGACGGTGACCGACGGGCCTTGCAGGCCGAAGGTGTAGGAGAGCCGGCCGGCGATCACACTGGCGGAGTTGCCGCTGGAGAGGTAGCCCTCGACGCCGTCGGGGACCTTGAGCGGTCGGGCGGCGTAGTCCTGGTAGCCGGAGCCGACGAACACGCCGGTCGCGGTGGAGCGCACGGTGTCGGGGGCGATGCCGGCCCGTTCGAAGGCTTCCCACGAGGTTTCCAGCAGCAGCCGCTGCTGCGGGTCCATGGCGACGGCCTCGCGCGGGCTGATGCCGAAGACCGTGGGGTCGAACTCGGCCGCCTCGTGCAGGAAGCCGCCCTGCGTGGTGTAGGTGGTGCCGGCGTGGTCGGGGTCCGGGTGGTAGAGCGCTTCGACGTCCCAGCCCCGGCTGCCGGGGAACTGCGAGACGGCGTCCCGTCCGGACAGGACGAGCTCCCACAGGTCCTCGGGCGAGCGGACCCCGCCGGGGTAGCGGCAGGCCATGCCGACGATGGCGATCGGTTCGTCGAGCACGGCGGCCGCCGCCGCGACCGCGGTCTGCGGTCCTTCGCCGCCGAAGAGTTCGGCGTTGAGGTGGGCCGCGAGGCCGGCGGCCGTGGGGTGGTCGAAGACCAGGGTCGTGGGCAGTGCCAGGCCGGTCTCGTCGTTGATCCGGTTGCGCAGTTCCACGGCGGTCAGGGAGTCGAAGCCGAGGTCCCGGAAGGGACGGTCGGCCTCGATCGAGCCGGCTCCGCGGTGCCCGAGCACGGTGGCCGCGTGCGTGCGGACGAGGTCCACGAGCGAACGCTCGCGGTCGTCGTGCGACAGCCCGGCGAGGCTCTCCGCGAGCGCCCCGGAGCCGTGGTTCTCCGCGGGGGCGCTGTCCTGCGCCTGTGCCGCGCGCACCTCGGGGAGGTCGCCGAGCAGCGGGCTGGGGCGGCCGAGGGTGAACGGCACGATGAACCGTGCCCAGTCCACGTCGGCCACGGTCAGCAGGGCCTCGTCGCGGTCGAGCGCGTGGTGCAGGGCGGTGATCGCCGCCTCGGGGGCCATCGCGCACAGCCCCCGGCGGCGCAGCCGCTCCTCGTCGTCGCCGTCCTCGACCATGCCCCCGTCGGCCCAGGGGCCCCAGGAGACGGCGGTCGCCACGAGTCCGCGGTCGCGTCGCTGCCGCGCGAGTCCGTCCAGGAAGGCGTTGCCGGCCGCGTAGGCGGCCTGGCCGCCGCTGCCCCAGACGCCGGAGATGGAGGAGAAGAGGACGAAGGCGTCCAGCTCCCGGTCGCCCAGCAGCTCGTCCAGGTGGGCCGCTCCGTCGGCCTTCGCGGCGAGCGCGGCGGCGAAGGCGGCCGGGGTCGTGTCGGCCACCATGCCGGCGTCGGCGACTCCGGCGGTGTGCATCACGGCGGTGACGGTGTGCTCGGCGAGCAGGGCTGCCACGGCGTCGCGGTCGGCCACGTCGCACGCGGTGAGCGTGACCCGGGCGCCGAGGGCCTCCAGTTCGGCCTGCAGCCCGGCGGCGCCCGGTGCGTCCGCGCCCCGGCGGCTGGTGAGCACGAGGTGCTCGGCCCCGTTGCGGGCCAGCCAGCGGGCGACGTGACCGCCGAGGGCGCCGGTGCCGCCGGTGACGAGGACCGTGCCCCGGGGCTGCCACCGGCCGGAGGCCGGACGGGCCGGTGCGTGCGCGAGCCGCCGGGCGAAGACGCCGGAGGGGCGGACGGCGAGCTGGTCCTCTTCCCAGCGGCCCGTCCGTGCCTGTCCCAGGACCGCGGCGAGCCGTGCGGCGGCCTTGTCGTCGACGGTGCCGGGCAGGTCGATCAGGCCGCCCCAGCGGCGGCGCAGTTCCAGGGCGGCCGTCCGGCCGAAGCCCCAGACCTGGGTGTGGCGTGCGTCGCGCACCGCGTCGGAGCCGTCCACGGCCACGGCGCCCGAGGTGAGGCACCACAGCGGGGCGTCGACGGCCGCGTCGCCCAGGGCCTGGACGAGCAGCAGCGTCGACAGCACGGGGTGTCCGGTGACGAGCAGGGACAGCACGCCGTCGACCGGTCCGAGTCCGGCCAGTTCCCGGGCCAGGCCGTCGCGGTCGCTCGCCGGACCGATGACCAGGGTCTTCAGCTCGGCACCGCGCGCGGTGAGCGCGGCGCGGACCGCGGCGGCCTGCTCGTTCTCCTCCTCCGGCACGGCCAGCAGCCAGGTGCCGTCGATACCGGCGGGGGCGGGCTCGCTCAGCCGCTTCCACGACTCGCGGTAGCGCCAGCCGTCCACGGCGGACTGTTCCTTGCGCTGCCGCCGCCACGACGACAGGCGCGGCAGGACGTCGCTGAACGCGTCCTCGGCGCGGACGTCCAGCGTGGCCGCGAGCGAGGCCACGTCCTCGCGCTCCACCGTCTCCCAGAACTCGGCGTCGACGGGATCCGCCGCCACGGCGGCGGCCTCCGGCGCGTCCACCCAGTACCGCTCGTGCTGGAACGCGTACGTCGGCAGGCCGACCGTCCGCGCCCCGGAGAAGTACGCGCTCCAGTCCACGGCGACGCCGTGGGTGTACAGCTGGGCGAGGGCCGTGGTGAGGGCCGGCCGCTCGGGGCGGTCGGCGCGCAGCACCGGCACGGTGACCGCCTCGTCCAGGCAGCCCTGCGCCATGGCGCTCAGCACCCCGCCGGGGCCGATCTCCACGAACGTGCTCACGCCCTCGGCGTGCAACGCCCGGACGCCGTCGGCGAAACGCACCGCCTCGCGGACGTGCCGGACCCAGTAGTCCGCGGTGTACTCCTCCACGAGACGACCGGTGACGTTGGAGACGACAGGGATCTGCGGCGTCTCGAAGGCCAGCTCACCCACGACGCGGGCGAAGTCGTCGAGCATGGGGTCCATCAGCGGCGAGTGGAAGGCGTGGCTGACCTTCAGCCGCGAGGTCTTCCGTCCCTCCCCGGAGAAGACCGCGGCGACGGCCAGCACCGCCGCCTCCTCACCGGAGACCACGACCGACGAGGGCCCGTTGACCGCGGCGATGCTCACGCCTTCGGTCAGGTGCGGCGCGACCTCGTCCTCGGTGGCCTGGACCGCCACCATGGCGCCGCCGGCGGGCAGCGCCTGCATCAGTGCGGCACGCGCCGACACCAGCTTCGCCGCGTCCTCCAGCGACAGCGCGCCCGCCACGTGCGCGGCGGCGATCTCGCCCACCGAGTGGCCCACGACGTAGTCGGGGCGGATGCCCCAGGAGGAGAGGAGCCGGAACAGCGCCACCTCGGTCGCGAACAGCGCCGGCTGGGCGCTTCCGGTCTGGTGCACCGTGTCCGAGTCGACGTCGACCGGGGTGTCCAGGTGTGCGCACACCTCGTCGTACGCGGCGGCGAACACCGGGTAGGACGCGTACAGCTCCCGGCCCATGCCCAGGCGTTGCGATCCCTGGCCGGAGAAGAGGAAACCGGTCTTGCCTCCGGCCGGACGCCCCAGCACCACCCCGGCCGACGGGACGCCGGCGGCCAGGTCCTTGAGGCCGCTCAGCAGGGCGTCGCGGTCCTCCCCCACCACGGCGGCCCGGTGGCGTAACGCGGCGCGCGTGGTGGCCAGCGAGAACCCGACGTCCGCCGGCGACGCCTCGCCGCCCGTGACGTGGGACAGCAGCCGGGCCGCCTGGGCGCGCAGCGCATCGTTGCTCTTGGCGGACAGCACCCACGGCAGCGGTCCGGTGACGGGCGTGGCGGCGGACTGCTCCGCGGGCTCCTCGTCCTCCGCCGGAGCCTGCTCGATGATCGTGTGCGCGTTGGTGCCGCTGACGCCGAAGGAGGAGACGGCGGCCCGGCGGGGGTGGCCGGACTCGGGCCAGGCCATGGCGTCGGTCAGCAGGCGCACGTCACCCGACGTCCAGTCCACGTGCGGCGTCGGCTCGTCCACATGCAGCGTCCGCGGGAGGACGCCGTGGCGCATGGCCATGACCATCTTGATGATGCCGCCGACACCGGCGGCGGCCTGGGCGTGCCCGATGTTGGACTTCAAGGAGCCCAGCCACAGCGGCTGACCCTCGGGGCGTTCCTGGCCGTAGGTCGCCAGCAGCGCCTGCGCCTCGATCGGGTCGCCCAGCCGGGTGCCCGTACCGTGCGCCTCCACCACGTCCACCTGCGCGGGGGACAGACCGGCGGACGCCAGTGCCTGGCGGATGACCCGCTGCTGCGCGGGGCCGTTCGGGGCGGTCAGGCCGTTGGATGCGCCGTCCTGGTTGACCGCGCTGCCGCGCACCACCGCGAGGACCTGGTGTCCGTTGCGGCGGGCGTCGGAGAGTCGCTCCACCAGGAGCATGCCGACGCCCTCGGCCCACCCGGTGCCGTCCGCGCCGGCGGCGAACGGCTTGCACCGTCCGTCCGGCGCCAGCCCGCGCTGGCGGCTGAACTCGACGAACGCGGTGGGCGAGGTCATCACCATCACGCCGCCGGCCAGCGCCATCGAGCACTCGCCGCTGCGCAGCGACTGGATCGCCCAGTGCAGCGCCACCAGCGACGACGAGCAGGCGGTGTCGACCGTGACCGCCGGCCCTTCCAGGCCGAAGGTGTAGGAGACGCGGCCGGACATCACGCTGGCGGAGTTGCCGGTCCCGAGGTGGCCGTCGGAGTCGCCGGCCACACCGAGCAGGAGGTTGAGGTAGTCCTGGTAGCCGGATCCGACGAAGACCCCGGTCCGGCTGCCCCGCAGCGACTCCGCGTCGATGCCGGCGCGCTCGAACGTCTCCCACGTGGTCTCCAGCAGCAGGCGCTGCTGCGGGTCCATCGAGACGGCCTCGCGCGGGCTGATCCCGAAGAACTCGGGGTCGAAGTCCCCCGCCTCGTACAGGAATCCGCCGTGCCGCGCATAGGTCTTGCCCGACGCGTCCGGGTCCGGGTCGTAGATGCCCTCCACGTCCCAGCCGCGGTCCGCCGGGAAGTCCCCGACGGCGTCGCCGCCGGAGACCACCAGCTGCCACAGGTCCTCCGGCGATCGCACGCCGCCGGGGTACCGGCAGGCCATGCCCACGATCGCGATGGGTTCCTGGTTCTTTTCCTCGACCTCGCGCAGGCGCTCCCTGGCCTGGCGGAGATCTCCGGTGACCCGCTTGAGGTATTCGAGAAGCCTGTCTTCGTTGCTGCTCATCCGCCCTATCCGTCCTCGGCTGTTGTTAAAGGTAGAGGGCCAAGAACTAGGAATTTTCTAGATCTTGATCGATCAGATCGAAGATGTCGTCGACCGTCGCGTCCTCCAGCTTTCGCTGGGCGACGGCGGATTCCTCCCCCCGGTCACCGGTGGCGTTCATCAGGGACAGCAGTTCCTGCAGTCGCCTGCGGACCCCCGACCGGACCGTCTCCTCGGCGGCGGCGACCGTCGTGATCACCGACTCCAGGCGGTCCAGTTCACCGAAGACGGAGACCTCGGCCGGGCCCCCGTCGCCGGCGAGTTCGGCCCGCAGGTACCGGGCGATCGCCTGGGGCGTCGGGCAGTCGAAGACCAGCGTCGCGGACAGGGTCAGGCCCGTGTCGGCGGTGAGCAGGTTGCGCAGCTCCACGGCCGTCAGCGAGTCGAAGCCCAGGTCCCGGAACGCCAGGTCGGGTTCGACCGCTGCGGAGCCGCTGTGGCCGAGGACGGCCGCCGCGTGGGCGCACACCGTGTCCACGAGGAGGCGCTCCTGCTCGCCCTCGGACAGCCCGGACAGCTTCTGCCGCAGCGCCGACGGCTCGGCGGCCCGCGCCTCGGGCTCCCCGGCCAGGGCGTTGCCGACCTCGGGCAGCTCGCTCAGCAGGGCGCTCGGCCGGCTGAGGGTGAACGGGACGACGAACCGTGCCCAGTCGACGTCCGCCACGGTGACCGCGGCATCCCCGCTGTCCAGCACGCCGTGCAGGACGGAGATCGCCTGTTCCGGCCGGAGCACGGTCAGGCCGCGCAGCCGCAGCCGCTCCTCGTCCCCGGTGTCGGCGACCATGCCGCCCTCGCCCCACGGGCCCCAGGCGATCGCGGTCGCGGCGAGCCCCCGGGCCCGGCGGTGTTCCGCCAGGCCGTCGAGGAAGGCGTTGGCGGCCGAGTACGCGGCCTGTCCGCCGCCGCCCCAGATACCGGAGATGGAGGAGAAGAGGACGAAGGCGTCCAGCTCCCGGTCGCCCAGCAGCTCGTCGAGGTGCACGGCGCCCAGGGCCTTGGCGGCGACCGTGGCCGCGAAGTCGTCGAGGCCGGTCTCGGCGAGCATGCCCGGCTCGGCAGTGCCGGCCGCGTGCACGACGGCGTTCACGGGGTGCTCGGCGAGCAGTGCGGCCAGTGCCGCGCGGTCGGCCACGTCACAGGCGGCCACGGTCACGCGAGCACCCATGGTCTCCAGTTCGGCCTTGAGGCCGGCCGCACCGGGGGCGTCGATGCCCCGCCGGCTGGTGAGCACCACGTGCTCCGCACCGGCACCGGCCAGCCACCGGGCGACATGGCCGCCCAGCGCACCCGTACCACCCGTGATCAGCACCGTGCCCCGCGGCGACCACCGCCGGCCGGCCCGTGCTCCGGTGCCCCGGGCGTCGGTGACCCGTGCGAGGCGGCGTACGAACACTCCGGCCGCGCGGACGGCGACCTGGTCCTCGGCCGACTGGCCCAGCGTCGCGACGAGTCGTTCGGCGGTCCGGCCGTCGATCGTGGCGGGCAGGTCGATCAGACCGCCCCAGCGCGAGGAGTGCTCCAGCGCGACCACCCGGCCGAGGCCCCACACCTGGGACTGGACGGGGTCCGCCGGCTCGTCGGCGGGGGTCACGCCCATCGCGTTCCGCGTCACGCACCACAGCGGTGCCTCGACCCCCGCGTCGCCGAGCGCCTGGACGAGCAGGACGGACAGCGCGACGCCGCTGGTCAGGGACGTGACCGGGGAGGGAGAGCCGTCGATGGCGAGCAGCGACAGCACTCCCGCGACGGGCTCGTTCCCCGCGGCGGCGGCGAGTTGCGCGGCCAGGGACTCCCGGCCGGCGTCCGGGTCGACCGGGACGGGCAGCGGGGTGAGGCCCTGGGCCGTCAGCCCATGCAGACAGGCGGTGACCCAGTCCTCGTCGCGTTGCGCGGCGCTGACGGGGACGAGCCAGGTGCCGGGCCGCGCCGTGCCGTTGGGGGCGGAGATGCGCTTCCAGGTGATCCGGTAGCGCAGGGCGTCCGCGGCGGACTGTTCCTTGCGCTGCCGGCGCCACGACGACAGGCGCGGCAGGACGTCGCCGAACGTGTCCTCGGCACGGATGTCGAGGGTTCCGGCGAGGGCCTCAAGGTCCTCGCGTTCCACCGTCTCCCAGAACTCGGCGTCCACCGGGTCCGTTGCCGTGACGGTGGGCTCCGGCGCGTCCACCCAGTACCGCTGGTGCTGGAACGCGTACGTCGGCAGATCGACCTTCCGCGCACCGGCGAAGAACGCACTCCAGCCCACCGGGGCACCGTGGTTGTGCAGCTGGGCGAGGGCCGTGGTGAGGGCCGGCCGCTCGGGACGGTCGTTGCGCAGCACCGGCACGGTGACCGCTTCCTCCAGGCAGCTCTGCGTCATCCCGCTGAGCACACCGCCGGGGCCGACCTCCACGAAGGTGGTGACGCCGAGCTCGTGCAGGGTCTGGACGCCGTCGGCGAAGCGGACGGCCTCGCGGACGTGCCGCACCCAGTAGTCGGGGGTGTAGGACTCCGCCAGCCGGCCGGTGAGGTTGGAGACCACCGGGATCCGCGGCTCGTTGAAGGTCAGATCGCGGACGACTGCCGCGAACTTCTCCAGCATGGGGTCCATCAGCGGCGAGTGGAAGGCGTGGCTGACCTTCAGGCGGGACGTCTTGCGCCCCTGCTGTGCGAAGACCTCGGCGACCTGCGTCACAGCGTCTTCGGCACCGGAGATCACCACAGACTGCGGACCGTTGATCGCCGCAATGCCGGCCTCGTCGGTCAGGTGCGGCAGGACCTCGTCCTCGGTGGCCTGTACGGCCACCATCGCCCCACCTGCGGGCAGCGCCTGCATGAGCTGAGCACGCGCGGACACCAGCTTGGCTGCGTCCTCCAGCGACAGCACGCCCGCCACATGGGCAGCAGCAATCTCACCCACGGAGTGCCCGGCCACGTAATCCGGCCGCACCCCCCACGACTCCAGCAGCCGGAACAGCGCCACCTCGACCGCGAACAACGCAGGCTGAGTGACACCCGTCTGGTGCAGCTCCTCCGACTCGACGTCGACGGACTCCTCCAGATGCGCGCACACCTCGTCGTACGCGTCGGCGAACACCGGGAACGCTTCGTACAGCTCACGCCCCATCCCCAGCCGCTGCGAACCCTGGCCCGAGAACAGGAAGCCGGTCTTGCCTTCCGGCTTGCCCTGGACGACGCGGGACGACGGCGTACCGGCGGCCAGGTCCTTGAGCCCCTGGACGAAGTCGTCATGGGTCTCCCCCACCACTGCCGCCCGGTGGCGCAGGGCGGTGCGGGTGGTGGCCAGCGAGAGGCCGACGTCGGCCGGTGACGTCCCGTCGTCCACGAAGGACAGCAGCCGTCGTGCCTGGTCGCGGAGTGCCGCGCCGCTCTTGGCGGAGAGCAGCCAGGGCAGCGGGGCCGGGGCCGCCGTCACCGGGGCGGTGTCGTCCTCGGCCGGGGCCGGCGGGGCCTGTTCGATGATGGTGTGGGCGTTGGTGCCACTGACGCCGAAGGACGAGATGCCCGCCCGCCGGGGGTGACCGGACTCCGGCCAGTCGATGGCCTCGGTGAGCAGGCGGACGTCGCCGGCCGTCCAGTCCACGTGCGGCGTCGGCTCGTCCACGTGCAGCGTCCGCGGCAGCACGCCGTGGCGCATGGCCATGACCATCTTGATGATGCCGCCGACACCGGCGGCGGCCTGGGTGTGACCGATGTTGGACTTCAGGGATCCCAGCCACAGCGGCTGCCCGTCGTTCCGCTCGCGGCCGTAGGTCGCCATCAGCGCCTGGGCCTCGATCGGGTCGCCGAGCCGCGTGCCCGTGCCGTGCGCTTCCACCGCGTCCACGCCGGCGGCGGTGAGGCCGGCGGCGCCGAGCGCCTGGCGGATGACCCGCTGCTGCGCGGGGCCGTTCGGGGCGGTCAGCCCGTTGGACGCGCCGTCCTGGTTGATGGCGGTACCGCGGACGACCGCGAGCACCTGGTGTCCGTTACGGCGGGCGTCGGAGAGCCGCTCCACCAGGAGCATGCCGACGCCCTCGGACCAGCCGGTGCCGTCGGCGGCCGCGGCGAACGCCTTGCAGCGGCCGTCGACGGCGAGGCCGCGCTGGCGGCTGAACTCCACGAAGGCCCGGGGAGTGGACATCACCATCACGCCGCCGGCCAGTGCCATGGAGCACTCGCCGTTGCGCAGCGCCTGTACTGCCCAGTGCAGCGCCACCAGCGACGACGAGCACGCCGTGTCGATGGTGACCGCCGGGCCCTCCAGGCCGAGGGTGTAGGCGATGCGGCCGGACATGATGCTGGCGGAGTTGCCGGTGCCGAAGAATCCCTCGGAGTCGTCGACCGCGTTGAGCGCCTGTGCCGCGTAGTCCTGGTAGCCGGATCCGACGAAGACCCCGGTGCGGCTTCCGCGGACGGACTCGCTGTCGATGCCGGCGCGTTCGAGGACCTCCCACGAGGTTTCGAGCAGCAGCCGCTGCTGCGGGTCCATGGCGACGGCCTCGCGCGGGCTGATCCCGAAGAACGCCGGGTCGAACTCCCCGGCCTCGTAGAGGAATCCGCCGTGCCGCGTGTAGGTCTTGCCCAGCGCGTCGGGGTCGGGGTCGTAGATGCCGTCGACGTCCCAGCCGCGGTCGGCCGGGAAGTCCCCTATGGCGTCGCTGCCGGAGACGACCAGCTGCCACAGGTCCTCGGGCGAACGGACGCCGCCGGGGTAGCGGCAGGCCATGCCGACGATGGCGATCGGGTCGTCGTCCGCTGTCGGCGCGCTCACCGGCGCCGGTGCCGGGGCCGTCGTCGCGCTGCGGCCGGTGATCTCGGTGCGCAGCAGCTGGGCGAGGGCGTTGGCGTTCGGGTAGTCGAAGACCAGGGTGGGCGGCAGTGCGAGGCCGGTCTCGGTGTTGAGCTTGTTGCGCAGTTCGACGGCGGTCAGCGAGTCGAATCCCAGGTCCTTGAAGGCCCGGTCGGCTTCGACCTCGCCGGCGCCGCTGTGGCCGAGCACGGCTGCCGCGTGCGTGCGGACGAGCTCGACGAGCAGCGTGTGCTGCTCGGTCCCGGACAGTCCGGCGAGCCGGGCGGCCAGTGGCGAGTCGGCGGCTGCGCCGCCCTCGTCGGTGCGGCCGGTGGCGTTGAGGATCCGTTCGGTCTCCGGGAGGTCGCCGAGCAGGGCGCTCGGACGGCCCACGGTGAACGGGGTGATGAACCGTTCCCAGTCGATGTCGGCCACGGTCACGGTCGTCTCGCCGGAGTCCAGTGCCTGCCGGAGGCCGGAGACCGCGAGCGCGGCGGGCATCGGGATCAGGCCGCGGCGCCGGAGTCGTTCGGCCGCGCCGTCGCCTTCGGCCATGCCGCCGTCGCCCCAGGGGCCCCAGGCCACCGCGGTCGCGGGCAGGCCCTGGGCGCGCCGACGCTCGGCGAGCCCGTCGAGCGCGGCGTTGGCCGCGGCGTAGGCGGCCTGGTGGCCGCTGCCCCAGACGCCCGCGATGGACGAGAAGAGGACGAAGGCGTCGAGCTCCCGGCCTGCCAGTAGCTCGTCCAGGTGGATCGCGCCGGCGGCCTTCGCGGACAGGACGGCGGCGAAGGAGCCGAGCGTCATGTCGTCGAACGGTTCCAGGTGGTCCACGCCGGCGGTGTGCACGACGGCGTTCACGGGGTGCTCGGCGAGCAGTGCGGCCAGTGCCGCGCGGTCGGCCACGTCACAGGCGGCGACGGTCACGCGCACGCCCGCTGCCTCCAGCTCCGTGGCGAGTTCGGCGGCTCCCGGCGCGGCCGGGCCCCGCCGGCTGGTGAGCACCAGGTGCTCCGCACCGGCACCGGCCAGCCAGCGGGCGACGTGGCCGCCCAGCGCACCCGTACCGCCCGTGATGAGCACCGTGCCCCGCGGCGACCACCGCCGGCCGGCCCGGTCGCTGCGGCCGGTGGTGGCGTGGGAGAGCCTGCGGCCGAACACGCCGCGGGCGCGGACGGCGACCTGGTCCTCGGCCGACTGGCCGAGCACTGCGGCGAGGCGGCCGGTGACCCGGTTGTCGATCGTCTCGGGGAGGTCGACGAGGCCGCCCCAGCGCCGCGAGTGTTCCAGCGCGGCGACGCGGCCGAGGCCCCAGACGGCGTTCTGGGCGGCGCTCGGCGTCGCGTCCGAACGGCCGGTCGACATCGCCGACCTGGTCAGTGCCCACAGCGGCGCGTCGATGCCCGCGTCGCCCAGTGCCTGGACGAGCAGGACGGACAGCGCGGTGCCGACGGTGAGTGCCGTGTGCCCGGGGTGGGGCCGCTCGTCGATGCCGAGCAGGGAGACCACGCCCTCGACCGGGGTCTCCCGGACGGCGTCCTCAAGCTGCCGCAGCAGTGTGCCGCGGTCCGTGGCGGGGTCGACCGCGACGGGGACGATCTGTGCCCCGCGTGCCGTGAGTCCGTCGCGGACGGCGGTGGTCCACTCGGTCTCCTGGGTGGTCAGGAAGAGCCAGGAGCCGGACAGTTCGCGGTTCCAGCGACCGTTCAGCGGCTTCCAGCCGGCGCGGTAGGACCAGCCGTCCACCACGGATTCCTCGCGCCGCTGCCGGCGCCACGCGGACAGCCGGGGCAGCACCGCGTCCAGTTGCTCGGCGGGCAGGTCGAGGGTGGCGGCGAGGGCCTGGGCGTCCTCGCGCTCCACCGTCTCCCAGAAGCCGGCCTCGACGGCGTCGGTGCCCGCGGGGGCGGCCGTGGGCGCGGTGGTCTCCAGCCAGTACCGCCGGTGCTGGAAGGCGTAGGTCGGCAGGTCCACCCGGCGGGCGCCGTGGCCGGTGAAGAACGCGTCCCAGTCGACGGGTACGCCGTGCACGTGGATCTGTGCGACGGCGCCGGTGAGCGCCTCGGGTTCCGGGCTGCCCGCGCGGAGGGCGGCAATGGTGATCACGTCGGCCGTGTCCGCCAGGCAGCCCTGCGTCAGCGCGCTCAGCACGCCGCCGGGGCCGATCTCCACGAACCGCGTCACGCCCAGGTCGTTCAGGGTCCGGATGCCGTCGGCGAAGCGGACGGCCTCGCGCACGTGCCGGACCCAGTAGTCGGCGGTGTACGTGTCCGCCGGCTGCCCGGTGAGGTTGGAGACGACCGGGATGCGCGGCTTGCCGAAGGTGAGCTCTCCGACGACGCGGGCGAACTCGTCGAGCATCGGGTCCATGAGCGGCGAGTGGAAGGCGTGGCTCACCTGGAGCCGGGAGGTCTTGCGTCCCTGCTCGGAGAAGACCGCGGCGACGGCCGCCACGGCGTCCTCGGCGCCGGAGACCACCACGGACGAGGGTCCGTTGACGGCCGCGATGCCCACCCGTTCGGTGAGGTGCGGCAGGACCTCGTCCTCGGTGGCCTGGACCGCCACCATCGCGCCGCCCTCGGGCAGCGCCTGCATCAGCCGGGCGCGGGCGGTCACCAGCGTGGCCGCGTCCTCCAGCGACAGCACCCCGGCCACGTGCGCCGCGGCGATCTCGCCGACGGAGTGGCCGGCGACGTAGTCGGGCCGGATGCCCCATGAGGCGAGGAGCCGGAACAGCGCCACCTCGGTCGCGAACAGGGCGGGCTGCGTGAAGAGGGTGCGGTTCAGCTCGTCGGCGTCGTCGCCGAAGGCCACGTCCCGCAGCGGCCGGTCGAGGTGCCGGTCGAGGTGGGCGCACACCTGGTCGTACGCCTCCGCGAAGGCGGGGAACGCCGCGTACAGCTCGCGTCCCATGCCGGGCCGTTGCGAGCCCTGCCCGGAGAAGAGGAACCCGACCTGGCCGCCGCCGGCGCGGCCGGTCACGACGCCGGGAGCGGGCTCCCCGGCCGCCAGGGCCCGCAGGCCGTCGAGGAGCGGGGCACGGTCGTCACCGACCACGGCGGCGCGGTGCTCCAGCGCGGCCCGGGTGGTGGCGAGCGAGAAGCCGACGTCGGCGGGCGACGGCCCGGCCGTCTCGGCCACGTGGGACAACAGGCGTTCGGCCTGGGCCCGCAGGGCCTCCTCGGTCTTGCCGGACAGCACCCACGGCACGGTGGCCGGGGCGTCCCCGGCCGGGGCGACGGCGACGGGCTCCGTCGCCGGGGCCTGCTCGATGATCGTGTGCGCGTTGGTGCCGCTGACGCCGAAGGACGAGATGCCGGCACGGCGGGGACGGCCGGACTGCGGCCACGGGACCTCTTCGGTCAGCAGCCGCACGGCGCCGGCCGACCAGTCCACGTGCGGCGTCGGCTCGTCCGCGTGGAGCGTCCTGGGGAGGACGCCGTGGCGCATGGCCATGACCATCTTGATCACGCCGGCGACGCCGGAGGCCGCCTGGGCGTGGCCGATGTTCGACTTCAGCGAGCCCAGCCACAGCGGCTCGTCGTCGCCGCGGCCCTGGCCGTACGTCGCCAGCAGGGCCTGCGCCTCGATGGGGTCGCCGAGCGCGGTGCCGGTGCCGTGCGCCTCGACGACGTCCACGTCGGTCTCGGTGAGGCCGGCCGAGGCCAGGGCCTGCCGGATGACCCGCTGCTGCGCGGGGCCGTTGGGGGCGGTCAGGCCGTTGGACGCGCCGTCCTGGTTGATGGCGCTGCCGCGCACCACGGCGAGGACCTCGTGACCGTTGCGGAGGGCGTCGCCGAGGCGCTCGACGAGCACGACGCCCGCGCCCTCCGCCCAGCCGGTGCCGTCCGCTTCCGCGCCGAACGCCTTGCAGCGGCCGTCGGCCGACAGGCCGCGCTGCCGGCTGAACTCCACGAACGCGGCCGGTACGGCCATGACGTTCACGCCGCCCGCGACGGCCATCGTGCTCTCGCCGTTGCGCAGCGACTGGATGGCGAGGTGCAGGGCGACCAGCGACGACGAGCAGGCGGTGTCGACGGTGACGGCGGGGCCTTCCAGGCCGAACGAGTAGGCCACGCGCCCGGAGACGACGCTCGCGGCGCTGCCGGTGAGCAGGTGGCCCTCGACGCCCTCGGGGACCTCCGGGAGGCCGGCGCCGTAGCCCTGGTAGGACATGCCGACGAACACGCCCGTGCGGCTGCCCTTCAGCGAGGCGGGGTCCATTCCCGCGCGCTCGAACGCCTCCCACGTGGTCTCCAGCAGCAGTCGCTGCTGCGGGTCCATCGCCAGTGCCTCGCGCGGCGAGATCCCGAAGAGAGCGGCGTCGAAGTCGCCCGCGTCGTAGAGGAAGCCGCCGTCGCGCGCGTACGTCTTGCCGGGCGTGCCGGGGTCGGGGTCGTAGAGGCCGTCGACGTCCCAGCCGCGGTCCTCGGGGAAGCCCGCGATGGCGTCCCCGCCGGACGTCACGAGCTGCCACAGGGCCTCGGGCGAGGTGACCCCGCCGGGGAGGCGGCAGCTCATCGCCACGATCGCGATGGGCTCGTGGTCGACGGCGGCCGTACGCTGCTCCGGCAGCGCGGCGGCCTGCGATCCGAGGAGCCCGGTGCGCAGGAAGTGGGCCAGGGCCGTGGTGTTCGGGTAGTCGAAGACCAGGGTGGTGGGGAGCTTCAGACCGGTGTCGGCGGTGAGCTTGTTCCGCAGCTCGACGGCGGTGAGCGAGTCGAAGCCGAGGTCCTTGAAGGCACGGTCCGGCTCCACCCCCGCGGTGCCGGTGTGGCCGAGGACGGCCGCCGCGTGGGTGCGGACCAGGTCCACCAGGACGCGGTCCTGTTCGCCCGCCGACAGTCCGGCCAGCTCCTCGGCCAGCGGCGAGCCGCCGGCGTCGGCGGTGCCGGCGGCCGGGGCCTCCAGCGCGCGGCGCACCTCGGGCACGTCGGACAGCAGTGCGCTCGGGCGGGTGACCGTGAACGGTCCGATGAACCGCTCCCAGTCGAAGTCCGCCACGGTCAGGGTGGTCTCGTCGTCGGCCAGCGCCTGCCGGAGCGCGGAGATGGCGAGTGCGGGCTGCATAGGCGGCAGGCCCCGGCGGCGCAGCATCTCCTCTCCGTCACCGACGCCGGCCATGCCGCCTTCGGCCCAGCCGCCCCAGGAGACGGCGAGGGCGGTGCGGCCGTGCGCCCGCCGGTGTGCGGCCAGGGCGTCCAGGTAGGCGTTGGCCGCCGAGTAGGCGCCCTGGCTGGCGCCGCCCCAGATGCCCGCGCCCGACGAGAACAGGACGAACGCGTCGAGGTCCTGACCGGCCAGCAGCTCGTCCAGGTGCGTGGCGCCCGCCGCCTTCGCCGAAACTGTGGCGCCGAAGGCGGCCGGGCCGGTGTCCTCGATCATGGCGTGGTCGCCGACGCCCGCCGCGTGCACGACGGCGTTGACGGGGTGCTCGGCCAGCAGCGCCTTCAGGGCGTCCCGGTCGGCCGCGTCACAGGCCACGACGGTGGCCTTGGCGCCGAGTTCTTCCAGCTCGGCGACGAGTTCGGCGGCTCCCGGCGCGGCGGGGCCGCGCCGGCTGGTGAGCACCAGGTGCTCGGCTCCGGCACCGGCGAGCCAGCGGGCGACGTGCCCGCCCAGCGCACCCGTACCACCGGTGATCAGCACCGTGCCGCGCGGCGACCACTGCCGGTCGGGTCCGGCGCTGCGGGTGGCCCGCACCATCCGGCGGCCGAAGACACCCGAGGCGCGCACCGCCACCTGGTCCTCCGCCGACTGCCCGAGGACGCCGACGACACGGGCCGCCGTACGGGCGTCCAGCTGCTCGGGGAGGTCGAGCAGACCGCCCCAGCGCTGCGGGTACTCCAGGGCCGCCGCCCGGCCGAAGCCCCACACCTGCGCCTGCACCGGACGGTCGAGGCGGTCGGAGCGGCCGGTGGCCACTGCCCCGCGGGTCGCGCACCACAGGGGTGCGTCGATGCCCGCGTCGCCCAGGGCCTGTACGAGCAGGAGGGTCGCGGCGAGGCCGTGCGGGAGGGCGGGGTGACCGGCCGAGGGGTTCTCGTCCTCGGCCAGCAGCGACAGCACACCGGCCACGGGACCGGTGCCGGCCAGCTCCGCCGCCAGCGCCGCGCGGTCGGTGCCGGGGCCGGCGACGAGCGTCACCGGCTCCAGGCCGCGTTCGGTGAGAGCGGTACGGACCGAGGCCGTCCAGTCGGTCTCGTCGGCGATCACGAGCAGCCACGTGCCGGTGGCGCCGCTCTCCGGGAGCGCACCGAGCGGCTTCCACGTGACGTGGTAGCGCCAGCCGTCGACCACGGACTGGTCGCGGCGCTGACGCCGCCAGGCGGACAGCCGGGGCAGGATCGCGCTGAGCGATTCGTCCGTGCCGACGCCCAGGGTCGCGGCGAGGGACTCCAGGTCCTCCCGCTCCACGGTGTCCCAGAAGCCGGACTCCACCTCGTCGACCGGGCCACCGGCAGCGGTCAGCTCCTCGCCTTCCAGCCAGTAGCGCTCGCGCTGGAACGCATAGGTGGGCAGGTCGACGCGGCGGGTGCCCGGGAAGAACGCCTGCCAGTCCGGAGTGGTGCCGTGGACGTGCAGTTCGGCGAGCGCGGTGACGACGGCCTGGCGCTCGGGGCGGTCGGCGCGCAGGACGGGCACGGTGACGACCTCGTCAGCCTCCAGGCAGTTCTGCGTCATCCCGCTGAGCACACCACCGGGACCGACCTCGACGAAGGTGGTGACGCCCTCGTCGTGCAGCGCCTGGACGCCGTCGGCGAAGCGGACGGCCTCGCGGACGTGCCGCACCCAGTAGTCGGGGGTGTACGTCTCGGCCAGCCGGCCGGTGAGGTTGGAGACGACCGGAATCTGCGGCTCGTTGAACGTCAGCCCGCGGACGACTGCCGCGAAGTCCTCCAGCATCGGGTCCATCAGCGGCGAGTGGAAGGCATGGCTGACCTTCAGGCGGGACGTCTTGCGCCCCTGCTGGGCGAAGACCTCGGCGATCTCCGTCACGGCGTCCTCGGCACCGGAAATCACCACGGACCGCGGGCCATTGATCGCTGCGATGCCCAGCTCGTCGGTCAGGTGCGGCAGGACCTCGTCCTCCGTGGCCTGCACCGCCACCATCGCACCGCCGGCAGGCAGCGCCTGCATCAGCCGGGCCCGGGCCGACACCAGGCTCGCCGCGTCCTCCAGCGACAGCACGCCAGCAACATGAGCCGCAGCAATCTCGCCCACAGAGTGCCCGGCCACGTAGTCGGGCCGAATGCCCCACGACTCCAGCAGCCGGAACAACGCCACCTCGACCGCGAACAACGCGGGCTGAGTGACACCCGTCTGGTGCAGTTCCTCCGAGTCGACGTCCCACGTCATGCCCAGGTGCGCGCAGACCTCGTCGTACGCATCCGCGAACACCGGGAACGTCTCGTACAGCTCACGCCCCATCCCCAGCCGCTGCGAACCCTGGCCCGAGAACAGGAAGCCGGTCTTGCCCTCGGTGCGGGCGCGTCCCAGCACCACGTTCGCCGCGGGTTCGCCGGCCGCGAGGGCGGCCAGCGCCGACCGGAGCCCGTCCGGGCCCTGTGCGATGAGCACCGCACGGTCCTCGAACGTCGCCCGCGCGGCCAAGGAGAGGCCGATGTCGGCCGGTGTCCAGTCCGGCTGTGCGTCGAGGTGCTCGGCCAGCCGGGCCGCCTGGGCGCGCAGCGCCGGCTCGCCCTTGCCCGACAGCACCCACGGCACGACCGCACCGGAGTCCGGGGTGGGGGCAGGCTCCACTGCGGCGGGGGCCTGCTCGATGATGGTGTGCGCGTTGGTGCCGCTGACGCCGAAGGCCGAGATGCCCGCACGGCGCGGGCGGCCGGACTCCGGCCACCGGACCTCGTCGGTCAGCAGCCGCACCGCGCCCGCCGACCAGTCCACGTGCGGCGTGCGCTCATCGGCGTGCAGCGTGCGCGGCAGCACGCCGTGGCGCATCGCCATGACCATCTTGATCACACCGGCGACGCCCGCGGCGGCCTGCGTGTGGCCGATGTTCGACTTCAGCGAGCCCAGCCACAGGGGCTCGTCCTCGGAGCGGTCCTGGCCGTACGTCGCCAGCAGGGCCTGCGCCTCGATGGGGTCGCCGAGCGCGGTGCCCGTGCCGTGCGCCTCCACCACGTCCACGTCGGCGGAGGCGAGCCCTGCCGACGCCAGGGCCTGGCGGATGACCCGCTGCTGCGCGGGACCGTTGGGGGCGGTCAGGCCGTTGGACGCGCCGTCCTGGTTGACGGCGCTGCCCCGGACGACCGCGAGGACCTCGTGACCGTTGCGGACGGCGTCGCTGAGGCGCTCGACGAGCACGACGCCCACGCCCTCGGACCAGCCGGTGCCGTCCGCTCCCGCGCCGAACGCCTTGCAGCGGCCGTCGGCCGACAGACCGCGCTGGCGGCTGAACTCCACGAAGACGTTGGGGCTGGCCATGACCGTGACGCCGCCGGCGAGCGCCATCGTGCACTCGCCGTTGCGCAGCGACTGGATGGCGAGGTGCAGGGCGACGAGCGAGGACGAACAGGCCGTGTCGATGGTGACGGCCGGGCCCTCCAGGCCGAAGGAGTAGGCGACCCGGCCGGAGACGACGCTGGACGCGCCGCCGACCAGCCGGTGTCCCTCGACGCCTTCGGGCGTGCGGCGCACGTCGGCTCCGTAGCCCTGGTAGGCCATGCCGACGAACACGCCGGTGCGGCTGCCGCGGACCTGTGCGGGGGTCAGGCCAGCGCGCTCGAACGCCTCCCAGGAGGTCTCCAGCAGGACTCGCTGCTGCGGGTCCATCGCCAGGGCTTCGCGCGGCGAGATCCCGAAGAAGGCGGCGTCGAAGTCGGTGGCGTCGTAGAGGAAGCCGCCTTCGCGCGTGTAGGTCTTGCCGGGGCGTTCGGGGTCGGGATCGTAGAGGTCGTCGGTGTCCCAGCCGCGGTCGGACGGGAACTCCGACACGGCGTCGCCGCCGGCTGCCACGAGGTTCCAGAGCTCCTCGGGCGAGTCGATCCCGCCGGGCAGGTGGCAGCTCATCGCGACGATCGCGATCGGCTCGTCGTCGACGGCGGCCGTGCGCTGCTCGCCCGGTGCGGCGGCCTGCGAGCCGAGGAGCTCGGTCAGGAGGAAGTGGGCGAGGGCCGAGGCGTTGGGGTAGTCGAAGACCAGCGTGGGCGGCAGCGCGAGGCCGGTGGCCGTGTTGATCCTGTTGCGGAGTTCGACCGCGGTCAGCGAGTCGAAGCCGAGGTCCTTGAACGCGCGGTCCGGCTCCACGTCTGCCGCTCCGGCGTGGCCGAGCACGGCTGCGACGTGCGCGCGGACCAGGTCGAGCACGGTCGCCGCGCGCTTGGCCTCCGGCAGCCCGGCCAGCTCGGCCGCCAGCGGGACGGTGCCCGTGGTGCCGTCGGCCGGCGCCGTGTTCCGGGTGCGGAGCACCTCGGGGAGCTCGGAGAGGAGGGGGCTCGGGCGGCCGAGGGTGAACGGTCCGATGAACCGCTCCCAGTCCATGTCGGCCACGACGACGGTGGTGTCGTCGCAGTCCAGGGCGGACTGCACCGCGGTGACGGCGAGTGCGGCGGGCAGGGTGATGACGCCCCGGCGGCGCAGGTGCTCCTCGTCGGCGTCGGTCACCATGCCGCCGTCGGCCCAGGGGCCCCAGGCGATGGCCGTCGCGGCCAGGCCCCTGGCCCGGCGCTGCCCGGCGAGCCCGTCGAGGTGGGCGTTCGCGGCCGCGTAGGCGGTCTGCTGCCCGCTGCCCCACACACCGGCGATCGAGGAGAAGAGGACGAAGGCGTCGAGGTCCTGCTCGCCGAGCAGTTCGTCCAGGTGCGTGGCGCCGGCGACCTTCGCCGTCATGGTGCGGGCGTAGTCGGCCGGGGTCAGCTCGTCGAACGGGGCGAGTTGTTCCACGCCGGCGGCGTGGAACACGGCGGTGAAGGTGTGCTCGGCGAGGAGCTGCGCCACCGCGTCGCGGTCGGCGACGTCGCAGGCGGCGAGGGTGACGGCGGCCCCCAGGTCCTCCAGTTCGGCCTTCAGTGCGGCCGCGCCGGGCGCGTCGGCACCGCGTCGGCTGGTCAGCACCAGGTGCTCGGCGCCGGCTCCGGCGAGCCAGCGGGCGACGTGGCCGCCCAGGGCGCCCGTACCACCGGTGATCAGTACCGTGCCGCGCGGCGACCACGGCCGCCCGGCGGTGCGCGGGGCGTGGGTCAGGCGGGCGGTGAACACGCCGGACGTGCGGACGGCGACCTGGTCCTCGGCCGTCCCTGCGGGCCGGCTCAGCACGGCGGCGATGCGGCCGGCGGCGCGCTCGTCGACCGCCGGGGGCAGGTCGATGAGGCCGCCCCAGCGGCGGGGGTGTTCGAGGGCGAGGGAGCGGCCGAAGCCCCAGATCTGGTGCTGCACGGCGCTGAGCGGCGCGTCGTCCGGGCGGCCGGTGGCCACCGCCCCGCGGGTCGCGCACCACAGCGGCGCGTCGATGCCCGCGTCGCCCAGCGCGTGGGTCAGTGCGACGGTCCGCGCGAGCCCTTGGGACACCGCCGGGTGCTCGGGCGAGCCGGTCTCGTCGATCGCGAGCAGCGACAGCACGCCGTCCAGGGGGGCGGATCCGGCCGTGGCCCCGGCCAGGTCGCGGGCCAGCGACTCGCGGTCGGCGTCGGCGGTGACCGCCAGCGGGATCAGGTGTGCGCCGCGTCCGAGAAGTGCCGTGCGGACCGAGTCGGCCCACTCGTCGCCCTCGGGTGCCGCGAACAGCCAGGTGCCGGGAAGGTCCGTGGCGGACAGGCCGTTCTGCGGCTGCCAGGTCACCCGGTAGCGCCAGCCGTCCACGGCGGACTGCTCGCGCCGCTGCCGGCGCCAGGCGGACAGCTTCGGGACGACGACGTCCAGTTCTTCGGCGCTCAGCCCCAGCGTGGCGGCGAGCGACTGGGCGTCCTCGCGCTCGACGGTCGCCCAGAACTCGGCGTCGACCGCGTCCACGACGGCCGGCCCGGCGTCGTCCGGGGTCTCCATCCAGAAGCGCTGCTGCTGGAAGGCGTAGGTGGGCAGGTCGGTCTTCCGCGCGCCGGGGAAGAGCGTCTGCCAGTCCGGGGAGATGCCGTGGACGTGCAGTTCGGCGAGCGCGGTGACGACGGCCCGGCGCTCGGGGCGGTCGGAGCGCAGGACGGGGACGGTGACGGCGTCGTCCAGGCAGCTCTGTGCCATGCCGCTGAGCACGCCGCCGGGGCCGACCTCGACGAACGTCGTCACGCCGAGCTCGTGCAGGGTCTGCACGCCGTCGGCGAAGCGGACGGCTTCGCGGACGTGCCGGACCCAGTAGTCGGGGGTGTACGACTCGGCCAGCCGGCCGGTGAGGTTGGAGACGACCGGGATCCGCGGCTCGTTGAAGGTCAGGCCACGGACGACTGCCGCGAACTCCTCCAGCATCGGATCCATCAACGGCGAGTGGAACGCGTGACTGACCTTAAGGCGCGAGGTCTTACGACCCTGCTGTGCGAAGTGCTCGGCGATCTCCGTCACGGCGTCCTCGGCACCGGAAATCACCACGGACCGCGGACCGTTGATCGCTGCGATGCCCACCCCGTCGGCCAGGTGCGGCAGGACCTCGTCCTCAGTGGCCTGAACCGCCACCATCGCACCACCGGCAGGCAGCGCCTGCATCAGCGCAGCACGGGCCGACACCAGCGTCGCCGCGTCCTCCAGCGACAGCACTCCTGCCACGTGCGCGGCCGCGATCTCGCCCACGGAGTGACCCGCCACGAAGTCGGGCCGGATGTCCCAGGACTCCAGCAGCCGGAACAGCGCCACCTCGACCGCGAACAACGCGGGCTGGGTCACGCCGGTCTGGTGCAGCTCCTCCGACGCGACGTCCAGCGTGACGCCGATCTGTGCACACACCTCGTCGTACGCCGTGGCGAAGACCGGGAACGCCTCGTACAGCTCCCGGCCCATGCCGAGGCGCTGCGAGCCCTGGCCGGAGAACAGGAATCCGGTCCTGCCGCCCGCGCGGGATGCGCCCTGGACCACGGACGCGGACGGGGTGCCCGACGCCAGGGCCCGTACGCCGTCGGTGAGTTCCTCCAGGGTTTCGCCGACGACGACGGCCCGCCGGTCCCAGGTGGCGCGCGTCGTGGCGAGGGAAAGGCCGATGTCGGCCGGCGCCGGTCCGGGGACGCCCTCCACGTGGGTCAGCAGGCGCTCGGCCTGGGCCCGCAGGGCCGCCTCGGTCTTCGCCGAGAGCACCCACGGCAGCGGGCCGGCGGCCGGTGCCTCGGCGGTCCCGTCGGGCTCCTCGGTGGCCGGGGGCGCCTGCTCGATGATCGTGTGGGCGTTGGTGCCGCTGACGCCGAAGGCCGAGACCGCGGCGCGGCGCGGGTGGTCGGACTCCGGCCACTGCACGGCCTCGGTCAGCAGCCTGACGCCGCCGGCCGACCAGTCGACCTGCGGGGTCGGCTCGTCCACGTGCAGCGTCTGCGGCAGCACGCCGTTGCGGATCGCCATCACCATCTTGATCACACCGGCGACACCGGCGGCCGCCTGGGTGTGCCCGATGTTCGACTTGACCGACCCCAGCCACAGCGGGCGGTCGCCGGAGTGTTCCCGGCCGTACGTGGCGAGCAGCGCGTCCGCTTCGATGGGGTCGCCGAGGGTGGTGCCCGTGCCGTGTGCCTCGACGACGTCGACCTGGGACGCGGGCAGTCGTGCGCTCTCCAGGGCCTGCTGGATCACCCGCATCTGTGCGGGGCCGTTGGGTGCGGTGAGGCCGTTGGAGGCACCGTCCTGGTTGACGGCGCTGCCGCGTACGACGGCGAGCACCTCGTGGCCGAGGCGGCGGGCGTCGGAGAGCCGCTCCAGCAGGAGCACGCCGACGCCCTCGGACATGCCGGTGCCGTCGGCGGACGACGAGAAGGCGCGGCAGCGGCCGTCGGGCGACAGGCCGCGCTGCCTGCTGAACGCGACGAAGGTGTTGGGGGTGGCCATCACGGTCACGCCGCCGGCCAGGGCGAGGGAGCACTCGCCCTGGCGCAGGGCCTGGGCGGCCAGGTGCAGGGCCACCAGTGACGACGAGCAGGCCGTGTCGACGGTGACGGCCGGGCCTTCGAGGCCGAGGGCGTAGGAGATGCGGCCGGAGACGACGGCCGCGGTGTTCGCGGTGACGAGGTGGGCCTCGACGTCCTCGTCGCCCGGCCGCTGGAGGTAGGCGTGGTCCTGGCCGTTGGTGCCGACGAACACGCCGGCGCGGGTGCCGCGCACCGTGGTCGGGTCGATGCCCGCGCGTTCGATGGCCTCCCAGGAGGTCTGCAGCAGCAGGCGCTGCTGCGGGTCCATCGCCAGTGCCTCGCGGGGGGAGATCCCGAAGAACGCCGGGTCGAAGTCGGCGGCGTCGTAGAGGAAGCCGCCCTCGCGCACGTAGGTCCGGCCCGGCCGCTCGGGGTCGGGGTCGTAGACGGCGTCCATGTCCCAGCCGCGATCGGTGGGGAACGCGGAGACGGCGTCGGCGCCCGAGGAGACCAGCTGCCACAGGTCCTCGGGCGAGCCGACCCCGCCCGGGTAGCGGCAGGACATCCCGACGATGGCGATGGGCTCGGTGTCCTTCGCCTCCAGCTCACCCAACTGCTTGCGGGTGTGGCGCAGGTCCACCATCACGCGCTTGAGGTAGTCCCTGAGCTTGTCGTCGTTCGACATGTGTTTTTCGTCCTCGGTAGCAGTGCGAAAGGAGGGTTAGAGAGACCCGAGCTCTTGGTCGATGAGGTCGAACATCTCGTCGTCTGTGGCGGCGTCGATCCGGTCGAGGTCGAGGTCGGCGCCGGGGGTGCTCGCCGCGGTCTCCTGGTGGGTGTCGGTCCACTTCCAGAGCAGCGACTTGAGGCGGGCGGTGACCTTGTCCCGTACGGCGTCGTCGGGAGCGATCGCGGCGAGACCGGCCTCCAGCCGGTCCAGCTCGTCGAGGACGGGCGGGGTCTCGGCGGCCAGGTCGAGGACCAGGTCCTTGTGCAGCAGGCGGGCGATCGCGACGGGGTTGGGGTGGTCGAAGACCAGGGTGGGCTTCAGTCGCAGCCCGGTCGCGGCGTTGAGGCGGTTGCGCAGTTCCACGCTGGTGAGGGAGTCGAAGCCGATGTCCCGGAAGGCGGTGCCCGGTTCGATGACGGCGGGGTTGGCGAGGGCCAGGGCGGCGGCCGCCTGGTTGCGCACCAGGTCCAGCAGCACCTTCTCCTGGTCGGCTTCGGCCATCCCGGCGAGCCGGCGGGCGAGGGCGGTGGTCCGGCCGGCGGCGGCTTCGTCGGGGGCCCGGCCGGTGTCCGGTACGAGGCCGCGGAAGACGGCCGGCATCAGGCCGGCGCGGGCCATGGAGCGCAGTCCCGCGAAGTCCAGCCGGACGGGCACGACGACGGGCCGGTCGAGGGTGAGGGCGGCGTCGAAGAGGGCCAGGCCCTCGGCGGAGGTGAAGGGCACCACTCCGGCGCGGCCCATACGGTTGCGGTCGGCGTCGGTGATGCGGTCGCCCATGCCGCCGTTGTCGGTCCACAGGCCCCACGCCAGTGAGGTTGCGGGCAGGCCCTCGGCGCGGCGTTGCCGGGCCAGGCCGTCCAGGAAGGCGTTGCCCGCAGCGTAGTTCGCCGCGCCGGCGCTGCCCAGGATTCCGGACAGGGACGAGAAGAGGACGAACGCGGAGAGGTCCAGGTCCTTGGTCAGCTCGTGCAGGTGCAGCGCACCGTCGACCTTCGGGCGCAGCACGGTGTCCAGGCGCTCGGGGGTCAGTGCGGTGATCACGCCGTCGTCCAGGGCGGCGGCGGCGTGCACGACGGCCGTGAGCGGGTGCTCGGCGGGGATCGAGGCGAGGAGCGTCGCCACGGCGTCCCGGTCGGCGATGTCGCAGGCGGCCACGTCGACGTGTGCGCCCAGTGCGGTCAGGGCGGCGCTGAGCTCGCCGATGCCCTCGGCGGCGGGTCCGCGGCGGCTGGCCAGCAGCAGCCTGCGGGCGCCGCGTTCGGTGACGAGGTGCCGTGCGAGGGACAGGCCGAGGCCGCCGGAGGCGCCGGTGAGCAGCACCGTTCCCTCGGGGTCCCAGGCTCGTGCGGCGGGTTCCCCGGGGCGGGTGATCCGGTCGAGGCGGGGCACGAACAGCTTGCCGGCGCGTACCACGGCCTGCGGTTCGTCCAGTGCGGCGAGCGCTCCGGCCACGGGTCCGGTGATGTCCGCGTCGGAGTCGACGAGCAGCAGGCGGTCCGGGTGCTCGGCCTGTGCGGACTTCACCAGGCCGGCCACCGCGACGTGGGCGAGGTCCGGTGTCTCCCCGTCCAGGGCGACGGCTCCGCGGGTCGTCACCACGAGCCGCGCATCGGTGAACCGGTCGTCGGTCACCCACTCCTGGACCGCCGTCATGACGGCGGCCAGCAGGTCCCGGGTCGCCGTCGCTGTGTCGTCCCCGCTCGGGGCACAGGGCAGGAGCACGTGGGCGGGCGCCGGTGAACCGGCGTCGACCGCCTGGCGGAGCGCGTCGAGGCCGGGGTACGGGCCGTCGCCGCCGAGTACCGCCCATGCGGGTTCGGTGGCCGGGGCGGCGGGCAGGGCGTGCTCGACCCAGTCGACGTCGAACAGCCAGTCCTGGTGTGCGACGCGTGCTGCCAGTACCTGCTGCGGTGACACCGGCCGCGTCCGTACGGACGCCGCCGAGGCCACGGGAGCACCGTCGGCGTCGGCGAGTTCGACCGTCACGCCGTCGCCGGCGGGGCGGACGCGTATGCGTACGGTCGTGGCGCCCGTGGCGTGCAGGGACACGCCGCTCCAGGCGAAGGGCATCAGCAGCTCGCCGGCGGCGTCCGTGCGGTCGAGCGTCAGGGTGTCGAGGGCGGCGTCGAGCAGTTCGGGGTGCAGGCCGTAGCGGCCGGCGCGCTCCCGCTCGGTGCCGGGCAGTACGGCCTCGGCGTACAGCTCGTCCCCGGAGCGCCAGGCGGCGCGCAGGGTCCGGTGGTCCTCCACGGGCAGGGTTTCGGCGCCCGTCGGCGGCCAGATCACCATGTCGAAGTCCGTCGCCGGAACGTCGCGGGTGAGTTCTGCGGTGGCGTGGCGGACCCACGGCTCCTCGGCGTCGTCGGCGGCCCGGCTGTAGATCTGCACCGACCGCCGGCCGGCGTCCTCGGCCGGGCCGACCTGCACCTGTATGCGGACCGCGCCCTGGTGCGCCAGGACCAGCGGGGCGTCGACGTCCAGCTGCTCGACGTGCGGGAATCCGGCCTGCCGGCCCGCGCAGAGGGCGAGTTCCACGAACGCGGACACCGGCAGCACGGGCACTCCGCCGACCGTGTGGTCCGCGATCCAGGGCAGGCCGGTGGGGGCCAGCCGGCCGGTGAGCAGCACGTCCTGTCCCCCGGCGGTCTCCACGACCGCGCCGAGCAGGGGGTGGCCGGAGGAGTCCAGGCCCGCCGCGGAGACGTCGGGGGCGGTGGTGCCCTCCAGCCAGTAGCGCTCGCGCTGGAAGGCGTAGGGGGGCAGGGCGGTGCGGCGGGCTCCGGGGAGGAGGGCGGGCCAGTCCGGGGAGAGTCCGTGGGTGTGGAGCTGTCCGAGGGCGGTGAGGAGGGCCCGGGGTTCGGGGCGGTCGGCGCGCAGCGCCGGCACCGTGACCGCGTCGTCCACGCAGCCCTGTACGAGGGCGCTCAGCACACCGCCGGGGCCGATCTCCACGAAGGTGGTGACGCCCAGCTCGTGCAGGGTCTGCACGCCGTCGGCGAAGCGGACGGCCTCGCGGACGTGCCGCACCCAGTAGTCGGCCGTGCAGGCGTCGACGGGCCGGCCCGTGAGGTTGGAGACGACGGGTATCTGCGGCCTGTCGAACGTCAGCCCCTGCACGACCTGTGCGAACGCGTCGAGCATCGGGTCCATCAGCGGCGAGTGGAAGGCGTGGCTGACCTTCAGGCGCGAGGTCTTGCGGCCCTGCCGGGCGAAGACGTCGGCGATCTCCGTCACGGCGTGTTCGGCGCCGGACAGGACCACGGACGCGGGTCCGTTGACGGCCGCGATGCCCACCCGTTCGGTGAGGTGCGGCAGGACCTCGTCCTCGGCCGCCTGGACGGCCACCATCGCCCCGCCGGCAGGCAGTGCCTGCATCAGCGTGGCGCGGGCCGAGACCAGCTTGGCCGCGTCCTCCAGCGACAGCACTCCGGCCACGTGCGCTGCGGCGATCTCGCCGACCGAGTGGCCGGCGACGTAGTCGGGCCGGATGCCCCACGAGGCGAGGAGCCGGAACAGCGCCACTTCGACGGCGAACAGGGCGGGCTGTGCTGCTCCGGTCCGGTTCAGCTCCTCGCCGTCCACGTCGACCGGCGCGTCGAGATGTGCGCACACCTCGTCGTAGGCCGCGGCGAAGACCGGGAACGCCTCGTACAGCTCGCGTCCCATGCCCGGGCGTTGTGATCCCTGCCCGGAGAAGAGGAAGCCGGTCTTGCCGCCGGCCGGGCGGCCCTGCACCACGTGTGCCGCCGGCTCACCGGCTGCGAGGGCGGCGAGGCCCGTTCGCAGCTCGTCCGCGTCGGCGCCGATCACCGCGGCCCGGTGCTCCAACGCCGTGCGGGTGGTGGCCAGGGAGAACGCGACGTCGGCGGGGTCCGCCGTGGTGCCGTCGGTCTCCGTGAAGGCCAGCAGGCGCTGTGCCTGGGCCCGCAGGGCCGTATCGCTCTTCGCCGACAGGACCCACGGCACGAGGGAGGTGCGGGCCCGCAGCGGCTCCTCGGCGGGTGCCTCGGGGGCGTCGCCGGCCGGTTCCTCCGCCTCCGGTTCGGCCGCCTGCTCGATGACGACGTGCGCGTTGGTGCCGCTGATGCCGAACGAGGAGATCCCGGCCCGGCGCGGGCGGTCCGTCCGCGGCCAGTCGGTGGCCTCGGTCAGCAGCCGCACCGTGTCCGCCGACCAGTCGACGTGCGGGGTCGGCTCGTCCACGTGCAGGGTCTGCGGCAGCACGCCGTGGCGCATCGCCATGACCATCTTGATGACGCCGGCCACGCCCGCGGCGGCCTGCGCGTGGCCGATGTTCGACTTCAACGAGCCGAGCAGCAGCGGTCGTTCGCGGTCCTGCCCGTAGGTGGCGATCAGGGCTTCCGCCTCGATCGGGTCGCCCAGTGTGGTGCCCGTGCCGTGCGCCTCCACGGCGTCCACGTCGGCCGGCGACAGCCCGGCGGAGGCCAGCGCCTGGAGGATCACCCGCTGCTGCGAGGGGCCGTTGGGCGCGGTCAGGCCGTTGGACGCGCCGTCCTGGTTCACCGCACTGCCGCGGACGACGGCCAGCACCTCGTGCCCGAGGCGACGGGCGTCCCGCAGGCGCTCCACGAGCAGCAGGCCGGCACCCTCGGACCAGGTCGCCCCGTCCGCCGCCGCGGCGAACGCCTTGGAGCGGCCGTCGGGGGCGAGCCCGCGCTGGCGGCTGAACTCCACGAACGCGCTGGGGCCCGCCATGACCGTCACGCCGCCGGCGAGCGCCATCGAGCATTCGCCGCTGCGCAGCGCCTGCACGGCGAGGTGCAGCGCGACGAGCGAGGACGAGCAGGCCGTGTCGATGGTGACGGCGGGGCCCTCGAAGCCGAAGGTGTAGGCGATGCGTCCGGAGGCGACGCTGCCGGAATTGCCCGTGCTGAGCAGCCCTTCGACGCCTTCCGGGAGGACGCCCGGGGTGAAGCCGTAGTCGTGGTACATCAGGCCGGCGAACACGCCGGTGCGGCTGCCCTTGAGCGAGGCGGGGTCGATGCCCGCGCGCTCGAAGACCTCCCAGGCGGTCTCCAGCAGCAGCCGCTGCTGCGGGTCCATCGCCAGCGCCTCGCGCGGCGAGATCCCGAAGAGCTGTGCGTCGAAGTCCGGTGCGTCGTGCAGGAACCCGCCCTGCCGGGTGTAGACCTTGCCGGGCCGCTCGGGGTCGGGGTCGTAGAGGGAGTCGACGTCCCAGCCGCGGTCCTCGGGGAACGCCGAGATGGCGTCGCCGCCGCGGGCCAGGAGCTGCCAGAGCTCCTCCGGGGAGTGCACGCCGCCGGGCAGGCGGCAGCTCATTCCCACGATGGCGATCGGTTCCTGGTCGCGGGCCTCCAGCTCGCGCACGCGTCGCCGGGCCTGGCGCAGGTCGGTGGTGGCGCGCCGGAGGTAGTCCCGGAGCTTGTCTTCGTTCATCATCTGTGTGCCCGCCCCTTTGTGGCCTGCGCAGTTCAGGAGGTGCCGAGTTCGTCGTCGAGCAGCTCGTACAGCTCCTCGTCGCTCGCCGAGCTGAGGTCGTCTTCGTCCTCGGCTCCGCCGGTGTCTCCCGGATCGGCCGGCTCGTTCCCGTTCCAGCGGGTGAGCAGCGCCTGGAGACGCATGTTGATCTTTGTTCGGGTGGTGTTGTCCGCTGCGGCGGCGTCGAGGGCGGCGGCGAGGCGGTCGATCTCGTCGAAGACCGACCCGGTCCCGCCCGTGCCGCCCGGGAGGTCCTTCAGCACCCGCTGGGCGAGGGCCTCGGGCGTCGGGTAGTCGAAGACCAGCGTGGCGGGCAGCCGCAGGCCGGTGGCCTTGTTCAGCCGGTTGCGCAGTTCCACGGCGGTCAGTGAGTCGAAGCCCAGGTCGCCGAACGCCTGGTCGGGCTGTACGGCCTTGGCGGAGCCGTGTCCGAGCACGGCGGCGACCTCGGACCGGATCAGGTCCAGCACCACCTCTTCGCGCTCGCTCTCGGGCAGGTCCGCGACCCGCTGCGCCAGCGGTACGACGGTGGCCCGGTCCGTGCGCCGCGGCCGGCCGCCGGCCAGCGTTGCGAGCAGCGGCGGCACCGGGGCGGCCGCGTTGCGGAGCGCGGCGACGTCCAGCCGTGCCGCCACGACCACGGGTTCCTCCCGGGCGAGGGCGGCGTCGAGGAGCTCCAGACCGTCCTCGTCCGACAGCGGCAGCACGCCGCCGCGGGCGAGCCGGGTGCGGTCCGCTCCGCCGAGGTCCGCGGTCATGGTGCCGGTCCGCTGCCACAGGCCCCAGGGCAGCGACACCGCGGGAAGGCTCTGCGCGCGGCGGCGACGGGCGAAGGCGTCCAGGAAGGCGTTGGCCGCGGCGTAGTTCGCCTGGCCGGGCGTGCCGAGCGTGCCGGCGAGCGAGGAGAAGACCACGAACGCCGACAGGTCGCCGGTCAGTTCGTGCAGGTTCAGCACGGCGTCGGCCTTCGGGCGCAGCACCGCGTCCAGGCGCTCCGGCGTGAGCGAGCCGATGACGCCGTCGTCGAGGACGCCGGCCGTGTGCACCACGGCGGTCACCGGCGTCCGGGCCAGCACCGCGGCGAGGGCGTCGCGGTCGGCCGCGTCGCAGGCGGCCCAGGTCACGTCGGCGCCCGAGGCGGTCAGCTCCGCCTGGAGCTCGGCCGCGCCCTCGGCGTCCGCGCCGCGCCGGCTCATCAGCAGGAGGCTGCGTACACCGTGCCGGTCGACGAGGTGCCGGGCGAGCAGTCCGCCCAGGGCGCCGGACGCGCCGGTCAGCAGTACCGTGCCCGTTCCGAGGTCCGGGGTGGCCCCCGGTGCGGTGGCGGTGGCCCTGGCCAGGCGGGGCAGCAGCAGCACGTCGTCGCGCAGTGCCGCCTGCGGCTCCCCGGAGGCGAGGAGCCGGGGCACGACCGTCGTCGCGGCCTTCGCCGCGTCGGTGTCCTCGCCGGTGTCGAGGAGGACGATGCGGTCCGGGTTCTCCGACTGGGCCGAGCGCACCAGGCCCCACACGGCGGCCTGGACCGGATCGTCGCCGGGGGCGGCCGCGCCGCGGGTCACGAGCACCAGGCGCGCGGCCCGGTCCTCGGCCAGCCACCACTGGACCAGCCCGAGCACCTCGGCCAGGACGTCCCGGACGCGCTCGGCGTCCGTGCCGGACCCGGCGGGGCAGGGCACGACGACGGCGTCCGCGTCCGTCGCCGGGGCGGAGACGAGCGAGGCGATGTCGTCGTAGGCCCGTACGGTCGCGCCGGGTGCCTGGGGCGGTGCGGCGAGCGGCGTCCACTCGACGGTGAACAGGGAGTCCCGGGAGCTCGTGCGGAGCTGGTCGAGGGACACCGGGCGCAGCGTCAGGGACTCCACCGAGACGACGGGCCGGCCCGTGCCGTCGGCGGCCGTCAGCCGCACCGCGTCCCCGCCGGCCGCCGACAGCCGCACCCGCAGGGCGGCGGCTCCGGTGGCGTGCACGGTGACGCGGGACCAGGCAAAGGGCAGCAGCGGCCCGTCGGCCTCCGGTACGAGCCCGCCCGCGCCCAGCGCGTGCAGGGCGGAGTCCAGCAGCGCGGGGTGCACGCCGAAGGCGTCCGCGTCCGGGCCCTCGGGGACGGCCAGTTCGGCGTAGACGGCGTCGCTGCCGCGCCAGGCGGCGCGCAGCCCCTGGAACAGCGGTCCGTAGGTCAGGCCGATCCCGGCCAGTCCGTCGTAGAAGCCGTCCAGGTCGACCGGCTCGGCGTCGGCCGGGGGCCAGTCGGCGAGGTCGGTGTCGGCCGGGGCCGCGCCCGTGGCGACGGCACCGGTGGCGTTGCGTACCCACGGGCCGTCCTCGGCCCGGGAGTGCACGGTCAGCGGCCGGCGGCCGGAGTCGTCCTGCGCGCCGACGAGGATCTGGAGGGCGACGCCGCCGTGCTCGGGCAGCACGAGCGGCGCTTCCAGGGTCAGTTCCTCGACCAGGTCGCAGCCGGTCTCGGCCGCGGCGTGGGCGGCCAGTTCGACGAACGCCGTGCCGGGCAGCAGCACCGATCCGAGGACCGCGTGGTCGGCCAGCCAGGGCTGGGTCTGCAGGGACAGCAGGCCGGTCAGCAGGTGGCCGCCGGCATCGGGCAGTTCCACCGCCGCGCCCAGGAAGGGGTGGTCGGCGGAGTCCAGTCCCGCGGCGCGTACGTCACCGGCCGCCGCCACGCCGTCCAGCCAGTACCGCTCGTGCTGGAACGCGTAGGTGGGAAGGTCGACGGTGCGCGCCCCCGGCAGGACCGCGTCCCAGTCGACGGTGACGCCGTGCACGTGGGCCTGGGCCAGCGACAGCAGCAGCCGGCGCCGGCCGCCGTCGCCGCGGCGCACGGTCGGTACGGCCACGGCTTCGGCCTCGGCGGCCTCGATGGCGTCCTGGATGCCCGCCACCTGCACGGGGTGCGGGCTGACTTCGATGAAGACGTCGTGCCCGTCGGCCAGGGCCGCGTGGATCGCGTCGTGGAACCGCACCGTCTGCCGCATGTTGCGGTACCAGTAGTCGGAGCCGAGCTCACCGGCGTCCAGCTTCCGGCCGGTGACCGTCGAGTAGAAGGGCACGGCGCCGGGGCGGGGGGTGATGCCGGCGAAGCCGTCCCTGGCCTGGTTTTCGACCTGCTCGATCTGCGGGGAGTGCGCGGCGTAGTCCACGGCGACCTTGCGGGACTGGATGCCCTGCTGCTCGCAGTGCGCCAGGAGTTCGTCCAGGGCGTCGGTGTCTCCCGAGACCACGACGGTTCCGGGCCCGTTCACCGCGCCGATGCCGAGCCGGCCGGCCCACCGGCCGATCAGTTCGTGCGCTTCGTCGTGCGGGAGGGTCACCGAGGCCATGCCGCCGCGGCCCTGGAGTTCGCGTACCGCCAGGCTGCGCTGGGCGACGATGCGCGCCGCGTCCTCCAGGGAGAGCGCTCCGGCGACCACTGCGGCGGAGACTTCGCCCTGGGAGTGTCCGACGACCGCCGCGGGGGTGACGCCGAAGGAGCGCCACACCTCGGCCAGTGCGACGGTCATCGCCCACAGCACGGGTTGCAGCACGTCGACGCGGTCCTGCTCCACGTCGGACTCGCCGCGCAGCACCTCGGTCAGCGACCAGTCCACGTGCGGGGACAGGGCGCGTTCGCAGGCGGTGATCCGTTCGCGGAAGACCGGTGAGGTCTCCAGCAGTTCGGTGGCCATGCCGACCCACTGCGAGCCCTGGCCGGGGAAGACGAAGACGACCTTGCCGGTGGTCCGGGCGGCCCCGGTCACCACGTGGGGCGGCGTGGAGCCGTCCGCGACGGCGGCGAGCCCCTGCCGGAACTTCTCGGTGCTCTCCCCCACGACCACGGCGCGGTGTTCGAAGGCCGCCCTGGTGGTGGCCAGCGAGTAGGCCGTGTCGGTCGTCGGGGTCTGTCCGCCGGTTTCGTCCAGGAAGGAGATGAGGCGGGCGGCCTGGGCCCGCAGTGCCGCTTCGGTCCTGCCGGAGAGGACCCACGGCTGGGCCACGGGGTCGTCCTCCACAGCGGGCTCGACAGGAGCGGCTGCGGTGGGTGCCTGCTCGATGATGGTGTGCGCGTTGGTGCCGCTGACGCCGAACGACGAGACCGCCGCGCGGCGGGGCCGGTCCGTCACCGGCCAGTCGACGGCTTCGGTCAGCAGCCGGACGTCGCCCGCCTCCCAGTCCACGTGCGGGGTCGGCTCGTCGACGTGCAGGGTCTGCGGGAGCAGGCCGTTGCGCATCGCCATGACCATCTTGATCACACCCGCCACACCGGCGGCGGCCTGCGTGTGGCCGATGTTGGACTTCAGCGAGCCGAGCCACAGCGGCCGGCCCTCGGGCCGCTCCTGGCCGTAGGTGGCGAGCAGGGCCTGGGCCTCGATGGGGTCGCCCAGCTTCGTGCCCGTGCCGTGCGCCTCGACGGCGTCGACGTCGGCCGGCGACAATCCGGCGGAGGCCAGGGCCTGGCGGATCACCCGCTGCTGCGACGGGCCGTTCGGCGCCGTCAGACCGTTCGACGCACCGTCCTGGTTCACCGCCGACCCGCGCACGACCGCCAGCACCTGGTGACCGTTGCGCTGGGCGTCGCTCAGTCGTTCCACCAGCAGGACGCCGACGCCTTCGCCCCAGCCGGTGCCGTCGGCCCCGGCTGCGAACGCCTTGCAGCGGCCGTCCGCCGACAGACCGCGCTGCCGGCTGAACTCCACGAAGACCGTGGGGCTCGCCATGACCGTGACGCCGCCGGCGAGCGCCATCGTGCACTCGCCGTTGCGCAGCGCCTGGATGGCCAGGTGCAGGGCGACGAGCGACGACGAGCACGCCGTGTCGACGGTGACGGCCGGGCCTTCGAGCCCGAAGGTGTAGGACACCCGGCCGGAGGCGACGCTGCCCGACCCTCCGGTGGTGAGCAGGCCCTCGACGCCCTCGGGCAGCTCGCGCGGGCCCTGGCCGTAGTCGTGGTACATCAGGCCGGTGAAGACTCCGGTCCTGCTGCCGCGCACGGAGGCCGGGTCGATGCCCGCCCGTTCGAACGCCTCCCACGACGCCTCCAGCAGCAGCCGCTGCTGCGGGTCCATCGCCAGCGCCTCGCGGGGGCTGATGCCGAAGAAACCGGCGTCGAACCGCGCCGCCTCGTGCAGGAAGCCGCCCTGCATGGTGTAGGTGGTGCCGAGGTGGGCGGGGTCCGGGTCGTACAGCGACTCGACGTCCCAGCCGCGGTCGTCGGGGAAGCGGGAGATGCCGTCCCGGCCGGACGCCACCAGCCGCCACAGGTCCTCCGGCGAGCGCACTCCGCCCGGCAGGCGGCAGCTCATGCCGACGATGGCGATCGGCTCGTCGACGGCTCCCCCGGCCCGGCGGACGGCGGCCGTGCCGTCGGGGGTCTCTCCGAGGAGTCCGGCTCCGACGTGCCGGGCGAGGGCGGCGGGCGTCGGGTGGTCGAAGACCAGGGTCGCGGGCAGGCGCAGGCCGGTCGCGGTGGACAGCCGGTTGCGCAGCTCCACCGCCGTCAGCGAGTCGAAGCCCAGGTCCTGGAAGGCGTGCGCGGGCTGGACGGCGCGGACCGAGGAGTGCCCCAGTACGGCGGCGACCTCGGACCGGACCAGTTCCAGGACGGCTTCGTCGCGCTCGTCCGGTGAGAGCCCGGCGAGGCGCGTGGCCAGTGATCCGGTGGCGGTGCGCTGGGCGGTGCCGCGCAGGGGGACGCGGACGAGTCCGCGCAGCGGCGCCGGTACGGCTGCGGCCTCCCGGTTGCGCAGGGCGCCGGTGTCGAGGCGGACCGGTACGAGCACGGCCTCGTCGGAGAGGAGGGCGACGTCGAAGAGCCGCAGGGCGTCGTCGGTGGAGAGCGGCAGCACGCCCGAGCGCGCCATCCTCGACCTGCCCGCCTCGTCGAGGCCGTCGGCCATGGCCCCTTCCTGCTCCCACAGGCCCCACGCGAGCGAGACCGTGGGCAGGCCGCGGTCCCGGCGGTGCGTGGCGAACGCGTCGAGGAAGGCGTTGGCGGCCGCGTAGTTGCCCTGGCCGGGGTTGCCGAAGGTGCCGGCGGCGGAGGAGAAGAGCACGAACGGCTTGTCGCCGGCGAGTTCGTGCAGGTTCAGTACGGCGTCGACCTTGGGCTTGAGCACGGCGTCCAGGCGCTCCGGCGTCAGCGCGGCGATCACGCCGTCGTCCAGCACGCCGGCGGTGTGCACGACGGAGTCGACCGGTGTCGCGGCCAGCACCTCGGAGAGCGCCGCGCGGTCGGCCACGTCGCAGGCGGCCCAGGTCACATCGGCGCCGTGCGCGGTGAGTTCGGCCTCCAGGGCCGCGGCGCCCGGGGCGTCGGCGCCGCGGCGGCTGACGAGCAGCAGGCTGCGCACGCCGTGTCCGGTCACGAGGTGCCGGGCGAGGGTTCCGCCGAGCGCGCCCGAGGCGCCGGTCAGCAGGACGGTGCCACCGAGGTCGGGGGCGGCGTCCTCCGTCTCCGGGGCGGCGGCCCGGGCCAGGCGCGGCACACGGACCTCTCCGTCGCGCACGACGACGTGGGGCTCGCCGGAGCGCACGATGCCGGGCACGGACTCCAGCACGTCGGCCGGGCCGTCGGTTTCGAGGAGCACGATCCGGCCGGGGTTCTCCGCCTGGGCCGAGCGCACGAGACCGGCCGCGGCGGCGTGGGCGAGGTCGTCGCAGCGTGCCACGAGGACCAGGCGTGCCGTCCGTTCCTCGGCGGACCACCACTGGAGCAGTCGCAGCACCTCTGCGGTGACCTCGCGGACCCGTTCGGCTCCGCTGAGCCCTGCCGTGCCCTCGGGGCACGGGACGACGAGCACGTCGGCGGGGGACGTCCGGTCGGTGCCGGCCAGCGAGGCGGTGTCCGGGACGTACTCGACCGTCGTGCCCGCTGCGTCGGAGGGCAGGGTCAGCGGCGTCCACTCCATCGTGAACATCGCGTCCTCGGGGCGCTTGCCGAGCTGTTGTGCCGACACCGCGCGCAGCGTCAGCGCTTCCACGGACGCGACGGGCTCGCCGGCGGCGTCGGCCAGCAGCAGCGACACCGTGTCGGTACCGGCCCGGGACAGCCGCACCCGGACGGTCGACGCGCCCGTGGCGCGCACGGACACACCGGACCAGGCGAACGGCAGCAGCGGCCCGTCCGTTTCCCCCACCAGGGCACCGCCCGCGCCGATCGCGTGGAGCGACGCGTCCAGCAGCGCCGGGTGCAGGAGGAAGGAGCCGACGTCCATGCCGTCGGGGAGGGTGACCTCGGCGAAGACCTCGTCGCCCGCGTGCCATGCGCGGTGCAGCCCGCGGAATGCGGGACCGTAGGACAGGCCGAGGCCGGCCAGCCGGTCGTAGAAGCCGTCGAGGCCGACGGGCTCGGCGCCCGGCGGCGGCCACGCGGCGAGCGTCCGGCCGGCCGGGGCGCCCGCCTCGCCGGTGACGGTGCCGGTCGCGTGCCGGACCCACGGCAGGTCGGTGTCGTCCTCGGGACGGGAGTGCACGGTCAGCGGCCGACGGCCGGAGCCGTCGTCCGCGCCGACCCACACCTGGACGGCGATGCCGCCCCGCTCGGGCACCACGAGGGGCGCTTCGAGGGTGAGGTCCTCCAGCAGTGCGCAGCCGGCTTCGTCGGCCGCGCGCACCGCCAGTTCGACGAACGCGGTGCCGGGCAGCAGCACGTTCCCGAGGACGGCGTGGTCGGCGAGCCACGGGTGCGTGCGCAGTGACAGCCGCCCGGTCAGCAGCCGCTCGTCGCCACCGGCGAGGGCGACGGCGGCGCCCAGCAGCGGGTGGTCGGCGGAGCCCAGGCCGGCCGCACGCACGTCGCCGACTGCGGTCTGCGAGGCGTCGAGCCAGTAGCGCTCGTACTGGAAGGCGTAGGTGGGCAGTTCCACGCGGCGGGCGCCGGGGAAGACGGCGGCCCAGTCCGGTGAGACGCCGTGCGCGTGCAGTTCGGAGACCGCGGCGACGAGTGCCGCCCGCTCCGGGCGGTCCGCCCGCAGGGCGGGGACGGCGAGCGCCTCGGCGTCGTCCAGGCAGCCCTGGGCCAGTGCGCTCAGCACGCCGCCGGGGCCGATCTCCACGAAGGTGGTCACGCCGTGCTCGTGCAGCGTCCGGACGCCGTCGGCGAAGCGCACCGCTTCGCGGACGTGCCGGACCCAGTAGTCGGGGGTGTACGCGTCGACGAACCGGCCCGTGACGTTGGAGACGACGGGGATCTGCGGCGTCTCGAAGGCCAGCTCACCCACGACGCGGGCGAAGTCGTCGAGCATGGGGTCCATCAGCGGCGAGTGGAAGGCGTGGCTGACCTTCAGCCGTGACGTCTTGCGGCCCTGCGCGGAGAAGACCGCGGCGACGGCCAGTACGGCCGCTTCCTCACCGGAGACCACGACCGACGAGGGCCCGTTGACCGCGGCGATGCCCACCTGGCCGGTGAGGTGCGGCAGCACCTCGTCCTCGGCCGCCTGGACGGCCACCATCGCCCCGCCGGCGGGCAGCGCCTGCATCAGCGCGGCACGCGCCGACACCAGCTTCGCCGCGTCCTCCAGCGACAGCGCGCCCGCCACGTGCGCGGCGGCGATCTCGCCCACCGAGTGCCCGGCGACGTAGTCGGGGCGGATGCCCCAGGAGGAGAGGAGCCGGAACAGCGCCACCTCGATGGCGAACAGGGCGGGCTGGGCGAGGCCCGTCCGGTGCAGGTCCTCGGAGTCGAGGTCGATCGTGACGTCGAGGTGTGCGCACACCTCGTCGTACGCGGCGGCGAACGCCGGGTAGGACGCGTACAGCTCCCGGCCCATGCCCAGGCGTTGCGATCCCTGGCCGGAGAAGAGGAAGCCGACGCGGCCGCCCGTGCCGGACCGGCCTCGGACCACGCCCGGGGCCGTGGATCCGGAGGCCACCGCGCGCAGTCCCTCGGCGAGCTCGTCGACCGTCTCGCCCTGCACCACCGCACGGTGTTCCAGCGCCGTGCGCGTGGTGGCGAGGGAGAACGCCACGTCCCGTAGCGGGGTGCCGGCGTCGGTGCGGGAGAGCAGGCGTTCGGCCTGGGCGCACAGTGCGGCTTCGCTCTTGCCGTACAGCACCCACGGCACCGGCCCGCCCTCGGCCGGGAGCGCCGCCTCCACGGCTTCCTCGGCTTCTGCGGCTTCCGCGGTCCCGTCTGCGGCGCCGTCCGTCTCCTCCTGGGCGTCCTGTTCGTACGCGCCGGCCGGCGGGGCCTCCTCGATGATCGTGTGGGCGTTGGTGCCGCTGATCCCGAAGGAGGAGATGCCGGCCCGGCGCGGCTGGTCGGACGCCGGCCAGGGGACGGATTCGGTCAGCAGCTGCACCGCGCCCGCCGACCAGTCGACGTGCGGGGACGGCGCGTCGACGTGCAGCGTGCTCGGCAGTTCGTCGTGGCGCATGGCCATGACCATCTTGATGATGCCGGCCACACCGGCCGCGGCCTGCGTGTGCCCGATGTTGGACTTGATCGAGCCCAGCCACAGCGGCTGGTCCTCGGAGCGGCTCTGGCCGTACGTGGCGAGCAGGGCCTGGGCCTCGATCGGGTCACCCAGCCGGGTGCCCGTACCGTGCGCCTCCACCGCGTCGACCTGTGCGGCGGTCAGCTGGGCGGCGGCGAGGGCCTGGCGGATCACCCGCTGCTGGGAGGGGCCGTTGGGGGCGGTCAGGCCGTTGGACGCGCCGTCCTGGTTGACGGCGGATCCCCGCACGATCGCGAGGACTTCGTGCCCGTTGCGGCGGGCGTCCGAGAGACGCTCGACCAGCAGCAGGCCGACGCCCTCGCCCCAGCCCGTGCCGTCGGCACCGGCCGCGAACGCCTTGCAACGGCCGTCGGGCGCCAGACCGCGCTGACGGCTGAAGCCGACGAAGGTGGCGGGGCCGACCATCGCCGTGACACCGCCCGCCACGGCCAGCGAGCACTCGCCGTTGCGCAGCGACTGGACGGCCAGGTGCAGGGCGACCAGCGACGACGAGCACGCCGTGTCCACCGTGACGGCCGGGCCTTCGAGGCCGAAGGTGTAGGCCACCCGGCCGGAGGCGACGCTGCCCGAGGTTCCCGTGCCCAGGTAACCCTCAAGGTCTTCCGGGGAGTTCTGCAGGGTGGCGAGGAACTCGTGGTTCATCACCCCGGCGAACACACCGGTCCTGCTCCCCGCCAGCGAGGCGGCGTCGATGCCCGCCCGCTCGAAGAGCTCCCAGGACGTCTCCAGCAGCAGCCGCTGCTGGGGGTCCATCGCGAGCGCCTCGCGGGGCGAGATCCCGAAGAGCCCGGCGTCGAACTGCGCCAGGTCGCGCAGGAACGCACCCTCACGGGCGTAGCTGGTCCCCCGGTGCTCCGGGTCCGGGTCGTAGAGCGCGTCCAGGTCCCAGCCGCGGTCGGCGGGGAACTCCGAGACGGCGTCCCGGCCGGTGGAGACCAGCTCCCACAGGTCCTCCGGCGAGCGGACGCCTCCCGGGTAGCGGCAGCTCATCCCGATGATGGCGACCGGTTCCCCGGCGGCGTCCTCGTAGTCACGAAGGCGCCGCCGGGTCTCCTGGAGATCTGCGGTGACTCGCTTCAGGAAATAGCGGAGCTTGTCCTCGTTCGCCACCGAAATCGTCCCTCACCCCTGCGAATACTTACCGGAATTCGGCAAGGAGTCGCCCGGGACACCGGAACCGTCAGGAGATTCCGAATTCCTTGCCAAGAAGGTCAAACATTTCGTCGTCCGTGGCCGATTCCAGATCGCTGCCGCTTCCGGGGCCTTGTGCCGTGCTGCCGGATTCCCCGGCAATCACCAGCAGGCTCTGGAGCTTTGACACGATCCGATCGCGGGCATCGCCCCCCGACAACTTCGTGTTCAATTCTTGTTCGACCTTGTCGAGGGAGGCAAGTAGGGAATCCACTAGAGCGGGTCCGGCCGCACCCGTCGTCTCCGTCAGCACGTGCCGGGCCAGAACGGCGGGTGTCGGGTAGTCGAAGACCAGCGTCGCGGGCAGTCGCAGACCCGTGGCCTTGTTCAGCCGGTTGCGCAGTTCGACGGCCGTCAGCGAGTCGAAGCCCAGCTCCTGGAAGGCGCTTTCCGGCTGGACCGTACGGTCCGAGGCGTGCCCCAGGACCGCGGCGACCTCCGCCCGGACCAGGTCCAGGACGACCTTCTCGCGCTCCCCGTCCGGCAGACCGTCCAGGCGTGCCGTCAGCGAGGCCGAGGAGGGTGCGGACGCGGACGCCCGGGCGGTCCTGCGGGCCGGTGCCGGCACCAGGGCGCGCATCACCGGCGGCGCTTCGCCGGCGCGCAGCGCACCGGTGTCGATCCGGACCGGAGCGAGCACGGCCTCGTGCGAAGCCAGCGCCATGTCGAACAGCCGCAGCCCCTCCTCCGACGACAGCGGCAGCACGCCGCTGCGGGCCATCCGCGCCCGGTCGGCCTCGGCGAGACCGTCGGTCATCGCACCGGACTGCTCCCACACTCCCCAGGCCAGCGACGTGGCGGGCAGGCCCTCACCACGGCGGTGCGAGGCGAAGGCGTCGAGGAAGGAGTTCGCCGCCGCGTAACTCGCCTGACCGGCGCTGCCGACGATTCCGGCGACCGAGGAGAAGAGGACGAAGGCGGCCAGATCCGATTCCCGGGTGCACTCGTGGAGGTTCAGCACGGCGTCCACCTTGGGGCGGAGCACCGCTGCCAGCCTCTCCGGGGTGACCGAGGAGACGACGCCGTCGTCGAGAACGCCGGCGGTGTGCACGACGGCCGACAACGGGTGGTCGTCGAGCCCGCCCAGCAGGGCACGCACGGCGTCCCGGTCGGCCACGTCACAGGCCGCCCAGGTGACCTCGGCGCCCCACTCGGCCAGTTCGGCGGTCAGCTCGGCCGCCCCGGCGGCCTCCGCGCCCCGGCGGCCGGCCAGCAGGAGCCGGCGCACCTTGTGCTCGGACACCAGGTGCCGGGCGACGAGCCCGCCCAGCGCACCGGACGCACCGGTCACGAGGACGGTGCCGTCCCCGAAGTCCGGGGTGCCGGTGGCGGATCCGGGCGTCTTCGCCAGACGGGGGACGAACACGTCCTGGCTGTCCTGGCTGTTCTGGCCGCTCTGGCCGCGCACCGCGAGCTGCGGCTCACCGGAGGCGACGGCGGCGGGCAGGATGCGGACGGCCGCGTCGGTGTCCTCCGCCTCCACCAGCACGATCCGGTCGGGGTTCTCCGACTGCGCGGAGCGGACCAGACCCCACACCGCCGCATGGGCGAGGTCACCGGGCCGGGTCACCAGCGCCAGACGCGACGGACGGTCCTCCGCCAGCCACCACTGCACCAGCGCCAACACCTCACCGGCAACGGCGTGCACCCGGGTTGCCGTGTCCGTACCGGATCCGGCCGGGCACGGCACGACGGCGACCTCGGGCAAGGCGGGCTCGGCGGCCAGCGCAGCCAGGTCCGCGTAGCACCGGACGTCGAGCTCGGCGGCGTCGCCGAGGACCACCGGCCGCCATTCGAGGCCGAAGAGAGCGTCCTCGGCACGCCTGCCGGAGCCACCCGCCTTGAGCAGCTGCTCCCGCGACACCGGCCGCAGCGACAGCGTCTCGACCGTGGCCACGGGTCCACCGGCGGCATCGGCCACGGCCAGGGAGACCGCATCGGTACCGGTCCGCGAGACCGTGACCCGCAACGCCGTCGCCCCGACGGCCCGCACGTCCACACCGGACCAGGCGAAGGGCAGCAGCGGCCCGTCGTCGACGGGGACGAGGCCGCCCGCGCCGATCGCGTGCAGCGCGGCGTCCAGCAGCGCCGGATGCAGGGCGAACGTGCCCGCGCCGGCGTCCGCCTCCGTGCCTGTGCCCGTGCCTGTGTCCGTGTCCGTGTCCGTGTCCGTTTCGTAGGCGAGGGCGACCTCGGCGAAGACCTCGTCCCCGCTGCGCCACACCGACCGCAGGCCCTGGAAGACCGGGCCGTATTCCAGGCCGAGCCCGGCCATGCCGTCGTAGAAGCCCGTCAGGTCGACGGCCTCCGCACCCGCCGGCGGCCACGCCCCGCCGTCGGTGCGGAAGGCGGCACCGTGCGACGCCCCGGGCAGCTCGTCCGTCAGCGCGC